>JBARMS010000254.1:0-31089 GCA_049802575.1 Acidobacteriaceae bacterium | reverse complement strand
CAAGTGCACGCCGTCGGCTCCGGCATCGAGCGCCACCTGCGCGGGCCCGTTCACCAGCACCCGCGTCTTGCCGCCGGCCCCGCGCACCGCTTCCACCATCTGCGCGGCCAGCGGCTGCAGATCGGTGAGAGGCAAATCTTTTTCGCGAATCTGGATGTAGTCCACGCCGCCGCGCGCCCACTCCGCGGCCAGTTCCACGAGCCGCTGCCGCTGCGCGGCGTCGTCGCCGCTCAGCAGTTTCCGATTCGTAATGGCATAGAGCAGCATCAGACCTATGTTTGCATGAATTCACAACCAAGCGGCGGCGCGCAATCGCCGCTGGAGTTTAAGATGAGCACGGGCCTCCTGCGGTCCGATCCAACCCATGGCGAAATACGATTTGCTGGTGATAGGCTCGGGCCCTTCCGGTCAGCGCGCGGCAGTCTCGGCGGTGAAGAAGGGCAAGCACGTGGCGCTGGTGGAGATGCGCAGCGTCGTTGGCGGCGTGTGCATCAACACCGGCACCATCCCCAGCAAGACGATGCGCGAGGCCGTGCTCCATCTCTCCGGATACAACTACCGCTCCATCTACGGCCTGAATTACCGCGTGAAGGAAAAGATCACCATGGCCGATCTTGCCTTCCGCGTGCAGCACGTCGTCAAAACCGAAATCGACGTGACTGAGGCGCAGCTCTCGCGCAACGGCGTTGAAGTCGTCAGCGGCGTTGCCCGCTTTGACGACGACCACCACATTCACGTGGACGGCCCGCGCGGGGCCAACACCTATGAGGCCGAGAACATCGTGATTGCAGTCGGCACGAAACCCGCGTCCTCGGCTGCCGTGCCCATCAACGGCAAAACCATCATCAACAGCGACCAGGTGCTCGATTTGCCCGAGCTGCCGAAGAACCTGATCGTCGTGGGCGGTGGCGTCATCGGCGTCGAATACACCTGCATGTTCGCGGCCCTTGGCGTGCGCGTCACGCTGGTGGAAAAGCGCCCGCGCCTGCTGGAATTCGCCGATCAGGAGATCGTGGAGGCCCTGAGCTACCACCTGCGCGACAGCCGCGTGACCATGCGGCTCGGCGAGGAAGTCGCCAGCGTGGAGCAGCTGCCCGACGGCGCGGTGGTCGCCAATCTGGAGAGCAAGAAGCGCATCAGCGGAGACGCGCTGCTCTACGCGGTGGGCCGCCAGGGCAATATCGACGAGCTGAACCTCAGCGCCGCCGGCATTGAGGCCGACAAGCGCGGTCGCATTCCGGTAGACAAGGATTTCCGCACCAGGGTCCCGCACATCTTTGCGGTCGGCGACGTGATCGGCTTCCCCGCGCTCGCGTCGGTTTCGATGGAACAGGGCCGCATCGCCGCGGAGCGCGCCTTCGGCAACGACCACGTGATCTCCAACCCCAGCTTCTATCCCTACGGCATCTACACGATTCCCGAGATCTCGTTCATCGGCAAAACGGAAGAGCAGCTCACCGAAGAGGACGTTCCCTACGAAGTGGGCGTGGCCTACTACCGCGAGATCGCGCGCGGCCAGATTCGCGGCGATACGACCGGCCGGCTGAAGCTGATCTTCCATCGCGAGACGCGCCAGGTGCTGGGCGTGCACATTATCGGCGAAGGTGCGGCGGAGCTGGTGCACATCGGCCAGGCCGTGATGGCCCTCAACGGCACCGTCGACTACTTCATCGATACGGTTTTCAACTATCCAACCCTGGCCGAGTGCTACAAGGCCGCCGCGTTCAACGGCATCAATCGGCTGGCCCGCTTCGAGGGCTGATAGGGCTGCGGCGGAGGGCAATCATGGCGTACACAATCGGCGTAGTGATGACGACTCGGGTGGTCGCGGGACTGATCGACGAGCACAAGCTGCGCGACGGGCTGCGCGAGTTCCCCGAGAACATCGACGACACGAACGGCCTGATTGAAGTCCCCGCCGAGAACCTGTGCGACATTCTGTGCGATGCCATTGCCGCGCTTGCTCCGCAGGGGACTGAAATCGAAGCCGCCGGGGTGGCCATGCCCGGCTATGTGCACCAGGGCGTGCTGCTCGACTCGCCCAACCTGCCGCAGATGAAGGGCGCGCGCGTGTGCGACAGCCTGAAGGCGGGCATGGCGAAGCGCGGCCTCGACATCAAGGTGCGCGTCTTCAACGACGCCGACGCCGTCGCCGCCGGCATTGCCGCCACCCGCGGCCAGCTCGAGAAAACCGTCCGCGTGTGGACCATCGGCAATGGCATCGGGTTTGGGCGCTATCCCTACACCGAAGGCCCCTGGGAAGGCGGCCACATGGTCGTCACGCTCGATCCCAAAGAAAAATACTGCGGATGCGGGGGGCTCGGGCACCTCGAAGGCATTCTCGGCCACCGCGCCATGCGCCTTCGCTTCCTTGACATGGAGCCCGACGAGATTTTCGCCAGCGCGAAGAAGGGCGACCGCCGCTGCCGCGAATTTGTCGAGCTGGCGCATCGCGCGCTCGCCGCCGCCACCGCCTCGCAGATTCATCTCGAGGGTCCTGGCCGCTTCTACTACACTGGCCGCGACATTCAACGGCTCGACCTGGCCCTGCTCAAGCAGTATCTCTACGAGATGATCAAGATGAGCCCGCTGCAAAATTACATGGTCGAGATTCTGCCGGAAGATCCCGCGCTGGCGGTAATTGGCGCAGGCATCGCCGCGCTGCTCGCCGATCGCTGCTAACGCGCCGCTCAGAGCCGGGCGTCCCATGCAGGCGGGTGTTGGGAGTTGGTGGGATCGTTTCGCCTGAATTAATCCGCCCGCGCCTGCGCCAGTCCCACCAGCTTCCCGATCATGTCAGCAAACGTGTAGCCGCCCTTCTTTGCTGCCATCGTAAATTCGGCGGCGCTGGCGAGCCACGGATTCGGGTTGGCTTCGATGACGTAGACCTCTCCCTTCCCATTCAGACGCATGTCGATGCGGCCGTAGTCGCGCAGCTTGAGCGCGCGATACGCGGCGAGTCCCGTCTGCTGAAGCTTTTCTGTCGTCTCCTCGTCGAGATCCTCCACTGGCGCCGATTTGGTCACTTTGTAAGCCTCGGTCTCGTGATCGAACTTCACGTCCTGGCAGGCGATCCGCGGCGTTCCTTTGGGCAGCTTCGAGAGGTCAAGCTCAATCAGGGGCAGCACCTCAGGGCTGTCGTTGCCCAGAATGGCGGCGTAGATTTCGCGGCCTTCAATGTACTCCTCGATGAGCGCCGGGCTGTCGAATTCCTCGTGGATATAGTCGATGCGCTCCATCAGCTCCTTCACGCTGTCCACCACCGAGCCGCTGTCGATCCCGATGGACCCATCCTCCGACACCGGCTTCACGATCAGCGGAAACTCGATGTCGTGCGAGTGATCCGTGCGGCCCTTATAGGAGACGGCGAAGTTCGGAGTCTTGATTTTGTGAAAGTCGAAGATCTTTTTCGCGAGCGACTTGTCCTGCGCGAGGTACAGCGCCTGCGGGCCGCTGCCGGTGTACGGAATGTGCAGCAGCTCCAGATAGCTGGCGATGTTCTTGTCCATCGTGTCGTCGCCGGCGTACGACTCGGTGAGATTGAAGATGAGGTCGGCGCCGCATTTGGCCACCGCCTGCAACGACTGGTTCCTGCCATCGAGCACGTGATACGAAGGCTCGTGCCCCAGCTTGCTCAGCGCCTCGAAGATCTCTTCGCGATCGTGCAGCGGATCTTTCTTCCTCTTGCGGCGCTTTCCGCTTTTGGCGCGCGGCGCCTTCACCGGCTCCGGCTCTGGTTCAGGCGGCCCTTCCTCCCATACGTCGTGCAGGATCGTGATTTTCAGGTTCGGCATATTGCCTTTACCATTTCTTCCTGCGCCGTTTTCTGCCCATGCACTGCGCCCTCAGGGCAGAATGAATTTTTCCCGTGCAATGTAGTTCATCGCCAGCGCGGTTGCATACACACTGACTTCGGTCAGGTATTCTCTTTCACATTTTATGTCGGAGCGCAGGCCCAGGTCGCTCACTTTCGCTTCGATCGCTTCCACCAGCTTCTTCACCAGCGGACGCCGGACCCCCGTCCAGTAGGTCACTTTGTCGACCAGCACCTTGCGGTTCTCGCGCAGAAGATCCACCGCCGGCCGAACGTTTTTTCTGCGCCGCTTCGACGCCCTGAAGATGTCGCGCAGATCGGTATCGAACGGGAGCTCATCGGGGATCACCTGCTGTTCGAGCGTGCGCTGATAAAACTCGCCGACTGTCACATCCATTTCGTCGACGGTGATATCGGTATCGCCGCGCGCCACCACCGGGTCGGCGTCGCGGAGCTTGCGCCCCATGCGATCCATGTAGAGCAGCTTCTTCATCGCGCCCCAGCCCTTGTAACGCTGCCGCCAGTTGGAGCGGGGCGTCATCCACACCGCGAATGTCTCGGCAAAGTCTTCGTCCGGATGCTTTTGCGCGTACCACCCCTCCATGTGCCGCACGAACTGGCGCGAGAAAGGCACCGGTTTGTAGTTCTCCCGGTACGCGCGCCGAAACGGTCCGAACAGGTCGCGCCACTCCTTCGTTTTGTAGAGTGCGTAGGCGTAATTGAAAGCGTGGCCGGCCTCGTGGCGCATGTACATCATGATTTGCCGCGCATCTTCAATATCGTTCATCGCCGCTTCCAGGCGCTGGAGTCTCCTGTCGGCCAGGTAGAAGGGAATGCCGATCACCGGCTCCATGTTTGGGCATCCCCACTCATCGGTGAGGTAGCACCGGGGCCGAAACCGCGTGAACCCTTTGGCGCCCAGCTCTTCATAGAGCTGCTGGACGAACCGCTCGAGCGGCGAGCCCTCCAGCTTGAGGCCGAGCTGCTGAATCGGCTTGGAGAGTATCTCCTGGACCTCTGCCGGCGCTTTTTCGAAGTTGGCCACAGGTGCGAAGCGTAGCACACAGAAGGGGGAGCTCGGCTATTTCGCTCGTCCTGACCCGACGTTCGCCGCATCCGAAATACCACAGGCCGCCGCGCGTCCCCGAGAGGGCGGCCACGAGGACGACCCCGGCGCTGCACAAGGCGTTGCCCGCGATCCGACTCTGCCCATGCTCGAAGGGGCTCCTCGTATTGACGCGAACGAGTGATCCCCCTTGACTCACCGAGCCGCTTCTCGCGCATCCACGAAAGATCGAATCGACTCTTCGAGGAAGGCCTGGATGGTTTCGCCGACCGCCATGATGTCGCGGATTACAAAGCTGATGTCCACGGCCAGCAGGTTCTCCTGCACCACCTGGCTGGTCACATCGTGCAGGATGCGCGCCTCCCGCACCAGCGAGGGTATGGCGCAACCCTGCCGGAAACGAGTCTTTCCGTGTTCCTCGGCCGAGCTCATCGCATCCGGCGACAATTCTTCCAGCCTGGTTTTGCGGATGATTTCCCGCAGCACGCCTGGCAGGTGATCGGTCAACTCCTGATCGGAAAGCTCTGCCGTCCCCATCTCTGCATCTTCGCGCACGGTGGTCAGCCATCGCGCCACAATCGCATCCTTGTTCTCATCCAGAATCTGCGCCACTCGCCTGGGTTCGATGCGGTGCCGCTCCTTCCTCGGGCTGTTCAGCCGGGAGTGCACCTTCTGCACCAGGACATTCACGTCCGCCGGCTTCACGAAATAGTCGTCCACCTGCTGCCGGATCGCTTCCAGCGCGGTTTCGAACGCGGGGTAACCGGTCAGAATGAAGGTCGCGGCCTCGGGCTGCGTTCGGCGCATCGCGCTCACCACCGTGAAGCCGTCCCCGGCCTCGCCGATGTTCAGATCCGAGATCAGCACGTCGAATGGCTGCGTCGCAATCAGGTTCAGAGCTTCCGCAACAGTAGCCGCCACGGTGACCGCAAAGCCATTGTTCTTCAGAATGGCCGAGAGCAGCGTGCGGATATTCGGCTCGTCATCCACGAACAACAGCCGAAGTGCCTTTTCCATATCTGTCCCTTTGTTTTTCATGCGGCGTTTGGTCCGCCGGCTTCGGGTCCGTTGGGGTCGGGTCCGCCGTATTGGGAAGGAAAGAATCTGCGCACGGCCGCTGCTCAGACGGCTTGGATGCACCTGAAACCGTTGCCGCTGCCGGATTCGGCGTTATCTCAACCATCAGCCGGCGATTCAGCGACGTTATTCCCCCCAGGCAAAACGCAGCCCCACCCGCGCCACATGCGGCGTGCCCAGCGTCGTCACCGGCGTCTTGCCCACTTCAACGGCGCGGTCGAATAGATTCTCGCCGTCGGCAAACGCCACCACATGCCGGCCGAAGCTGTGTTCCCCGTACGCATCGAGCCGGAAATACCCGTGCAGCAGATAGGCGTTCGCGTCGTCGTCGTACTGGCGGCCGCTCTCTATCCCCTGCACGCTGAACAAGCCCCAGCGCGGATGCGACAGCCGCACCTGCATCGTCGCCATGTTCTGCGGCACCTGCGGAATCCATTTGCCGATCAGCGCCGGCTCGGGCGCAAACTTCGTCACCGTGGCATCGGCCAACTGATAGCCGCCCTGGATCCCGATCCACTCCGCCGGCTGCATGGCGAAGTCGAGCGAAACGCCGCGGCTTTCAATCTGGCCCAGATTCTCGCGCATCAGCAGCTCCGACGTTGGCGTCACGCTGAGCGTGAGCGCGGTGATCGGCCGGTTCACCTGCGTCCAAAAATAGCTGGCGCGCAGGCTGGAGCCGTAACGGTGCAGGTCGGTTTGCAGTCCGGTCTCCCAGCCCGTCGCCCGCTCTGAGCGAAGGTTCGGATTCGGCTCCGTGGTCTGCTGCCCTACCTGGCCGGTGCGGTACAACTCATTTTCCGTCGGCGCGCGATAGGCGCGAAAGCCGGAGGCGTTCAGCGAAAGGGAGGCGTTGATGCGCCGCACCAGGCCGAGCCGCGGATCGATCACCGTCTCGCTCCACGAGGGCAGCGCGGCCGGAAGCGTCGGCGTGCTGAACTGCCGGGGATTGAAATTCGAGAAGTGATCGACGCGCGCCGATCCGCTGATCGTCCAGTTTGCGGGCGTCAGCAGCGCTTCGCCCCACACGCCCGTCTGCCGCTGCTCGGCAGAGGTGCGCAGCAGGCCACCCGCTCCCGCGAACAAGTGCTCGTCGTCCGCGGCGCGCACGTCGTGGGTGTCGGCTCCGGCGAGCGCCAGCGCATGCGTGCCCATCGGATGCTGCCAGCGCAGCGCGGCACCCAGCTCGGTGGCCGGATCAAAAGCAAACCGCGTCAGCTTCTCTGAAGCGCGCCCCACGGCGATGCTCGAAAAGGTTTGCCGGTAATGCTCGTCGCCGCCCCACAGGCGCAGCGCGAAGCCGCTCCAGTCGGCGCCCGCTGCCCCGCGCCACAGCCGTGTCGCATTCCACTGGTCGAAGGTGCCGTTGTGGCGGCGTTCGTTCAGCACATTGCTGCGCACGAAAATGCGTCCAGCCTGGCCGCCGTTTCCCTGCGGCAGCGCCCGCCGCAAGGCAACGAGCCCATTCAGCGCGTGGACATTCGACGGCTGATCGATCGGCCCACGGAACGCCGGAGCCACCAGCGTGTAGCCGTCTGTGGCGATCAAACCGGCGCTCCCGAGCCCCGACCACACGCCGTGCTGCATCGTCGCCAGCGCGCCGTCGTCGAGCATGCTTTCCGAGCCGCCGCTCGTTTCGATCTCCGCCCCGCTGACCTGCGGGCGCACCGGAACCACGCTGATGACGCCGCCAATGGCGCTCGACCCGTACAGATCCGATGCGCCCCCGCGCACCACCTCCACCGAATGCACCACGAGCGGAGGCAGTTCCTCCCAGTGAATCCAGCCGCCGTACGGATCGTTGAGCGGCACATCGTCGAAGACGACCAGCGACCGGCTCGCCGCCGTCGATCCCAGGCCGCGCAGCGAAATCCCCTCCGTCGTAGGGTTGGCGACCAGCGAGCTGGACCGCCGGAAGAGCTGGAATCCCGGCACCTCGCGCAGTTTTCCGTCGAGCGCAGGGGACGCCGCGCGTTCCAGTTGCTGCCGGTCGAGCACGCGCGTGCTCGCCGGGCTATCCTCACTGCCGAGTGGCGAGCGGTACGCCGTCACCACCACGGTTTCCAACGGCTGCCGCAGGATCACATGCAGCGGCGCGCCCGGGACAGCGTTCACCACCACGGCAACATAATGCGCGGCCACTACTTCGATTTGCTGCGGCGGCGCGGAGAGCGTGAATCCGCCATCGGCTCCGGAGACGGCCAGTGTTTTGCCCGCCATATCCGTAATCGTCGCCGAGGCAATCGGCTGTCCCTGCGCGTTCTCGACCGTGCCGCGCACCGCAACCGGCGATTGCGCGGACGCGGCGACAGCGGCGAACAGAAGAACGATCCAGGCTCTCAAAGCGTACGCCTCATGGACGGTGGTTTTCCGGCTCAGGTTGCCCGCTCCGCAGCTTCGTGACGGCTTCCCTGCGGTTGGGGCCTGCATCGGGCAGCGCTGCCAGCAGTTCCGCCATCGTCGCATGCAGAACGGGGTGCTGCAATCCTGGAGCAATCTCCGCCAGCGGCGCCAGCACGAACCGCCGCTCCGCCAAGCCCGGATGCGGCAGCGTCAGCCGCGGCGAATTCACCGTCCAATCGTCCACCAGCAGCAAATCCAAATCGAGCGTGCGCGGCCCTTTCGGCACATCGCGGCCGCGATCGCGGCCATAGCTGCGCTCAATCCCCAGCAGCCGCTCCAGCAGCGCCTCCGGCTCCAGCTCCGTCTCAAGGCGCACCACGGCATTCACAAACGCGGGCTGATCCGCGTAGCCGACCGGCTCCGTGCGCCAGAGCGACGAGCGCGCGACCAAGCGGCCTTCGCCGCCCAAATCGTCCATCGCCGCAACCAGCGTCTGCTCCGGCGCTCCGGCGCGCGAAGGCAGATTCCCTCCCAGTCCGATGGTGGCCATGTGCTTCATCGGGCCTGCCTCGGGCGCTCGGAATTTGTATGCCGCCCCACTCCCTCACGGTACCCGAAATTGCCCGCCGCGTTATGCTCAGAACCGATGATGCCGATCCGATGAAAACGGGATGGTTTGGGGGCAGCTTCGACCCGCCGCACCGCGGCCACCTGGCGCTGGCGCAGCTTGCGCAGCAGCGCCTGGGACTCGACCGCGTGCTGTTTGCGCCCGTGGGCGTGCAGCCGCTCAAGCGCGACCGCGCCCATGACCCTGAGTCGATGGCCGGCTTTCAGGATCGAGTCGCCATGACGCGCCTGGCAATTGCCGGCCAGCCCGGCTTCGAGGTCTCGCTCATGGACGCCCCGCGCGACGACGACCGGCCGAACTACACCGTCGATACCCTCCGTACCCTGCGCGCCCAGCTGCCTTCCGACGACTCGCTCTATTGCCTCATGGGCGCCGATTCGTTCCTCTCCATCGGTAAGTGGTACCGCGCCGCGGATCTCCTGCTCTCCTGCGACTTCGCCGTGGCCGCGCGCCCCGGCTTCGACCTCGGCCGCCTGACCGCCGCGTTGCCGCCCAGCATTTCCGTGGGGGCCTGCAACGGCTCAGGACCGGCCAACCTCGTGCTCTGCCTGCGCGATCACACTGGGCGGGAATCGCGCCTGTGGCTGCTGCCCGACCTGGCCGACGACGTTTCCGCCAGCGCCATCCGCGCCGCGCTCGAAAAAGGATCGGATGCCGGGCCGGCCATCGATCCGGGCGTCGCTGCCTACATTCGCGACCACTGGCTGTACCGCCCGAATGACGGGAACGATGCGCCATCCTGATCCTGCTTTCTTTCCCTGAACAATCCTCCGGAACTTGCCGTACGATCACTGCAAGGGCACCAAGCGGGTGCTAAGGGAGCGCTCACCGGACGCATGGCATCCACGGAAACGCGCAAAATGGTACTGGCCGCTCTGGCGGCCTGCGACGAAAAAAAGGGCGAGGACACGCGGGTGCTGGAGCTGGACCCCGCCGATTCCGCATTCACCGACTTCTTCATCATCACCAGCTCGGCCAATGACCGGCAGTCGCAGGCCATTGCGGATGAAATCGAGCTGCGCCTCAAGCGCGAATTCTCGACGTACCCGAATTCCGTCGAGGGCCGCCGCGTCGGCGAGTGGATCCTGATGGACTACGTCGATTTCGTGGTCCACATCTTTCTGCGCGAGCGGCGCACGTTCTACGACCTCGAGCGCCTGCGCAAATCCGCGCGCCCCATCGCGCTGGCCGAACTCACCGCTGCGCTGACCGAGAAAACCCTCGCCGCGCGCAGGAAGACTCCCGCAAAACGCACCGCGATGCCCACCGCGGCCACAAAAGCGGCCGCGAAGAAGGCCGCCGCAAAGAAGCCTGCAAAATCCGCGAAACCGCGCACTCGGAGCCACCGAGGCGCCTAGACAGCTCACAGCCCTGCGCCGAACCAATTTGGTACCGACTTTCCCACCAGGGAGAAGAAAAACCGAATAAATCTCTGGGAATTTCTGCTAGCATCCGTGCTAGCAGTTTTTCCCAGCGAGGCGAAATGTCGGCTCAGTTGAACATTCGGAACTTCCCATCTGACCTAAGGCATTGGATTCAGCGCGAGACCCAGCGAAGTCAGCAAAGGCAGAACGAGTTCCTGATCACGACGCTTCGAAATGTTGCCCAACTCAGCTATACGCCCGCGCTTCCTTTTGATGAGCCTTCAGTCCGAGCGATGAGCGATGAACGGCTGCCGTTTTCGTTCGTCGATCTCTTTGCTGGGATTGGAGGGTTCCGCATCGCTTTGGAGGAAAATGGGGGCAAATGTCTCTTCAGCTCGGAGTGGGACCGCTACTCCCAGAAGACGTATAGTAAGTGGTTCCGAGAGATGCCGCGCGGCGACATCACGAAAATTCACGCCAGCGAGATACCCGACCATGACATTTTGGCTGCGGGCTTTCCCTGCCAGCCCTTTTCAATCGCTGGAGTATCCAAGAAGAACAGCCTTGGACGCCTACATGGGTTCAAATGCACCACGCAGGGAACGCTGTTCTTTAATATTGCGACGATTGCCGAGATCAAACGACCGCCTGTTTTGCTTTTAGAGAATGTTAAAAACCTCAGGTCGCACGACCAGGGTCGTACCTGGAAGACGATTTGCGACACTCTAAATGAGTTGGAGTATTGGGTATTCTCCGAGGTCATTGACGCAGCAGGCTGGGTTCCACAACACCGCGAGCGGGTCTATATTGTTTGCTTCGATAAGCAGGTTTTCCGCACACGGCCGGCTTTCGAGTTTCCTAGACCGCCGGCTGATGGCCCAGTGCTTCAGGACATTCTCGAGTCCGATCCAGATCCCAAGTACACTCTCACTAATCACCTGTGGAGCTATTTACAGGAATACGCGGAGCGGCACAGGGAAAGGGGTAATGGCTTCGGTTTCGGTTTAGCTGATCTTCAAGGTGTGACTCGCACTTTGAGCGCACGCTATTACAAGGACGGATCGGAAATACTGATTCCCCAGCGCAAGAAAAACCCTCGCCGTTTGACCCCCCGCGAATGCCAGCGCCTAATGGGATTTCCGGATGATCCGAAAAAGTACCCTATTGTCGTTTCGGACACACAGGCATATCGACAGTTTGGAAATGCCGTGGTTCCCAGAGTCGCGTCGGACGTCGTACGGTCGATCCTGCCCGTTCTTCGCGGCGAATGGGAGAGGTTGAACAACGGCTGCCTCTTAAAGCGGCCCATTCCTGAACTGGAGCAGGCTGCAGTTTAATGGCCTCGCCCGATTGTGAGGCGGCAATAGAAGTGGCTCAGACGAGCGGCAACGCTCTTCTCAAGTTCATTTCACCGAACGATGTTGGCATAACTGGAACACATCAGCGCGGCTTCTACCTGCCGAAGAAGGATGGAGTATGGCAGCTATTCACCACCCAGCCGCCGACAAGAGGTGAATTCGACAAGCGTCTCGTTATCATCGACTGGCAGATCGAGGCCTACAGAACGAAATCCGCAATCACTTGGTACGGCGAGAAGACGCGCAGCGAATATCGCCTCACTCGATTTGGACCACACTTCCCGTTCCTGACAAGAGACTCAGTAGGTGACCTGTTCGTATTGGTGCCCTTGAACCAGGACTCCTTCCGTGCATTCCTGCTGGACCTTCCTGACGATATCGAGGAAGTGCAGGCAGCCTTGGGCGTTCGGTTCGGACAGGGCTGGGCCATTTACCAGAATGGCGCTCCGCTCGAGGAGACCGAGGACGAATGTATTGAACGTCAATTCCGCGCGTTCGTCGAGCAGCTAACGGCGTTTCCAACCGGGGAACTGTTCTCAGCTGCGGCCCGACGTGCAGTAGAAGATTGCATGCGAGAATTTGCGCGACAGGACCTAGATTCAACTCTCTTGAAGCTCATGGAATGCGAGTATCGGCTTTTTCGGTTGGCCGAGCGCGCACTCTGCACGCAAGAAGTGCAGCGCGTCTTCGCAAATGTTGATGATTTCCTGAAAACCGCATCGACGATCATGAACCGACGTAAGTCCCGCGCAGGCAGATCGTTGGAGAATCATGTTGGTGCGCTGCTAGTGCGGTTGAGGAATCCCACACGCCATGCGACCGGCCGAAATCGACGGAGAACCGGATGTTGTCATCCCAGGTGTCGCTGCCTACCTCGATCCAGAGTGGCCAACAGAACGTTTATTTGTAGTGGGCGTGAAAACAACTTGCAAAGATCGCTGGCGGCAGGTGCTCAATGAAGCCCGGCGCGTGCAGCGCAAATACATTCTCACTATCCAGCCGGGTATATCGGAGAAACAGCTTGCTGAAATGCACGGAGCGGGTGTTTCCCTCATCGTCCCCAAGGCTCTACATCGCGACTATCCAGCAACAACACAAGTCGAGATTCTGACGGTCGAGCAATTCGTGGCTCGCGTGGAGAGCGATTTACGCCAATGACGGACGTTCACACCCGCGAGCAGCGCTCCCGCAACATGGCGGCCATCCGGTCGATGCACACCAAGCCGGAGATGCGCGTCCGCTCGGCGCTCCACGCCATGGGATTCCGCTTCCGCCTGCATCGCAAAGACCTGCCTGGGCGTCCGGACATCGTGCTGCCGAAGCACCGCACCGTCATCTTCGTCCACGGCTGCTTCTGGCACTGTCACCGTTGCAAATATGGCTCGGTGGTTCCCGCCACGCGCGCCGAGTTCTGGGCGGCCAAGCGCGCCGGCAACGTCGCCCGCGACCGCAGGCATCGCGCCAGCCTGCGCCATGAGGGCTGGCGCGTCATCGTTCTGTGGGAATGCGAGGTGCGCACGCTCTCCGACGCCCGCAGCCGCATCGAGAAGCTCCGAATCGGCGAGCCGCCGCTGCCGCGCAACGGCTCCGCGCGCTCCCGGCGAAAATCGGCTTGAGCCGAGCCTTACTCCGCGATAGGCTGGTCCCGCCTCTTTTATGCAATCGCTTCGGCCACTCGCTCTTTGTCTGCTGCTGGCACTCCTCGCGTGCACAGCTCCCGCGCAAACCTCAGCGCCGGCCGCACCGTCCCCGGCTCAGCTGCCCAAAGATCCCGTCGCCATGATGAATCTCGCGTGGCAGCTGAATGGATTGCACGATCCGAGCCTCAAGCCGTGGCACCTTCGCGCGACGTGGCAGACGCTCGACGACAAGCAGCAGCCGCTGGCTCAGGGCACCTGGGAAGAGTGGTGGGCGGCCCGGGGCAAATACAAGCTGAGCGTCACAGCACCAGGATTCCAGCAGACCGAATTCGTCACCGATCACGGCTCATTCGTTCTGGGCGATCAGCACCAGCCCAACCAGCCCATTGGGCTGATTGACGAGATGCTGCTGACGCCGACGCCGGACTGGACGCCCGTGTCGGATGTGAAACTGCAGGTCGTTCGGCATAAGGAAGGCAGCGCCATGCTCACGTGCGCGGCGCGCCGCCTTGACGCACCGATGGGCTACATCGAATCCGGGACTCCGTTGCCGCAGTACTGTTTCACCGGCGATATCCCGGCCATTCGCCTGGCAGCTTATTCCGGCGGCATGCAGGTGGTGTTCAACTCGATCGCGCGGTTCCAGGATCGCTTTCTTGCGCAGAACATCCGAATCACACGCAGGGGCCAGCCCGAATTGGATATCCACGTGGACGCGCTTGCAACGCTGGCCGCCGTATCCGACGCAGACTTCGTCCCTCCGCCCAATGCCGTTGCCGCGCCACACGGTATGGTGACGGTTTCCGAGGGGGTTATCGCGGGCAACCGGATCGGGGGCGCAGCGCCGGTCTATCCGGCAAACGCAAAAGCGCAAGGCGTTCAGGGGACAGTGGTGCTGCAGGCGACCATTGACAAGGATGGAACCATCCGTGACCTGGCGGTGGTCAGCGGGCCGCCGTTCCTGGCCCAGGCGGCAACCGATGCCGTGAAGACGTGGCGCTATCTCCCTTACCTGCTCAATGGTGAACCGGTCGAGGTGCGCACCCAGATCAACGTGGTGTTTCACCTGGGGAGATGACCCCCGAGCGGCATGGACGGCGCTGATGAGTCTCCAGCTTCTCCCGCTCACCGCCCCGCGATGTTCTTGCCGAAGTGGAAGGCCACGCCCGCGCTGAAGCGATTGGTCCAGGTGCCCTGCGCCAGCAGTCCGTCGAAGAGCCTCCAGTGGACCAGATCGTCCTGCAGCCGCACCGAGATGTCGCGGCTCGCGTTCCAGTCGAAGCCGCCGCCGAATCCGTAAAATCCCTCGCAGTCGAGCTTGGTCCCGGCGGGGATCAGCTGGGCCACGATCGCCGTCGACACCGGATCGGCCGGATGCGGCGTGACGCGCTGCCGGATCGCTCCGATCGAGGGCCGGACGAAAAGCGTGACCGGCTTGTAGTGGCGGATCATCCATTGCGGCCCCAGCGCGAAAGTCTCGGAATAGGCGTGCGTGGGGAGCACGAGCTGGTAACTGGCCGGAATCGCGCCTTCCGCCTTCAGGCCCGCAATCTCCGCGGCCAGCTCCTGCTGCAGCGCCGGCGTCAGCACCCGCGTCGTGAGGGAATTGTTGCCGCTGCCTTCCGAGTAGTCGAACCCGATGGCCACCGACGGCTTCCAGTTCAGGCCTTCCTGGGTGTGGAATCCACGCTGGCTGAGGTTGAGCCACGGCGTCTCGAAATCGGCGAAACCGCCGTACACGTCGTAGCGCGAAATGTTGGTTTGCTGAGCGAGCGCCGACCCGGCGGTCGACAGCAGGAGAACGAGAAGCACGGCACGGCTGATCCAGCGGGTCTGCAGGCGCATGAGGGAGGCTCCGTGAAACGTGTGACCTGGAAACTTGTCACCCGGAGCGCGTCCGGCCGGCGTGCTGCGGAGCGCGTGCTAGGGATGGCCCAGGCGGTAAGTTCCCCGTAGCAGACCGGAACGGGCTATTCATTGTCAAGGGCCAATTGAGCGGGATGTGCCCGGAGAGCCACCCGGGCCTTACAGCAGCTTCTGCGCTGCCAGCACGCGCTCCACCGCTTCCTGCGGCGTGGCGCCGACGGCGGAGAGATGCCCCATCTTGCGCCCCTTGCGCGGCTGGTACTTTTCGTAGAGGTGCACGCGTACGCCGGAGACGCCGAGCGCGCGATCGAAGTGCGGAGGATGGTCGAGCCACAGATCGCCGAGCAGGTTGACGATGGCCGCCGGCTGCACCACCGAGACATCGCCGAGCGGCAGATCGCACACGGCGCGCACGCACTGCTCGAATTGGCTGGTGACGCAGGCGCGCTCGCTGGCGTGGTAGCTGTTATGCGGGCGCGGGGCCAGCTCGTTCACCAGCAGCTCGCCGTCTTTGGTGAGGAACATCTCGACCGCCAGCAGACCCTCCAGCGTGAAGGAGTCGGCGATCTCGCAGGCCAGCTTCTGCGCGCGCTGCTCAATCTCCGCCGAGACCAGCGAGGGGATCACGCTCCACACCAGGATCTGGCGCTCGTGGTGGTTGGTCGCGGAGGGAAAGCTCTTCGTCTCGCCGCGCGGCGAGCGCGCCACCATCACCGAGATTTCGCGGTCGAGGTCGAGCGCCTGCTCCACCACGCAGGGCTGATGCCCGAGCAATCGCCATGCTTCGGCCGCAGTCGTCGCGTCGCCGAATCCAATCTTCACCTGGCTGCGGCCGTCGTAGCCGCCATGCGCACTTTTGACGAAGCAGCGGCCGCCCAGCGAAGCCACAGCTTCCGCCAGGTCCTGCTCAGAGCGCGCCGGATGCCATGGGCCCAGCGGGAATCCGCGCTCGCGCAGCCACCCCTTTTGCCGGATGCGGTTCTGGATCACACGCAGCAGGTCGGCGGAGGGCCGCACCGGCGCAAATTTCGCGGCAGCTTCCAGGCTTTCGAGCGACACCTGCTCAATCTCAAGGGTGACGACATCCGACCCGCGCGCCAGGTCGGCAGCCGCATGCACATCGTCCCAAGCGCCCTCAAAGCACGCATCGACGACGAAGCGCGCCGGGCACGAGGGGTCGGGATCCATCACCTGGACGCGGTAGCCGAGCGAGCGCGCCGCCATCGCGACCATGCGCCCTAGCTGGCCGCCGCCAAGGATGCCGAGGGTCGCGCCAGGAAGAATCGCGGTCATTCGGGCAGGCCCTGTACGAGGACTTCTTTCGTCCGCGCCTCGCGCCACACGCGCAGCCGCTCGCGCAGCTCGGCGTCGGTCGTCGCCAAAATCTCAATGGCCAGCAGCGCTGCGTTCGCTGCGCCTGGCTTGCCGATGGCCAGCGTCCCCACCGGGACGCCCTTCGGCATCTGCACAATGGAGAGCAGCGAATCGAAGCCCTGCAGCATGGTGGCGGGAATCGGCACGCCCAGCACGGGGACCAGCGTCTTGGCCGCCATCATGCCCGGCAAATGCGCCGCGCCGCCGGCTCCGGCGATGATGACGCGCAGGCCACGGCTCTCGGCCTTCTCCGCAAAATCGAACAGCAAATCGGGCGTGCGATGCGCCGAGACGACCTTCGCCTCATAGGGCACCTGAAACTCGCGCAGGATTTCGACCGCCGCGGCAAGCGTCTCGTAATCGCTCTTCGATCCCATCACCACGGCCACAAGGGGACTGGTTTTCACTCGACGATTCTATCGTGTCTGCTCTGCGATTCGCGGCAGCCACTCCCAACGGTCGCCTTCACGCGTGAGAGTTTCGAGTTGATGTTTTCCGTCCGGCAGGGCCACTTCCATAACAGTTTGATTTTGTGCGTTCCATTGAACGCTGATCAGCTCCGCTGCAACGCCGGATCCATTGGACTCCAGAATCCGTCCGTAGCCCTTCCACACCGGCTGACCATCCATCCGAAATACCTTCAGCGTGGGACCATCTTGCCCGTCTGGCTGCTCTGATGCCAAATAAAGGGCGCTGTTCGGCGAAAACGACACTTCCTCTCCGCCCGGCAGCAGTTCGCCGGTTTGGTCATTGAGCAAAACGCCAGTGAAAACATCCGAGTCGTCCTTTCCAATGAGGTGCATTTTCGTTTGCGGGTCGTAGGCGCAGTAAAACCAGCGCACTCCAGCGAGGGGTTCGTACGGTTTCTCGTCGTGAAAGCGCCGAACGCCACCAGCCCAATGCACCTCCAGCAAATGCTTACTGAGGCGTTGCGCTCCATGAGGCGACTGCGCGAGCTGTTTGGCCTCCTGTGCGCTGTTTGGCTGGATCTCGTCGTCGAAATCGCCTGGACGGGTCGCAGGGATCGTACAGCGAAGCGATGGATGGCTGATTTGCGCGGACGCATGAAGGCAAACCAGCACGATCATCGTGGACAGAGCTCGAGAGAACATGGCGTCGCAATTATAGTTTCGGGCCGCCCAGCGCGACGACTCATTTTCGCCGCCAATAGTCGATCAGGAACTGCACCAGCGTGAGCAGCGCACCAAAGGCAATCGCCACGCCGCGCACGTTTTGGAAGCGCTCCTCGTGCTGCGTCACGCGCTTCTCGATATCGCCGATGCGGCCGGAGTTGCCGTCGCCCACCAGCACCGTCATCTGGTTCTTGAGCACGGACAAATCGGCGAGCACCTGAGCTTCAAATTCAGTCATAGTTCCTCAGCTACCAAGCGGTCAGGATCAATACGGCCAGGGATCGAGCGGCCAGGGGTAAAGCGGCCGGCCTTCGCTGGCCGCATTTCTCCCGGCCGCTTCACCCCTGACCGCCTTTTCCCTGGCCGCTTCACCCCCTCACTCACAGCGGCAGATTCACAAACACCGCGCTCGAAAATCGCGAGTAGTTCGGCGGCGTCGCGCCGTCGTACATGCGGATGTAATACCGCTCGACCGCGGCCTGCCGCGCAACGGAGAAGTTCGGCACCGGCGAGCGCAGCACCAGATCCGGTCCCGGCCCAGGCGTGAAGGCCCAGTCGCGCCGCCGCACCTCGAATCCTCCGCCCGTGGGCGGGGTCGCGTTCGCGGCAATCTGAATCTCGCTCCCGTTCACCGAAGTCACCGTCAGCGCATTCAGATTCGCGAGCGGCGGTGTGGTTTCCGGCTGTTGTGGCAGCCACGCGTCTGCGGGAACCGCCGCCGATGTTCTGATCGCCAGATCGTCGGCCCAGTCGTTGGCGAAGGCGACGGTGTACTTCGTCACGCCGGGCGAGCTGGCCATCATGTCGATGGTCACCGTGCGCACCACTACGTTCGCCGTCACACCAGCCGACGCGGAATCGACAGTCAGCACATCCCCAGGCCAGATGTCACTGGTCTGCTCGGCATTCCACAACGTGTACGTCCCTGCCCACGCGGCCGCGCGGCTGGTGGCAAGCGAGAGAATCGCGTTCGCGGCATTCTCGCAATCCGCTGAGCTGCGCGGCACCGGGCTGAGCACGGAGCCCATCCAGCAGGCGGTGCCCGGCAAGCTCCCGCCCGCGGATTCTTCCGCGATGCTCGTTGCGCTCGCCATGCGTGCCACCGCACGCTGGCTCGTGCGATACGAAACCGCGATCAGCTCGCCGGACTGCGGCGTGCTGGCTGGATAGAATTGCAGCGTCCCCGCGCGCTGCACCTCGCAGTCTGCCCCCTGCGCAGCCGTGCCGAGGCGGCGCACGCAGGCCGTTCCGCTGGGCGGCGTGCTCGTCACCCACACCGGCCCCAGCTCCTCGATCGTCACGCTGCCGATGCTGCACTGCACGTAGAGCGCGTTGAGCAGCGTGTAGAGGCAATAGGGCGGCGGCGCGGCCAGGGTGCCCGAGTAGAGCACCGTCGGCACGCCCGCGACACCGTTGGTCGTGTCCTGCACCTCCAGCTGCGCGCTGGCGCCGGCGCCCACAAAAGTGTTGCCGAAGCACTCCGTCCCGCTGTCCGTCCCAACGGCGTAATAGGCCTGCAGGATGCGCTGCGGCTCGTTGCTGTAGAAACGTAACCGTAACGTGTACGAATGTCCGGCGACAGGCGCACAACTGCTGCCGGCGACGACACCGCCGATGAGCGGAGCGATGGTGGTGACGCCGTTCGGCTGGGAGATTTGGAAGCCCGCGAGGCAGTTCGCCAGCGTATTGCTGTCATCGCCATAGAGGCCGTTGAGGATCCCGCTCGTCTGCTGACCGAACTGCACGTTGGCCGCTTCGATCACCAGCGACCCGCCCAGTTCCAGATTCGACAGCGCAGAGAGCGTCGTCGAGCCGTACATCTCGCCGCCGCCCGCGCAGGTCAGCCCCGCTGAAGTCAGCGACAGGGTTCCACTGGGATCGCCGATGGCCCATAACTGCGGGTTGATCGCCGGCCCCTGAAACAGATCGAGCAGCGGCTTTTGTTTCGAAGCCGCCGGCATCCACGGCCGCTCGGCAAGATTGAAGAGCACCGTCGTGCCGTCGCCCTGAAAGAACTCCGTCACGTAGGCGCACGCTTCGGTGGCGCCGCACACCGTCACGTCGTTGGCCAGGGCTTTCACCATCGCGAGACTCAGATTGCCGGGCGACAGCGTGCCCTGCGCTTCATTGAGCGTGTGGGTCACGTCGCCGATGGGCAGCAGCGTGAGCGTGCCGTTCATCAGGCGCCATGCGTTGCGCGTCGCATTCGCCAGCAGCGCGGCGTTTTCCGCCCAGGTGCGGCCATTTTCCACTTCGAAGAGTGCAATGCCGGCTGAGCCCTGGCTGAGCGACGGCGTGATTCCCGCAATCTGCATGCGCGCCGTCAGGGTTTCGAGCGCCTGCGAAGCCGTCGCCCCGCACGTTGCGCCGGCCTGCGGAACGGGTTGCCGGCTCAGCAGAATGTCGTCGCTGATGGCCGAAACCGCGGCCTGGTACACCGCGCCCGTCGTTCCCTGGCCGGCCGGTTCCAGCGCCGGTTCCGTGCCGATATAGCCGGTAAAGAGCACGACGCCGTTGTCGTCGCTGAGAATGACGCGGCCGTTGCGCGCCGGCATCGCCAGGCCTCGTGCGGGGAACAGCGTCATCGCGCAGATCACCGGCTCGTTGAGCCGCCGCACGATGCGGAACGGACGGCCCGCCACGATGCTGCCGGAGTAGTCGACAGCGCCCTGGCCGTCATGATTGTCAATGGTGAGCTTCAAGAAATCCCTCCGAAGGCGAGCCAGCGGACTGGCAGGACGGCGACCGAACGCCGTCCTGCTGGCTCGCTAACTGGCCGACTTGCTGTTCTCGTCACACCAGCGTGTTCGCGCCGGGCAAAAAGGTGCGGAAGCACACCACCTGTGCGTCGTCGTTCGCGTCGGCCACAGGCAGAGCGCGGTACGAGCCGCTCAGCGCGATCCGTTCCAGCGGCGCGATCAGCACTGCGGCGCTCTCCGCCGATCCCGCCATCGACTGCAGGCGCGGATAGTGAAAGAGGATCCGCTCGCCCTGCTGGCCCTCGATGACGAACAGCGCGGACCACTCCTGAAAGAAGCTGCCGCCTTCACGATCGACGAAGCCGCAGATGGGCTGCACCCGCATGCCGGCCGCCGGAATCCCGGCCAGCAGCGGCTGCGCCAGCGTGAGCCCCGGCGTGCTGCCCGTCGAGACCGACGCGACGCGTGCGACATTGAACGAGACGCGCCGGACATAGTCCGGATCGTGATTGACCGCGGCCGCGCTCTGTACGTACGCAGCGGAGACGCCGCTTCCCACGTAGCCGGTCTGCCCGGCGTAGTCCACATCGACGGTCACCAGCGCACCCGCACTGAAAGAGGCGGCGTCGCCGGCGGCCAGCGCCAGAAACGTCGCCGTCGAGCCGGTCGCGAGGTTCACGGGTGGCACTCCCTTGCTGCCCGACCCGTTCGCCGCGCCCCCGGCGGCCGGCACGATGAGGTTCATGTGCTCGGAGCCGGAAGCGAGAGCCATCGAAAGCTTGCTCCACGCCTTGAAGCGGAACGACACCGTCGCGTCTACGGTTTCGCGCAGCTGCAACTGCGTTGTGCCGGGGCTCCCCGTGACCAGATCGCCGAATTTGCTCGCCGATTTGCGAGCGAAGTTTTCGATCCAGCCCAGGTCGATCCACGGCACGGGCGGCGCATCGAGCGAAAACTGCCCGTTGGCCGCAGGGTCGAAGAGCGTGGGCTGCTGCGCCGTGCGATTCACCGGCGCAAAGTACGCGCGCACGCGGCGGCCCACCGGCGGCAGCGCGGGCATAGCCGTAACGCTTGCTGTGCTCATGATTCAGCTGCCTCCTGGAAAGCGAACACGGTGACTTTGGCAGTGCGGCTCAGCCGGTCGCGCAACGGGATGATCGGCGAGAACTCCGGCTCCGACCAGAAAATCATCGTCTCCATCGGCGCAGCCGGCGTCTGCGCGTAGTTCACCTTTTGTGCCGAATACGGATACAAAAGACGCAACACCTCATAATCCATTTCTTCCAGCGCGCGCCCGCGGTCGAGGCCCGCGTTCGCCTGCGTGCCCGCCGTCGCGTATCCGATCTCGCAGGTGATCTGCGTGAGGATGGCGGGAAGCTGGTGGTCGGCCGCGAGGCCGGTCCAGCTCAGCGCAAAGGCATCGAGAACCGGCTGCGCCATGGGCGTTTCGGCGTCCGCGACCAAAATGCCGGGCCGCGTGACCGCGCGCAACACCATCGTCCGCGCCGGATTCAGCGCCGCCAGCCGCGTGCGCAGCGTGACGTAAAACGTATCTTTCGCATTTTGCATAGGAACCTCAAAGGCAGAGTCAGGCGTGTAGCGTGGAGTGGCCGAAGCTGCGAATGCGCGAACCCGCTGGCTCGCCGGCTTGCTGACTGGCTATTCGGCCCATCCGCCGCATCCTTCTCGTAACAGCAGGCGATACAAATACACCGCGCCCTGCGATTCCGAGGCCGAAACGGCTTCGATAAGAAACAGCTTCCCCGCCATCACGACCCCGCACGCCTGGGCGAAGAGCGACTGCGCGGAGCTGAGCTGCAGCTGCGATACCTGCGCCGCCACCGCGTCGGCAGAGATGAGCAGTTCGTACTTCGCGAGCTCGCCCTCCTGCATCGCCACGCGAGCCTTGCGAAAGACCACGGGCGTGAGGGGCAGCGAGAGGAACCCCGGCGCATCGAGGCCCAGTTGTCCGGCGTCGCTCGCGTCGCCGGTCAGAGGCGGCATTTGCAGGCAGGCGGTGGTGCCGCCGCCGGCGCGCAGCAGTGCCGTCGCCACACGCTGCGCGATGCCGCAGGGAAATTGCCCGCTCAGGTCAGCCATGGCTCACCCCATCCTGACCGCGACCCATGGCTTGAGCAGCGACTGCACCACGGGATCGACGAGTGAGCCGGAGAAATATTGCAGCTGGAGCGTGTCTACCTTCGACGATTTGACGTTGAGCCCCGGCGTGGACTGCGCGTTCTTCACGATCTGTGCGCAGGCGCAGACCACCGCGTCGGGCAGAGTGGCCAGGCCCGCCGTGTACGTCACTTCGACCTCGTTGTAGGGCAGCCCGAAGATGTTGAGCGGGAAGATCAGCTCTCCAGTCCCGGCGACAAAGTCCACCGTGGTCGGGTCGACGGTCGTCCACGCGCCCGGCAGCGAGAACGCCCACGCGATCTCCTGCTGCAGCGGATATTCAATGTGCCCGCGCCGCGGTTTCCCGTAGCGCGCCTGAATGGAAACGAAGGGCAGCGTGGCCGGCGCAATCGCCGCCAGCGGCAGATAGCTGAGCCGCACCGTCTGCGACCCTTCCACCAGCCGCAGCCGCTCGGTGTATTGCGTAGGATTGAGGCTCGGCCGCCGGCAATAACTGTCGATCAGCGACGACGCCGCGGTGATCCAGTCGCCGGTAACGTCGGGCGGCAGGCCATACGTCTGGTAATCGGTTGGCTGCAGATAACAAGCCATAGATTCTCCTCGAGGCAGCTAAGAGGCTGTCAGCGAAAAAGCGGCCAGTTGAATAGCGGCCGGCTAAAAAGCTGTCAGCAAAAAACTCTCAGCGGGAAACGGTGAACAAACGATTGCCGGAACCCGTGAGGCGAAGGGCTGAAAGCAATCAGAGCCAGGCGATGATGAAGAAGCGGGGCGGCCAGCGGCGGCTGGTTTGCCTTCCGCTGACCGCTTCTTAGCTGACCGGCTTTTCGCTGCCAGCTGACCGCTTCTTCGCTCCGCCTTACCGGTCGACCAGCACCTGGTAGTGCGCGTAGTTCGCGCCCTTCACCACCACGGCGCCGAATTTCACGGCCACGTACTGCGAGGCCAGCGAGCCGGGTACGCCCAGCTGGAAGACCCGCGGATTCGGATCGCTCAGCCAGTGGTACTCGATCAGATCCTCGGTCACGATGTAGGCCGGCAGCACCGCATTGCCGCTGCCCGGCGTGCCGGTGTAGGCCAGCGACCAGTCAGGAATGAGCGGCAGTTCGCCTGCCTGGGTCACCAGCATCTTCACCGTGAAGCCCGCGGAGATCTCTTTCGTGTTCAGCACCACGTTGAACTCGGTCTTCATCTCGCGGTCGAGCAGATCGAGCAGCACCGGGTTCGCATAGATGGCCGTCGGCCGCACCGCGTAGCTGGTGTTGGCCACCATCTGCGCAATGATCGACTTGAGACCGTCGGTGATGCTCGCCGTCGTCGCGATCGTGGTGATGTTGCCGCCCGCTGCGATCTGGCCGGCTGCGCCGAAGTACTGCATCGTGGTCGGCGCGCTCAGCGAGGTGTCGTTGCCGTTCCACAGCGCGATGTCGTGGGTGTGCATGACCCCGTCGATCGTGTCCACCAGGTCCTTCGCCTGCAGATAAGCGAACTGCTTCTGCTGCGTGCCCAGTTCCATGTCGAAGAGGTTGTAGTTCAGCTGCGCCACGATGGCCTTCAGCGGAACGCTGCGCTCCACGCGAGTGGGCGAAACCACCGGCGCAACGATGTTGCGCGGATCGACGAAGCCCGCCGTCGAGGGATTCGGAATCGCCGTCTGCTCGAAGTAGCGCGACGGATGACCGGTGGCCGGGACCTGCTTGACGCGCTGGCCGAACAGATTGCGGCGGCGCACGATGTCGAGGATCTCGGTCTGATAAAGGGGAACTTCAATCGCGCCGGGCCCGATGTAATCGGCCGCGGCGTGGATGTCGAAGAAATTGGCTGTCATGATGTCCTTTCGTGTGAAACAGCGATGAAACGGTTAGCGGTGAAACGGTCAGCGATCAGGCGGGTAGCGATGAACCGGTTAGCCAATCAGCGAGTCGGCAAGTTAGCCGGGCAGCCGGTCAGCAAAAAGTCAGCGAGGAAGCCGCCCCGAATGGCTGGCAGCTTCATCGCTGACAGTGTTTTTTCTGCTAACCGTCTCTCTGCTGACCGGTTTTTCGCTGACCGGTGTTTCGCTGACCGGTTTTTCGCTGACCGGTGTTTCGCTGCGTCTGCTAGCCCGCGATGCCCGCCCGCAGCAGCTGCGCCTTCACGGCGATGCGCTGCTCGAGGCTCAGTCCCTGGAGCGCAGCGTCGAGCGCGCCGGCCTCCACGTGATCGAGCGTGTTCAGGCCCTGCTTGGCGAGGAACTGCGCCGTGGCGGCGGGAATGGTTTTCCGCGCCGACGCTGCCGGCGTCCCGCTCCGCGTCTCGGCGCGCGCTTCCATCTGCGCCTTCAGCTCCGCGATCTGTTGCTCCGCGGCCGCCAGCTTGCTTTCCAGCTCCGCCTCCCGGCCCGTGTTATCTACAGCGGCGACAATCTTTCGCACCTCTCCGCTGCGTTCCGCCTCGCGCTCTTCCAGCAGCGCCACGGTGCGCTCAAACAGCGAGGCAGCCGCCTCCATCCGTGCGGTCCATTGCTCGAAGCTCGCGCTCAGCGTGTCCAGCTGCTCGCCTGTCTGGTTCTCCATATTCGTTCCTTTCCTGGGTTGTTCGTCCGCAAAGCCGCTCCCGCTGCGTCGCGGAAATTTCTGTGGGGTTGCGTCTCCTGGCGCCTTGCCGCCTGCGCCGCCAGCGTGCGGCAGCGTGACTGCCCCAGCGCGAATGACGTGTCGCGGTAGGCGGCTTTCTCGCGCAGCAGAATCGCCGCGCCGGTGAAGGTGGCCCGCGTCAGGGCCCAAACTTCCGCGCGCATATCCTCCACGTGCGCGTCGGCCAGTTCCCAGCTCATCCCCATCGCGCCCGCCGGAAGCTGGCGCATCTGCCGCTCCACGTCCGGGAAATCCTTCGCGTACAGGTAGCCGGCCACCCGCAGCCGCGGGCCCTCCACGTCAGCCTCGGTGATGATGCCGCACTTGCGCCGCGCATCGTGCCCGTCCCACGTCGGCGCGTAATCCACCGCCATGCCCAGCAGCGACGGCAGCGCCTGGAGCGCCGCGGCCCGCGTCAGGATCACGCGATGCCCGCGCGCTCCCGACGGCGCCTTCGTGCTCGGCTCGTCTACCAGCGTCAGCACGCCGTTAAACGGCGCGCGGTTCGGATGGCCGTCGACCTTCGGCAATTGCATGGCCATGGCTTCCAGCTGCATGCGTCCTCCCGTTCCCTCTGGGTTCCTGTCTGGGATCATGGTTCGTCTTCCTCGTTGTTCGGCGTAATCGTCTCGTTGTCCTCCTTGTGATCGGTTCCTCTCCTCGCTGGCGCCGCGGGCAACGGCGCCAATCCCGGGGTCCCTCGCGTGCCCGGCTCCGGCGCGAGGGGGTGGAGTCCGCGCATGACGCGCACTTCGTTCACCGTCAGCACGCCCGCCGCCAGCAGCGCGGTCTGCATCTGCATCTCCTCCATCGCATCGGTCGCGTCGAGATCGTTGAAGACGAACTCGAACTCCGTCCAGCCCACACGCTTGGCGAAGAGATCGCGCGTCAGGTGCTCCGCGATCAGCCGCGCCAGCGGCACGATGGCCGAGTGAAACGCCTCGTCCAGCAGCGATTCCGCCGTCGAGCGGTTCACGTCCTGCTCCAGGCCCAGCAGCACCGGCGGCAGCGAGAACGCGTTCCCCACCATGCGGATCAGGAATTCCTGCCAGCTCAGCCGCAGGTCGGCGTCGTTGCCGGCGGCAAAGCGCAGGACCTCCGGTTTCTGTTCCGTGCTCAGCAGCGGCACTCGCCCCGTGCCCTCGATTTCGTCCTGCCACCAGCGAATGAGCCGCTCGTGCTGCACCGGCGTGGCCTCGTTGATCCACAGCGCGTACTGCACCACCGCGTTGCTGGCCAGCCGGCCCGCGAACTGGTGCGCGCTCAGAAACGCATTCACCGTCTCGAACGCGACTTCCAGCGGTCCCAGCCCAAAGGGCGTGTAGCTGCGCGGGTTCATGCGCAGGTAGATCAGCTGGTTGTCGCAGAGCGGAATCATCTGGTCCGACCCCGCCAGCCCGGTGGCCTGCGCGTAACGCACCGCCTCCGCGCTCCCGTCCCACTTCGGGTCGATGCGGATGGTCGCCCCGTCCACCGCCCATAACTCGAACGGCCGCGAGGGATCGCCGGTCGGCTCCATCTCGATGGCGCCGAAGCCGCCCACCAGCGCGTCCTCGATGGCCTGCTCGATCAGCGTGCGGAACGAATCCGCGGCGTTGGGAAACTCGAGCGACCGCCGCAGGATCTGCGCGCGCTTCGCGGCAAAGGCCACCTTCTCCGGATCCTGGTCGCGCTTCAGCCGCACCTGCCAGTCCATGGCCGCCACGCGATCCTTGATGAGGTTGATGGCGCGCCGCACCACCGGCGTCTCCGCAAAACGGCGCAGGTTCGCCGGCGTCGGCTTGGGCAGCGCCCGCGGCGGGAACGCATACGGCGTCAGCACCGTCGGCAGCGCCACGGTTTTGCGTTCCCCTCCCGCGGGGGCACGCTCCCGGGAGCCGCCCCGCGCGGTTTCCTCCCTGCGCCCCCTGCCGAACAGCGACAGCGCCTGTTTCCACTGCTCTTTGATCTTCACCTCGTCTCGGCTCCTTCCCTGCAACTCCAAATTCGACCCCAAACAGAAAAGGCATGGCGTTGTGCCATGCCCGCGCCCGACTACCAGCTGTTGGCTTCTAGCCGCCAGCTGTTAGCTGAATTGACTTTCGACCCCTGATTTTCCCCATTTTCGCAAGCGCCGCTGCGGACGCCGGGTGCCAGCTAACAGCTAGGAGCTGGCAGCTGCTTTTCACACCCGCAGCTCCCGCCGCGCCGTGTCCGCCACGCGCTCCAGATCGCTCACCGTGAGCACCCGGATTTGCTGCGCCTCCATGGCTTCCACCCCGAAGCGATATTCCGCCTCAGCCGGCTCGTCGACCACTTCGCCCCTGCCGTTCCGCAGCGGCTCCACGATCGCGGTCAGCTCCAGCTCCGCGTTCTCTACCCGCCGCACGCCCTCGCGCAACCCTGGCGCGCTGAACGCCAGCACCTTCGCGAGTTCCGCGTCCCCGGTGAGCGAAATCCCGTGAAACATCCGGATCACCCCGTTCGGCTTGTACCCGCAGTCGATCTTCAGCCCATCCCCCGGCCGCGTATACGCCGCCGCGGCGATCCTCTTCCGCATCAGGTCCCACACCTGCGCCCGCTCGAAGTGGCTCCGCATCTGCCGCACGATGGCCTGCCGCCCGCTCACCGCGGCCCGCGCCTTGTCTTTCCGCGGCTCCACGTAGAGCCGCATCAGCTGCTCCATCTCCGCGGCCATGTTCTCCGCCAGGCACGCCTTCGCCTCCGTGATTTGTAACAGATGCGAGAACGAATCCTCCATCGTCTTCATCAGCCCGCTGCCGGCGCCGGTCTCGGCCAGTCGCGCGCGCATCTCCGCCTCCAGCGCCTCCAGCATCCCCACATCGGCCTCCGGATCCACGCAGCGTACCCGCCCCCAGTCCCGCGTGAAGCGCACCTGCGCCGTCTCCGGCCGCGCGGCCTCCCGCAGCACCACCCCGATGTTCACGAATTCGTTCTTCACCGGATCCGGCACGTACCGGATCAGGGAGAAGTCGCACCGCACGTGATCGGTCAACGTTTGTCCTCAGGCCGCAGGCCACAGGTTTCAGGTTTCAGATGTTAGTCGTCCGTTCTAGGTCTCGGTCCTCAATCCTCAGCTCTCAGTCCCCAATCCAGGTCACCACTTAGGCCCTGTCACCTGTCCCCTGCCCCCTGCAACCTGCCTCACATCACCCGTCCACCTACACTATCGTCCCACTCCTCCCGTTCTGCCACGCCCCGGCCCGCCGCCTTCCGCCCCCGCTCCCACTTTGGAAACGGCTGCCGCGACGATTCCCGGAACGTCGTAATCAAATCGCGCACCCGGGCGCGCCGCTCGATCAGCCGCTCCACCAGGCTCTCCAGAACACCGGCATCGTGCTCGTACCACTCCGGCGGAACCGTCTCCGCGACCGCCCAGATTTGCTGCGGATCGAGCTCCTCGATCCGGCTCAGCCACGGCTCGAAGCTCTCCCATCCCGTCACCTCGCGGTACACCGCGTTGCGCGCGTAGACCCCGCGCAGCGGCGCGTCGATGAAGCGCCACTCCCCGGCGTTGAAGCAGAACCCCTGGTCGATCAGCGTCGCCCCGTAGCGCTTTTCCCGCCCCTTGCGGTAGAAGAGCGCCTGCCGCCCGTTCGCGTTGCAGGTCCATTTGTCGAAGGCCAGCGCTCCCGCAAACTCGCGCAGGTTGCGCACCTCCAGCAACTGTTCCTCGGGCAGATAATCCGCCGCGTGCCCCGGCATCAGCCCCCCCACCAGCTGCGACCCGAACTGCAGCCCCGGCCGGCAGCGCTCGCGCCGCGAGCCGAAGTCCATCTCCAGCTCCGCGGTCCGCTCGATCAGCCACGGCGATACATCGACCACATCGCAAAGCGGAACCGTCAGCCCCACCAGCCCCGCCAGCCGCGTCGCCACCAGTTCGTTGGGCAGCACGCGCAGGTGCTGCGGATTGTTCTGGAACTTCACAATCCAGGCAGTCCCGTCCGCGCCCAGCATCAGAGGGCTCTGCGCGCCCCCCCGCATCTTTCTGATCTCCTGGACCGCCTGAACCGCCACTCCGCCTCCGCAGCCTGCCCGCCGAATGCCCCATGCTACCGTAACGGCCTGCGCGCGAGATGCTGCTTCCGCGCCGCCAGCGCGATGGCCATCGCCAGCACCAGGTCGTCGTGCTCGCCGGCCTTCGCCTCCAGCCGCCCGTTTTCGAGACGCACAAAGCTGCGGCACTCCCGCAGCAGCCGCGCACTGTGAAATTTTCCCGGCTCCTCCGTCAGCATCGCGTACAGATCGGCCAGCATCTGATCGCGCGACGACGACGTGGTCAGGAAGCCATCCAGCTTGTCCTCGTGCCGATAAATCGGCGTGTACTGCTCCTTCCCGAGGCACGACAGCACCGTCAGGCCCATGTTGTTTCGCTCCACCGCCAGCACCGCCTGGTTGTACTCCCGGCCCAGCCGCGCCGCCTCCCGCGCCGCTTCATTGGGATTGAGAAAATCCTCGAGCTCCGCGCACTGCATCGCGCTCTCCAGATCGATCACCTGCATCGCCGTCGAGTCGCCTGCCGTGCCCCCGCCCGCCGGATCGACAGCCACCAGATACCGGTGCCCCGCCTGCGGCGGCAGCCAGATGTGCAGGCACCCCCGCGAACGCGTCTCGAACGGCTCCGCCAGAGTCTTCATTTGCTGGTCCAGCGCCTCCACGTCGAAATAGCACGAGCCGCTTGCGAAGAAGCATGCGTCCGCATCCTCCGCATACTCCTGCTTCGCCAGCCGGCGAAACTTTCCGCGCATCTCCCGCCGGTATCCGATCTTCCCCAGCGTCAGCCCGTGTTGCTCCATCAGTTGCCTCTCCTCATCGGTCAGCGAATCTTCCGCCGCCGGCGCGCTGGTGTACAGGTCCTCGAGCCACCACGGGAAGAAGTGCTTCTCCGTGCCGGTCTTCTTCGCCTCCTGCCACTCCCGCCAGAAGCACCCCGACGCCCCCATCGGCGTCGACTCCATCGCCAGGCGCCCGCCCGGCGCCAGCGTGGCCATCAGCCCGTACAGCGTCTCTTCCGCGTCGCCCGGCCAGCGCGCCAGCTCGGTGCAGTGCAGCTGGTTGATGGTCAGCCCCCGCCCTGCATTGCGATCCCCCGCTGTCTCCACCAGGTACTCGCTGTCCATCTCCGGAATCACCACCCGCCGCGCCGTCGCCTTCGCGCTCTTCAGCGCCCCGTCGCGCAGCACATCCGGCATCTGCCAGAGGAATCGCTGCACGATGCGGAAAATCTGCTCCGCCGCCTCCTGGTTGTGTGCCACCAGCAGCGATACCGTGCCCGGATGCGTGATCGTCCGCAGAAAAAACTCTCCCGCAATCCAGGTGGTCACGCCCATCTGCCGCGCTTTCAGAACGATATTTCTCAGGTTTTCCTTTGCCCCCTCCGCGTACTGCCTCTGCGCGCGGTTCGGAATCAGCGGCATCTGCTGTCCCGCCCGGCTTCTGATCCTCAGAACCTCTTCCGTCAGAGCCAGAGCGTTCTCCACGCTCTCATCCATAAACTCGCCCAGACGGATCAGGTCCTCCTTCGTTCCCTTTCCCAGTTCGATGGTCACGAACCACGCTCACTGGTTCATGGTGTATTCCATGGTGATCTGCGCGGTGCCTGGATTCGTCGAACATCCCGCGCCCGCCGTCTGCACCCCCATCGACAGGGCATGTCCGGCGGTGATGGCCACGCTCGCCGTGTTCCGGTAGCTGTACGTCCCCGATGCCAGCGTCACCGTCTTCAGCCACGAGGAAGAGGTGCTGTCGTAGATCCCGATCACCGGATATGTCGTGCAGCCTGCCGGCGCTGTGCCCACCGCGATATCGAGCCGCGTCATCTTCACCGCCGCCGTCGGCGACCAGACCGCTCCCAGCGAGGTGTTCGTCGCCGTGCCAAAGGTTCCCGCGAAATTCCCGTACCACGTGAAGTGCCAGGACTGCAGGCAGTTCGCCGCGCCGCTCGCCGTCACCCCGGTCGCGTAGTAGCCCGTCGCGCAC
>JBARMS010000253.1:0-85568 GCA_049802575.1 Acidobacteriaceae bacterium | reverse complement strand
GTACAGCCCCGGATGCGCCAGCGGGTAGTCATGGTGCGGCACCTCTTTCGGGTAGGTCTTTTCGAGGTACGCATTGATCCCGTTCAGATCGGCCGCCGCCTGCGCGGGGGTCACTCCCGGACGCAGGCGCCCGAGCATCTCGAAAATCCCCTGGACGTTGCCGCGCGCATGCAGCAAATCCTGCCCGTCGATCTGCTCCTGATTCACGATGGGCATGAAGAACTGCGGCGCGCCGAACAGGAGTGTGCCGCTAAATCCCTTCGGGGCCACGCCGATGATGGTGAAAGGCTGCCGGCCCAGCTGCACCGTTCGTCCCACCACGCCGGGGTCTTCGTGAAAGCGGCTGTGCCAGTACGCCCAGGTAAGCACGATGCAGGGCGCGCTGTTCGGTCCGCGCTCATCGGAGGATTGAAAGAAGCGGCCCAGGCTCGGCTTCAGTCCCAGGACGTTGAAGTAATTTCCGGTGGCTGCATAGCCCCAGACGCCTTCGGGATCGTTGCCGGTGTCCATCGCGGTAAATTCCATCTTCCACGCGGCCAGGCTTGCGAACGTCCGGTTGCGGTCGCGGAGATCCACGTAATTCGGAAAGGAATCGAAGTCTTCGAGCGCCCACAACGTCTTCGGATTCGCGACCGGCAACGGACGCAGCACGAGCGCATTGAGAATGCCGAAGACCACGGCGTTCGCGCCGATGGCCAGCGCCAGCGTAACGACTGCAGCCACCACGAATCCCGGAGACTTCCTCAGCACCCGCAGGCTGAAACGCACATCCTGGATCAGCATGTCCATGGTGTTCCCTCCCAGTGCTTCATAGCTGTCTTCGCGGAACTTCTCGACTCCGCCGAACTCGATGCGCGCCTGCCGCCGCGCTTCTTCGCGCGTCAACCCGGAACGCTCCAGGTCGTCGGAACGCAACGCCAGATGCTCCCGCAGCTCCGTCTCAATCTCCTCAGCCGCAGCTGCGCCACTGAAGAATTTCGCGCTTGCCGATCGGAACCACGCCACGAGATTCATCTTTCCTCGCCGATGTATTTCTGCCCTGCCGCCTGAGCCGGTATCACACTTCTTCCGCACGGGCCGCCAGCGCGGTCGCGATCGCACCGGCCAGACGGTTCCATCCCTCGGTCTCTTCGCGCAGACGCTTGCGCCCTGCGGCGGTCAGCTCATAGAACTTCGCTCTGCGATTGTTGTCCGAGGTGCCCCAGCTGGCCTTGAGCAGCCCCTGCCGCACCAGCCGGAACAACGCCGGATATAACGCGCCCTGCTCGATGAGCAATGCGCTGCCCGAGATTTGCCCGATGCGCAAGAGCACGCCATAGCCATGCAGCGGGCCGAGCGAAACGGCTTTGAGGATGAGCAGATCGAGTGTGCCGGGAAGGATCTGCGCCTGCTCCGCCATGCCCCCTCCTAATGTGATTAGGAGAGTAGCGCCGCTCTCCTAAGCTGTCAAGGAGAATCGCGCAGGATACCGGCGCACCCGGATCCATAAGCGGAACACTGTCCTGCTGCCGGCGAATATCGAGGCCGGAGGGAGGAGCAGGCTAGGACGAAGCGAGCCGGATTTTCAGGCGGGATCCGCGGTTTGGCCACGACTCCAGAATCAGCTCGCCGTTGGCCGAGCGGACCCGCTCGCGGATGACCCTCGGCCCCTTGCGGGCCGCGTCCAGCTGGGCCAGCGAGAATCGGCCCGTGAAATCGAAGCCGCGTCCGTCATCCTGGATCACCACTTCCCAGATGTCTCCGTGCGAGGCCAGATGAACATCGACCTTACGGGCGCCGCTGTGCTTCCGGACATTGCTGAGGGCCTCTTCGACGATGCGTCTCACGTCGCCGGCCACTCGCTCCGGGATCGAGTCCTCATTCACCTCGCAGCCGAATTTCGCGGCGATGCCCGTTTCCTTCTGGAATTTCAGCAGCATTTCAGCAAACGCCGGCCGCGGCTGGCGGGCCGGGGGCGTGGAGCGGAGCTGTTCGATCTGCTCGCGGAGCCTGCGCACCTCGGTGCGGAGGATCTCCTGGGCACAATGCAGCGTCTGAGTGACGTTCTCATCCTCATCCCGCTTTTCGCCGCGCCGCCGCAGCAACTCGATCTGCATCTCCGTGGCAATCAGCGACTGGACGACGCCGTCATGCAGATCCCGCGCGAGGCGCTGCCGTTCCACCGCGCGCACCCGGGCACTGGTGTGGTGCCAGAGATAGAAGTCATACACGGCGGGGCCGACCTCGTTGGCCAGTTCCTGCAGCAGGCGCAGGCAGGATTCCCTGCCAGCGGCGCAGGGAGGGTCAATCAGGAAAACACGGCCGGTCCACTCGGTCCCGAACTGCAGAGTCGTGCCCAACAGGGTATTAAACGGTTGATTCCACTTAAGATTTGCCTCGAAGCCGCCCCGCTTGACCGGGGTTCGATCGCCTTCGCGATCCAGACCGAGGACGTCGGGGCCGGAGCGGTGACTGGATATCGCAATGGACCAGCTCCCCTCCGGCATCGGCCAGAAGTACCGGTCTTCCTCGGCCGAGGGCACGTCACGATAGACGGGCTGACGCCCTCCATCGGGGGATGCTCCCAGTTCGAAGGCCCGCCAGGTGGTCGAATTGCGCATGACCAGGACGACTCGCCTGGCCTCGAAAATTTCGACCATCGCGGGCAGGATTTCTCTCAGATTGGCCTTGATGCCGGCATTCGCATGCAGGCGGCGCAGGATCGAGCGGACGGCGTAGGCCTGCTGCTCGCGTTGCGACCAGTGCGCCACCGTGGCCAGGAAACCGCCTAAAATCAGCAGGATGGCCGATCGGACGGCAAATGGGCCGAGTTGCATGGAGCCGTGCACCAGCTGGAATCGGCTGAACCGGGGCAGCGTGGCCACCACGGATTCCAGCGCCACGATGCACACGCTGGTCAGGGCGACGAGGAAGGTTTCCACCGACTTGCGGCGGTAGGGAACCACCAGCAGCGCAAAGATGAACAGCAGGGTGAATGGGCTCCTCGCACAACCCGTGAACAGGCAGATCAGGGAGGGCCACAAAATGTCAGAAATGTGGACGAAGAAGAGGAAGGGGCTGGAAACGGGGCGCGCGATGAAAACCCGCGCCGCGATGACCAGACTGAAAACCGCATAGCAAAGCAGAATCAGCCGAGCGGCCGATTCATGATTTCCGGCCAGATCACGAAGAAGAGGGAATTCAATGAAAAAGGTGAGCGCCGCGACCATGCGAAACAGCGCAATTGCCTGTTCGCGATAGAGGGCCTTGCCGAACGGCACTAACATCCCGAGTTCGGACCGCGCGCGCCACCGACTCTGGCCCATCTTCCGCCCCCACATCGGAACCTTCGGCAAATACCGCAATTCGGCGGCATCTGTGGGTCACGAACACCGGAAATCCTGTTGTTTTGAGATCACAACAGGAGCGCTGCGCAACTCTGCGGAAAGCCCGGCGCCTGGCGACGCACACAGCCCAGCCTTGACAAACGGGTGGTCCTGGTCAGGGGGGAAGGATATGCGATGATGCTACCACCGAACCGCAGAAGCGCCGCAAAAATTTCGTAATCTTGCATGAATGCACTGACCGGCGCACGTTTGCGGCTCACTCGCTCGTGGATTTTTTCTCCTCCGTGATCCCGGGCCGGCATCCACACCTGCAACTAAAGTCTCATCCCCCGGCAAAAACCGGGCTATATACTGACTTCAGTCATTGGGAGACTATTACCTCGTGCGTTACTACAGGGAGCTGCGGCCGGCGCGGCAATCGGGAATGCTCAGGCATTCTCTTCGCCTGCACTCCCGGGAAGAGGTGCGATGGCCTCGGTAGCCAAGACTATGGTGTCCCCCATTCGGATTCTCATCGCCGACGATCATGCCCTGTTTCGCGAAGGCCTGCGTCGCCTTCTGGAAGCCGAGGAAGGATTCGAGGTGGTGGGGGAAGCGGCGGACGGCGAAATGCTGGTCGCCCTGGCCCGTCGGACACACGCTGACATTATTCTGCTCGATCTGGCCATGCCCAAGCAGGATGGTATGGAAGTTCTGAGCGAGCTGGCGGCGTCGGAGCTGTCGGTTCGGACTCTGGTGCTGACCGCGTCGATCGACAAGTCTCAGATCGTTCAGGTGCTCAAGCGGGGAGCCTATGGGGTGATCCTGAAAGAATCCACGACACAGAGGCTCTTCGACAGCATTCGCTGTGTCATGGCCGGACAGTACTGGATCGGGCGAGAGAGCGTTTCCGATCTGGTGAAGGCCCTGCGCAGCGTGGCGCCCTCCGAAGGAACTCCGCGGACGCGGGGATTTGGTCTGACACCGCGAGAGACGGAAATTGTCGCCCTGGTGGTTGCGGGCTATTCGAACCCCGATATCGCGCAGCGGTGCTCGATCAGCGAGCAGACCGTTAAGCACCACATCAGCAATATCTTCGACAAGCTCGGGGTCTCCAACCGGCTGGAGCTGGCGCTGTTCGCCGTGAGTCACCGGCTGACCGAATCGAGCGCCTGAATCCGTCCCCGCGCAGCCTCTGTCCACTTTCGTTTTTCGCAACTGTAACGTGCGAGGCTACTTTCGTGCTCTCTGGTAACACACTGTAGTTCTACCTCCATAGAACTGCATGGTCGCATGTCGATACTACTGTCGTGCCATTGTTTGAAGCCTGCCTGACCGATAGCCTGAGACTCCCCACCCCCAGAGACTTGCCAACCTGCCGAATTGCGGCCAAGGAGAACAAATGAACCTGAACGGCGCCGCAAGCGACGCTCTTGTTGGAGTCTCGAGGGCCAGGCGGTATGAAATCGGGACGGTGGTCCGGTATCGCGTACGCGGGCAAAGAGAATGGCACGACGGTGTGATGGAAAACATCAGTTGCTCCGGAGTTCTGATTCGGACAGGCCAATTTCTTCCCGCCAACACAGTCATTGAAATGAGGTTCTTTCTCCCGGTTGAACTGGACGGCGAACGCGCCGCTGAAGTGCTCTGCCGGGGCTCCATTGTGCGATCGGCAGCCAGTGCGACCTCAGCCGGCGCAGTCAACATCGCAGCTCGAATTACCCACTCGCGATTCCTGCGCCAAACCGGACGCGGGGAAGATGTAGCCCGAAATCCCTTCTTCGGAAGCGGCCAGCTTTTTGAATAGCGGTGCTGTTCCGGATTTGGCTGTTCGGGGTGCTGTAAAGCCAGAGTGAAACGCAGCCACACGCTGATTCACTTTGGAAGCATTACCAGCTGAAAGAAATGGGCTCTGTAGCTCACAGGGCGAAGCTATGCCCGAAAACATGAAAGACGTCCGCAAGACAGGACGATAAGGGTCTCCGATGACGGCACGAGTGGAAGTGGGAAGCGCGGGCGGCACGGTTCTGCCCTGGTGGGCTCTCTATACGCGCCATCAACATGAAAAAACCGTGGCCGAGATGCTTGAGGCTAAGGGTTTTGAAGTCTTCCTGCCGCTCTACGACTCGCTGCGGCGGTGGAAGGATCGCCGCAAGCTTCTCTCACTCCCGCTGTTTCCCGGATATGTTTTCGTTCGTGGGGGCTATGACCGGCGGATCGACGTGGTTTCGACGCCCGGGGTCTTCACGATCCTTTCTCGCGGTGACCGGTTCGCAACGATCCCGGAACAGGAGATCGAGGGGGTTCGAAAAACGGTGGAGGGGCGCCTCCGGGTGGAACCGCATCCGTTCCTCAAATGCGGCGAGCGGGTGCGGGTGACCCGCGGCACCCTGCAGGGCGTGGAAGGAATTCTGACGCGCAAGAAGAATATGTACCGGCTGGTTCTGTCTGTCGAAATGCTGGCCCAGTCGGTGGGCGTGGAGATTGACGCGTCCGATGTGGAGCCTGTGACGCCGCGTGCGACGGCGTCTGCAATGCAGGCTGGCGCGATGCCTGGAACCGCCCTGCTGGGCGGCCCGGCCGCGTCGGTCAGGATCGCATAGAGGCGCAATCATGCCGAGCGGACGCCGCGGCACTGGCGCCCGCCGGAATAGCCGGTGAACCTGCCGCATCAAGCGGAGTCATTGTGATGAAACGAAGAACGCACGAACTGCTGAGCCTCGGATTCCTGCTGATTTTCCTTCTGGGAACGATGCTCGGCCAGTCAACCGCCAGCCCGGACCATGCGACGCCTGCCGCCGTTGATGCCGATCCATCCTCTGCGCAGACTCCGGCGAGGAAGGCGCACGATAACGCCTATGTGATTGGCAGCGACGACATGCTGGGCGTGAATGTCTGGGGAGAGAAAGACCTGACCACCGATGTCCCGGTACGCATCGACGGGAAAATCTCCCTGCCACTCATCGGAGAACTCCAGGCGGCCGGCGAAACGCCACTTCAGCTGGAACAGGACATCACGTCGAAATTGCGCGCCTTCATCACCCAGCCCGATGTGACGATCATGGTGCTGAAGATCAACAGCGAGAAATACAACGTCCTCGGCCGCGTCGCCAAACCCGGCTCGTATCCGCTTTCGTCGCCGACCACGATCCTCGATGCGATTGCCCTGGCGGGCGGCTTCCAGGATTTCGCCAAGCAGAAGGACATTTACATCCTGCGGGAGAACGCAGCCGGGCAGCAGACACGCATTCCGTTCAACTACAAAGATGTGATCCGGGGCAAACACCCGGAAACGAACATCCGGCTCGAGCCGCACGACACGATCGTCGTGCCCTGAAAGGCCCCGCTATGCTGGCACGAGTCTGCCTCGTCCTTACGCTGCTGGTGAGCGCGCGGGCGTGGCCGCAATCCTCCGATGAAATGACGGTATCTCCGGTCGTCAGCGGCATCGCTTATCCCGGGGAAGTGGGTTCGGAGACGCGCTCCAATTACCTGGCCGGCGGGGTGGGATTCAGCGGCGGTTACATTCACAACGTGTACGCAGGTTCCGGCACATCTCTGGTGAACGACACCAACTTTATCGTGGCGCCATCGATTTCCTACGACCAAACGACCGCGCGGTTCCATGAGGGTCTGAGCTTTAATCCGTCGTTCTCGTTCTATCAGCCCAGCAGTTCCCTCGACTCATCGAACCAGTCGGCCGCGCTGGATTTTCAGTATCGCGTGAGTCCTCATGTGTCGTTCCGGGCCGGCGACAATCTGACGAGATCCTCGAACGCGTTTGCCCAGCCCGCGGCGACCGCGGTCTCCGGCTCAACACAGACGGTTACGCCGGGGATTGTTGCGCCGTATTCGGAGCAGCTGACGAATTCCTCGTCGGGTGAGGCATCGTGGCAGTTCAGCAGGGGTGGAATGATAGGCGCCACCGGCGGCGCGACCGAGGTGCATTTTCCCGAGGTGCTGGCGGGCGGCGGTTTGTCTGACGCGACGACGGAGAGCGCCGGGGCTTTTTATAATCACCGGCTGGGCGGGGGAAAATATCTGGGAGTGAATTACTCGTACTCCCACACGAGCGAAACCGAGTTGGGGATTCCCACCGTGGTCCACACCGATTTCGTCATGCCCTTCGTGACGATCTACGTGACGCCGACCTTCACTTTTTCGCTGTCGGGGGGATCGCAATACTATTCCATTTCCAGCGTCGGCACTTCGCTGATGCATGGCTGGCAGCCGGCCGGCACGGGCAGCTTCTCATGGCAGGGACTGCGCACCAGTTTCGCGGCGAGCTACAACAAGACCGTCACGGCGGGCGCAGGGCTCGCGGGAGCCTTCCAGTCCTCCTCCGCCAACGCGAACTTCCGCTGGCAAATGGCGCGCACCTGGACCGCCGGGGCCGGCGCCGTGTACGGAATGAACAAGAGCGCCGACGCACTGCCTGGAACGGCAGCCGGAGGTCACACGATCAGCGGCACGGCTTCGCTCCAACACAGCCTCAGCAGCCACATGGGACTCTCGTTTCTGTATTCACGGATCCACCAGAGCTATCCGGGAGTGACTGCGATTAGCGCCGATCCTGACACCGATCAGGTTTTGGCTTCCCTGTCATACCGGTTTAACCGGCCTGCAGGTCAATAACGATGCCCGAAATCCTCGAAGAACAACCAGCGCAGCAACTCGATCTGGGCCGCTATGTGGATGTGGTGCGCCGCCGCCACATGTTCTTCCTGATCCCGCTTCTGTTCGGCTGGCTGCTGGTCTGGGGAGCGAGCTGGGTTCTGCCCGCTCGCTACAAATCAACCACCACTATCCTGGTGGAGCAGCCCACGATGCCCAAGGACTACGTCGTTCCGAACATCAATGACGACCTCCAGAGCCGGCTGCAGAGCATTCAGCAGCAGATCCTGAGTCCCACGCGACTCCTCATGATCGTGGACAAATTGCACCTGTATGAGGATCCGAAGCAGCACCTCTCGACCGACGCGAAAGTCGCCCGGATGAGCAAGGACATCGATATCGAAACCGTGCACGACCCAGGATCGGATATCATCACGGGATTCTCCGTTTCCTATTCCGCTCCGACCGCCCGCACCGCGCAACTGGTCGCCGGCGAACTGACCAACCTGTTCATCGACGAGAACCTGAGAGAGCGCGAACAGGAGTCGCGGGACACGACGAATTTCATTCAGAAACAACTGGCCGACGCCCGGAGCGCTCTGGCCGAGCAGGATGCCAAGGTGCGCGAGTTCCAGGCCGCCCACGAAGGCTCACTGCCCGATCAGCAGGCGAGCAATCTGCAAATCCTGAGCGGCCTTCAGTCGCAGCTGGAGAGCGAAGACAGCGCGCTGAACGCCGCAAAAGGACAGCGGGTATATTTCCAGTCGCTGATCCAGCAGTACCGCACGCTGCATTCCACCCCCCACAATGCTCAGGGACAACCGACAACCGGTCTGGCGGGCATTGACGAGGAGTTGGCGAAGATGCGCTCCCAACTCGCCGATCTGAGCACCAAATACACGGATCAATACCCCGCGGTCCAGCACCTTAAATCGCAAATCGTGAAATTGGAGAAGCTGCGGGACCAGACGATCGCCGACCTGAAGGCCGGAGCCGCCAGCAACAAGGAGGCCGGCGCCGACGCCAGCGCTGCGGATCTCGAGGATCCCTCCCAGAGCGCTTCGCTGCTGCAGTTGCACAGCCAGCTGGAGGCGAACCAGATCGATATCAACAATCACCAGCAGACGATTGAAAGTCTGAAGGCTCGCATTGGCACCTACCAGGAACGGCTCAACGCCGAACCCGCCAACCAGCAGCAGCTCGCCGATCTCACCCGCGGCTACGACCAGTCCAAGGCCAATTACGACGATCTGCTGCGCAAGGAAAACGAATCGGCCATGGCCACCAGCATGGAGCAGATGCAGCAGGGTGAGCGCTTCACCCAGCTCGATCCGCCAAGCCTTCCGCAGAAGCCCGATTTTCCCAATCGCCTCAAGTTCTGCGGCGCCGGCCTCGGGATCGGGATTGTGCTCGGAGTGGTGGTTGCCGGAGCGTTCGAGTTCTTCGACGGCCGCATGCATGGGGAAAGCGAAATCAAGAAGCTGTTGCCGGTTGCCGTCATTTCAGAAATCCCCGAAGTAGTGAATCCGCTGGACCTTCGCGGCAGTCAAAGGCGAACCGTCCTCGGCTGGGCCGTAGCCGCCATCGTGCTCGTAATCATTCTGGCCGGTTCCGCGTTTAGCTATCTCCACGCATAGGGGGTCGCATCGCCGCCATGTATAAGTCTTTCTTTGGGCTGAACCGCAATCCTTTCGATCTGACGCCCGATCCCACGTGTTTTGTGTCGACCAGGCGCCACAATGAAGCGCTGGCGGCACTCTATTACGGTGTCCGCTGGCATAAGGGATTTGTGGTGGTCACCGGCGAGGTGGGAACCGGAAAAACCCTGCTGCTGCGCTGTCTGCTCCGCCTTCTCCGGGAAAGCAAGGACGTCGCTTACGCGTATGTGTTCAACGGCCGGCTGTCGCCGACCGAATTTTTGCAGTACATCCTCTCCGACTTCGGTCTCCCGGCATCGGGCAAGAACAAGAGCGAATTGCTGCTCGATCTCGGTCAGTTTCTGGTTGGACGCGGCGCCCGGCGGCTCACCACGGTGCTGATCGTGGACGAGGCGCACCATCTCTCCGAAGACATCCTCGAAGAGATTCGCCTGCTCTCCAACCTCGAGACCACCGACGAGAAGCTGCTGCAGATCGTCCTCGTCGGGCAGCCCGAACTCGATGAAAAGCTGGATTCTCTGGGCCTGCGCCAGCTCAAGCAGCGCATCGCTCTGCGCGCGCAGCTTGGCCCGCTCGACCTGCAGGAAACGAAGGAGTACATCGTACAGCGCCTCCGCATCGCCGGTGCGGACGCCAGCCGTCCTTCGCTGTTTCCCCTCGAATCCATGACGGCGGTTTTCCGCCACTCGCAGGGCTTGCCGCGATTGATCAACACCATCTGCGAAAACTCCCTGATTGCCGCTTACGCGCGGCAACTGCCTGCCGTGACTCCCGACCTGATCGAAGACGTGGCGCACGAGTTCCGTCTCGATGTGCCCTTCGCGCGCGCCGCCGGCCGCGGCCTCGCTTCCTGCGAGGTGGACCCGGAGCAGTCCACGAATGTTTTGTTCGATCTGTTTGCCGCCGTGCGCAAACCGGTCGGCGGTGAATCCGACCCTCTGGTTGAGGTCACGGTCGAATCGAGCGAAGATGAGCCATATATTTGACGCCCTGCAGAGGTCCGAAGCCAACCGGGCCCAATCCGCGGGCAGTCCTTCCCTGGCAGCCACCGAACTGCTGGAACGCGTCGAGCACGAAGCGGCCACGCAGTGGACGCATGAGGCGGCAGCAGCCGAGCCCTCAACTGTGCCTTCCGCTGTCTCCGATGTGGCGATCCGAACGGGGCAGAGCACGCGCAACGCCCCGCCAGCCGGATCGGTCGCGGCCAGTGCGCGCGCTGCCGCCGATCCGCGGCTGGTTTTCAGCCAGATTCGAACCCTGAATGTTGCGCTTCCTGCGTATACCCGGCTGATCTGCATGACGGAGGGTGATTCGCCGGCGCTGGAAGCCTTTCGACTGCTGAGCGTACGCATTCGGCACCTGCGCAGGGAGCGGCCGCTGAAAACCGTGCTGATTACCAGCACCATTCCCCGGGAAGGCAAGAGCACGGTGGCGACGAACCTAGCCTGCGCCCTTGCCATGAGCGGCGGGCAGAAGGTGCTTCTGCTCGAAGGGGACGTGCGCAAGCCTTCTCTGTCGGCGATCCTGGGAATCGAGCCTCCTTCCGGCCTCACCAACTGCATGCAGGGCGATCGCAGCCTCACCGAGTCAGTCTTCTTTCTGGACAAGCCGGGCTTTTGGCTGATGCCGGCCGGCACCGCGCGCAACACTTCGCTTGACTTTCTTCAGTCGCCGCAGTTGCCGGCCCTCATGGAGCAGATCGTTCCCTGTTTCGACTGGATCGTCATTGATTCCCCTCCCGTTCTTCCCCTTGCGGACACCAGCGTTTGGACGCGGCTCTCCGACGGAATCCTGCTGGTGACGCGCCGGGGCACCACCGACAAACGCCAGTTGATGCGGGGAATTGAAGCTCTCGATCCCGCCAAGCTGATCGGGGCGGTGATGAATTCATCGACCACTCTGAACGAGAAGTACTACTATTACCGGCACTCGCCCGCTGAGGCGCAGACGCCGGTTTCTTCTGACAGCCAGTAGTCCACCCCCCGGGCCTCTGCGCTGCCAGCGTTGTTTCTGCCCCTGCTCTCGCTTCCGCTTGTTCCCCCATTCAATCAACCGCACAACCTCTGAGACAGGGATGGCTGGAACTGCCACTCCATGCTTCCCGCGGGTGTGTGCCAATCGCCGCCGCGGCGGGCCGCGGATAAGCTGCGCCCGCTCTTCTGCCCGCCAGGGCTGAACAGCCACGCACGCGACTGAAGTTTCAGGTCAGCGACATTAGCCAGGCAAAAGGAGACGCTTTTGTGACCCCGCAAATCGCAACTGAAAAAGCACCGCTCCGGTCGCCCGTCGACGTTCCATCCGCTGAGGGCGACCGCACGCCTTTCAGCGAGACGGCTTTTCGACGGATGATTGCCATCGAACGCAAGCGTACCGAACGCTCCAGAGAGCCCTTTCTGCTGATGCTCCTGGAAGCCGGCACGAATCCGGAATCGGCCCGCACCGAAAAAACGCTGGACAAAATCATGCTGGCGCTCCAGGCGTCCAGCCGTGAAACCGATGTGATCGGGTGGTACAAAGACCGGACGATCGTCGGATCGATGTTCACGGGGCTCGCGACCAGCGATCGCAGTTCGGTGCTCAACACGATCCTGGCCCGAGTGGGTGCGGCCCTGCAGGAAGAACTGAGCTTCGAGCAGCTCAGCCAGATCAGCTTCTCCTTTCACTTCTTCCCGGATAACTGGGACGGAGACGATACGGGAGAGACGAGCAATCCCGCTCTGTACCCGGATCTTTTTGCCGAAACGAATGGCAAACGGGCCATGTTCGGCATCAAGCGCATGATGGATATCGCTGGCAGCCTGATCGCGCTGATGCTCTGTGCGCCTCTATTTGCGATCATCGCCGCCGCCATCAAGGCGACGTCGCCGGGCCCGGTGTTCTTCCGCCAGGATCGGGTCGGCCAGCATGGGCGGCGCTTTACGTTCCTCAAGTTTCGCTCCATGCAGGTCAACAACGACCACAGCGTGCACCGCGAATACGTCAAGAAGATGATTGCCGGCCAGGGAGAACGCATCTCGCTCGACGGCAAAACCGAAGGCGTCTTTAAGCTCGCCGGCGACCGCAGAATCACTCCTGTCGGCAATCTCCTGCGCAGAACCAGCCTCGATGAGCTGCCCCAGTTCCTGAACGTCCTGTGGGGCGACATGTCGATCGTTGGGCCGCGTCCTCCGATTCCCTATGAACTGGCTGCGTATCAGACCTGGCACCGCCGCCGCCTGCTCGAAGTGAAGCCCGGCATCACCGGTCTCTGGCAGATCAACGGCCGCAGCCGGGTCACGTTTGACGACATGGTCCGCATGGACCTGCAGTACGCCACAACATGGTCTCCGTGGCTCGATCTGCTGATCGTTCTCCGCACGCCCGCCGCCCTGATCAAGGGCGCTTACTGAACCGCGCCTTTGCGACGAACCCCGGCATTCCCCGCCTGCTTCACCCCAGTCCCCCAATGCCTGTTCTACCCGCAAGCCCACTTGAAAGATTGAAGAGGCAGTCGTGAACTTTGGTGTCATTGGTTATGGTTATTGGGGTCCCAACGTGGTCAGGAACCTCTCCAATCTGGACGGCTCGCAGGTAGTCTGCATCGCGGAGATGAGTCAGGCCGCGCGGCACCGGGCCCAGAAAGCTTATCCCGGAGTGACCGTCACCGCCGATACATCGGAACTGCTCACCTCGCCCGACATCGACGCCGTAGCCGTGATCACTCCGGTGTGGACCCACTACGAACTGGCAAAAGCAGCACTGGAAAACGGCAAGCACGTCTTCGTGGAAAAGCCGTTCACCAGCACTACGGCCCAGGGCGAGGAGCTGATCGAAATCGCCCGCCGGAAAAACCTGCGCATCATGGTCGATCATACTTTCCTCTTCACCAGCGCGGTGAAAAAGATCTGCCAGCTGCTCGACGAAGGCACTCTCGGCAAGCTCTATTACTACGACTCGACGCGCGTGAATCTGGGCCTCTTTCAGCACGACATCAACGTTCTGTGGGACCTTGCCCCCCACGACCTGTCGATCATGGATCACCTCATCCAGGGTCGTCCTGAGGGAATCGTCGCCACCGGCCAGAAACATCTCAACTGCCACGAAGACGTCGCCTTTATGACGGTATATTTCCCGGAAAACGTCATCGCTCACATCAACGTCAACTGGCTCTCTCCGGTCAAGGTACGCACCACGCTGATCGGCGGCGAAAAACGCATGCTGGTGTGGAACGACCTGGAGGCTGACGAAAAGCTGAAGGTCTACGATAAGGGCGTCAATATCACCAGCCGCGAGGGCGTGTACGACCTGCTGGTCAGCTACCGCTCCGGCGACATGTGGGCTCCGCAGCTCGAACAGGTCGAAGCCCTTCGTCTGGAGCTGGCCTACTTCGTCGAATGCATCTCCTCCGGGCAGGATCCCCATAACGATGGCTGCGCCGGCCTGCGTGTCGTGAGGATGCTGGAGGCCGCCACCGAGTCACTCGGCAAAAGAGGCTCGCTGGTCTATCTATGATCGCTTCTCACCTCGCGGACAAAGTCGAGCCCGGCGCAGATCGCTGCGTCGGCGCGGCTGCCGGGGAAGACATCTGGCCGCTGTACCGGCAGATGTATCAGATTCGCTGCGTCGAAGAGTCTTTCCTGAAACTCTACGATCGCGGCCTCCTGTTTGGCACCGTGCACACCTGCATCGGGCAGGAAGTCTGCGCCGTGGCGGTGACCAGCGCGCTCGATGCGCAGCGCGATGTGGTCTGGGCGAGTCATCGCGGGCATGGGCACTATCTCGCCTTCACCGGCGACCTGAATGGCCTGGTCGCCGAGCTGCTTGGCAAATCCACCGGCGTTTGCGCCGGTATCGGCGGCAGCCAGCACCTGCACCGCGGCAATTTCTACAGCAACGGCATTCTGGGCGGCACGGTTGCGTGCGCCGTGGGCTGCGCCTTCGCGGAAAAGATGAAGGGGAACGACGGGGTGGTTGCGGTCTTCTTCGGCGACGGCGCCCTGGGCGAGGGCATCATCTACGAGAGTCTCAACGTCGCCTCGCTGTGGCAGCTTCCCGTATTGTTTGTCCTCGAAGACAACGGCATTGCCCAGAGCACGCCGAAGCGCTTCGAGCATGCCGGCGATCTCGCCACGCGTGCGCGCAGTTTCGAGATTGAAACCACCCGCATGCGCGCCGACGATGTCCTCGCCGTCCAGGAGGCCTGCAGCTCGATCGTCGATCTGATGCGCCGCTCCTCACGCCCGCACTTCCTCGTGCTTGAAACCACGCGCCTTGCCCCGCACAGCAAAGGCGACGATACGCGCGACCCGCTCGAGATTGCCGAGTTGAAGCGTCGCGACCCCCTCCGCCGCCACCGCGAGCTGCTGCATGCCTCGGATCCCGAGCGGCTCGAGACGCTGGAGGCCGAAATTACGCAGCAACTGGAGAGCTGCATCGCCGCTGCGATGGAAGCAAGCGGCCTGGATCCGGAAAACTACCTCGCACGAGCCGACGCGCGATGACCCTCCTGGAAAGCCTCAACGCCGCGCTCCTGAGCCTGCTCGAAGAGATGGCGGAAGTGGTCCTCTTTGGCGAAGACCTGCTCGATCCTTACGGCGGGGCCTTCAAGGTCACCCGCGGCCTGCAGGCGAAGTTCCCCGACCGCGTGCTCACCACGCCGATCAGCGAAGCGGCGCTCGCCGGTTTGGCGAACGGCATGGCGCTCCGCGGCCTGCGGCCGGTGCTTGAAATCATGTTCGGCGACTTTCTCTCCCTGTGCATGGACCAGATCCTCAATCACGGCTCGAAATTCCGCACCATGTACAACGACAGCGTCACCGTTCCGGTCACCATTCGCACGCCGGTCGGCGGCGGACGCGGTTACGGCCCCACGCACAGCCAGTCGACCGAAAAGCATTTTATGGGTGTCGCGGAAATTCGCATCGTCGCGCCGTCGATCTATTGCCAGGCGGGCGAAGTTCTCGAGCAGGCTGTGCGCGACGATCGCTTTGTCCTCTTCATTGAGCACAAGCTGCTCTATACGCTGCAGCTTTTCCCCGAATCCGCCGGAATCAGCTGCGAAACCGTACTCGACGATCATGGCTATCCCGTGGCCCTGCTCCGCAATTACTCCGAAGGCAGCCCCGACGTCACCCTGTTGACCTACGGCGGCATGTCCCGTCTGCTCGCGCCGTTTTTGCAGCGCATGGCGGAAGAAGAAATCCGGATCCTGACGTGCATTCCCACACTCATCAAGCCGCTGCCCTTCGACGTTCTGTGCCGCGCCGCGAAAGAATCGGGCCGGGTCGTGATTGCGGAAGAAGGCAGTGTCTCGTGGGGATGGGGAGCGGAGCTGGCCGCTCGCCTGCATCAGTCTCTCTTCAAAGAACTCCGGGCTCCTGTCACGCGCGTCGGTGCGGCGGACCTCGCCATCCCGTCAGCGCGGGCGCTGGAGCGAGCCGTTCTCCCCGACGAAGCCGCGATGGAGAGCGCGGTCGTCGAGGTCCTGCAATGACGCGATTCATCACCGCGCCCATGGTGAACGTCAACGACGACGGCGCCACTTTAAGCGCGTGGCTCAAGCCCGATGGAACGCTGGTGAGCAAAGGCGAAATCATCGCCGTCCTCGAGACCAGCAAAGCCACCATCGATCTGGAAGCGGAGGAGGCAGGTTATCTCCGCATCTTTGCGAAGCCCGGCTCGCAGGTAGCGGTCGGCGATGTTCTCGCCGCGCTCTGTGAAACCGCCGAGGAAATCCCTCAGCTGCCGCAGGCCGGCGAGACATCCAGGGAGGAAGCCGCTCCGCAGCGCAAGGTCACCCGCAAGGCCGAGATTGCGGCCGCCAAAGCGGGCCTCGATCTGGCAGCACTCCAGGCGCAGGTCGCCGGCTCGGGCCCCATCACAGAGGCCGACGTTGAAGCATTGCTGGCTCGCCGCGGCGCCGCTGGGCCCGACCTCACCGGCAAAGACCTCGTCGACGATGCTTATCCGCAAAATCGGCGGCAGCGCCTGCTCATTGTGGGCGGCGGGCTGGGGGCAGTCCAGTTGCTCGACTCCCTGTCACGGATCGAGCATCAGCAGGCCACAGCGATTGTCGACGACAATCCCAGCCTCTGCGGCAAAACCGTTCTGAATGTTCCCATTCTGGGCGGGCGGGATGCGGTGGAACGCCTCTTTCGCGATGGCGTGTTTGATGCCGCGGTCGTTTCGGTCAGCACCAGCATCGACTTTCGCCTGCGCATGGCCGAAATGCAGAAGCGTCTGAACATTCCCATGGCCAACGTCATCGACCCCAGCGCGCGCGTGCAGCGCAACGCGGTTCTTGGCACCGGCAACGTGATCCTCGCCTATTGCCAGATCGGCTCCTGCGCGGTTCTCGGCGACGGCAACTTCCTCAGCCCCTACGTCGACATCGAGCACCACTGCACGGTCGGCGACTACTGCACCTTTGGCCCCGGCGTCATGATGAGTTCGCTGGTTCACATTGAATCGCGCGTCAAGTTCGGCACCGGCATCTTTATCGAGCCCAAATTAACCATCGGCTCCGACAGCATCGTTGGATCCGGGGCCATCCTCACCCGCAATATTCCCGCCAACTCCATCGTCAAGACGAAGATCAACTACACGCTGCGCTCGCGTGCCGTCTCCTCATCCACTCCCGCCTGAGCCCTGAGTCCGTCGCATCGGCACCCCCCAGCCGTCGCGAATCTTCCCCGCAGCGGGGCTTTGCGCTCCATCACGAAATCACTGGAGGGTTACCAACTTGTCTGTTCATACCAGCATCCCTTTTCTGGATCTCGTCACTCCCCATGTGGAGCTTGAGGAGGAACTGACCGGCGTGTTTCGCCGGGCCCTGCACACCGCCGGATTCATTGGCGGGCCGATGGTTGAGGAATTTGAGCAGGCATTCGCAGGCTTTTGCGACGCGAGTCACTCCATCGCCGTGAACAGCGGAACCGACGCGCTGCGTTTCGCGCTGATGGCGTGCGGCATCCGCCCGGGCGACGTGGTGCTCACTGTGCCGCACACCTTCATCGCCACCACGGAAGCGATCTCGCAGGCCGGCGCTCTGCCGGAGTTCATCGACATCGACGAAGAGACCTACAACATCTCTGTCGAGAAGCTGCGGCATTATCTCGAGGAACAGTGCACTCTGGACAAGTCAGGCGACCTGATCAGTCACCGCAGCCACCGCCGCGTCACGGCGATTGTGCCGGTCCACCTCTACGGCCAGATGGCCGACATGGATCCGATCCTCGCGCTGGCCGAGAAGTATGGCCTCACCGTCATTGAGGATGCCTGCCAGGCGCACGGCGCCGAATACTTCTCAGCAAAACACAACCGGTGGATGAAGGCCGGCTCGATGGGACGGGCCGCCGCATTCAGCTTCTACCCGGGAAAGAACCTCGGCGCCTGTGGCGAAGCCGGCGCCGTTACCACGAACGACGGCGGGGTCGCTGCGGCGATTCGCATGCTGCGCGACCACGGCCAGGCCCAGAAGTATTACCACGACATCGAAGGCTACAACGGACGCCTCGATGCCCTGCAGGCCGGCCTGCTGCACGTGAAACTGCCCCACCTGGCGGGCTGGAACGCGCAGCGCCGCGAGCGCGCCGCGGAATACACCCGGCTGCTCGCCGGCAACGGCGCCATCGTGCTTCCGTTCGAGCCGGCCTGGTCGCGCGGCGTCTGCCATCTCTACGTCGTTCGCACCGCCGATCGCGATGGGCTGATGAGCCATTTGAAGGCCGCCGGCATCGGCACGGGCATTCACTACCCGGTCTGCCTGCATATGCAGAAAGCCTATGCGTGGCTGAATTACCGCCCGGCAGATTTCCCCGCCGCGGTGCGCGCTTCCGCCGCAATCGTCTCGCTGCCGATGTTCCCGCAGCTGACCGCGGAACAGCAGGCGCGGGTGGCTGAGGAGATTTTCGCTTTCACCTCCAGCATCGCGAAGCGCGACGCCGTCGCCGAGATTCCGTCCACGCTTGCCGAATTAACGGCTTGATTGCTGTCAGGCCCGGAGGGGGACGGCGCAAGCTGGCCCAGCCTCCGCACCGCACACGAGTTTCCCTCCTGAAGGGGAAATAGCATGAGTCTCACCCAGAATCCGCCCATCCCAGGAACCGAGTCGCCCTCGACCCAGACTGAGGCGGGAGATCTGTCTGTGCAGCGATCGGCTGCAGCCGCGGCGCCGCAGCAGGAATCGCTTCCGCGTCAGGGCAATCGGCACCTGCGCCTGGTGGAGACGAAGCGGCCGGTTCGCACCGTCTGGATCGATCTCGATAACTCGCCGCATGTTCCTCTTTTCCGTCCCGTCATTCAGGAACTTGAGAAGCGCGGCTACAAAGTGGTCGTGACGGCGAGGGATTGCTTTCAGGTTCGCGAACTGGCCGACCTGGCCGGTCTCGACTACCGCATTATCGGCCGCCACTATGGCAAGAATCGCGTCGCCAAAGTCGCCGGCCTTGGTGTTCGCGTCCTCCAGCTGGCGCCCTTTATCCTTCGCGCGCGGCCGGCTCTCAGCGTCTCGCACGGCTCCCGAGCACTCATCACGCTCTCGGCTCTGCTGGGCATCCGCAACCTGACCATCTCCGACTACGAGCACTGCGATCTGCGGCTGACCAACTGGCTGGGCTCGGAAGACAAGAAGTGGTTCATGACGCCCAGCGTGATTCCTTCTGCAAAATACGAGCGGCGCGGGATGCGCTCCGACCACATCCTGAATTATCCGGGCATCAAGGAAGACGTCTACGTTCCCTTTTTCGTGCCCGACGCAAAGCTGCAAACCGAACTCGGCTTCAGCCCCAACGATATTGTCGTCACGCTGCGGCCGCCGGCCAGCGAAGCTCATTACCACAATCCCGAGAGCGAAAAGCTGCTGACCGCCGTGCTCGATCTGCTCGAGCAACACCCCGAGGTCAAAACCGTACTGGTGCCCCGCACGCCCAAACAGGAGCAGGAACTGCGGTCTGCCAGGCCGGACCTCTTCGCGTCCGGCCGCATCATCGTGCCGAAGCGCGCGCTCGATGGTCTGGGCCTGATCTGGCGCTCCGATCTGGTCATCAGCGGCGGCGGCACCATGAATCGGGAGGCGGCCGCTCTCGGCGTCCCTGTCTACAGCATCTTTCGCGGAACCCTCGGCGCGGTCGACAAACACCTGGCTGAGACGGGCAGGCTGGTCATGCTCGAAAGCGCGCAGGATGTGCGCGACCACCTGAAGCTCGTCCGCCGCAGCAGAAATCAGGCTCCTCTGCCCACGCGCAGAATCACGCTGGATGCGGTCGTCGACCACATCCAGTCCATCCTGGAAGACCGAGGCTAAACGATGCACAGCAACACCCTGGTCGATCTGGAACACGTCGAGGCCGGCGCGCCGAGCATCGCTGAACTGTGCGATATGGCCGCTTTGGGTCTGGCGCCGATGCTCGACCCCGACCGCAAAATCTTCTGCCACATTTACGGCCGTACCGCAGGCGGCATGCAGCGGCATGGCCTGTCTCCGCGCTACACGATGATGACCCTGCTCGGCCTGCATCGGTACGAGCGCTCCGGGCACACCTCGCCCGTGCCGATCGGCCGGGTGCTCGATGCCCTGCTGGCCGACCTGAGCTGGGTGGATGGAGCGGGCGATCTGGGCCTGCTTCTGTGGACTCTGGCCGAGATCGCGCCCGAGCGCCTGCCGCGCAGCTATGCGCAGCTCAACGCCGCCGCCGCGCTGCAGACCTTCGCCGATGGCCGCCAGGGCCGCACCATGGAAGTCGCCTGGTACTTAACCGGACTCGTGACCTCGGTCCTGGCGGGCTTCGACTCGCTCCCCGGCATCTCTGAGCAGGTGACGGCCGCTCGCCGCATTCTCGAGCAGAACTGCGGAACCTCGGGCATCTTCGGCCATCTCGGCGAAAGCAGCGCGCTGGCCGGCAAGGTTCGCCGCGCCATCGGCAGTTTCGCCGATCAGGTGTATCCGACCATCGCCTTCGCGCGCCTGGCGCAGGCGTATCGCGATGAGGCCGCCCGCACCATCGCCGTGCGCAACGCGGAAATCATGTGCCGGCTGCAGGGTCCGCTGGGCGAATGGTCCTGGCACTATGACTCGGTTACCGGCCGGGTGGTCAATCGCTATCCGGTCTATTCGGTCCACCAGCACGCCATGGCGCCCATGATGCTCTTCGCCGCCGCGGATGTCTCCGGATCCGATTTCAGCGACTCGATCTACCGCGGACTGGCCTGGATCGCCGGCAACAACGAACTGCGCCGCAATTTTGTCGAGCCTTCGCTCGGGCTGGTCTGGCGGTGCATCTACCTTCGCCCGCTCGACTCGTACACCGATGCCGCGCTGCGCTTCCTTCGCCTGCGCAGCGGCGCCGCGGATGTCCGCCTGAAAGTCCGCTACGAATGCCGGCCTTACGAACTGGGGTGGTTGCTCTATGCCTTTGCAGGAAGATAACAGCTGCGTCACGGCTGCGGCCGAATTCATCCCTGCCGCCGACGCGACCGTCACGTCGAAGGTGATGACCGTGGTGGGAGCGCGCCCGAATTTTATGAAGGCTGCGCCCATCATTGCGGCCATTCGCAAGCACAACGATCGGGTGGCGCGTGCGTCGGCTACCGGCAACGGTCATCATGGCGGCATGAACCTGGAGAGTATCCTGGTCCACACCGGCCAGCACTACGACGAGGCCATGTCCGATCGCTTCTTTGCCGATCTGAACATTCCCAGGCCCGACGTGCATCTCGGCGCCGGTTCGGGCTCGCACGCCGTGCAGACGGCCGAGATCATGAAGCGCTTCGAGGAAGTTCTGCTGCGCGAGCGTCCCGCGCTGCTGATCGTCGTCGGCGACGTCAATTCCACCGTCGCCTGCGCCATGGTCGCGGCCAAAATCACCTACAGCAGCGGCGAGCCGCGCCCGCTCATCGCTCATGTCGAATCCGGCCTGCGCTCCTTCGATCGCGAAATGCCCGAGGAAGTGAACCGCATCCTCACCGATCATCTCGCCGACCTGCTGTTTGTCACCGAAGAGAGCGGCCTCAGGAACCTGCGCCGGGAAGGCATTCCCGAGGCCCGCGTACATTTCGTCGGCAATACCATGATCGATTCGCTGCTTGCCTTCCGCCATAAGGCCGAGCAGTCGCCGATCCTCGATTTGCTGAGCCTGCGCGACAATGTCTCTCCGCACAGCAAGAACAACGGCATCGCGCGGTACGCGCTGCTCACGCTCCACCGGCCCTCGAACGTCGACCGGCGCCAGGATTTCCTCAATATCCTCGAAGGCCTCGAGGAACTGGCTGCGACCTACCCCATCATTTTCCCGGCTCATCCGCGGACGCAGAAGAAGATCGCCGAATTCGGACTGGAGCATTACTTCACCCCCGCCCACGGAACGCATGCGCAGTCGCCGGCTGCCGATGGCCGCATTCGCCTCGTCGATCCGCTGGGCTATCTCGACTTTCTCTCGCTCATGCAACATGCCACCGTGGTGGTGACCGATTCGGGCGGCATTCAGGAAGAGACCACCTCGCTGGGCGTGCCCTGCGTCACGGTGCGGGAAAACACCGAGCGCCCGGTGACGGTTGAGGTCGGCACCAACATCCTGGCGGGCACCAGCCCCGAAGGCATCCGCCGCGCTGCCCGCCGCCAGTTGGCGGCCAAATCGAGCCACCGGATACCGGAGGCGTGGGATGGCCGCAGCGCCCAGCGCATCCTCGACGTGATTTGCCGCGAGCTGGCCAGCCGCGTGCCGCAATCAGTCCCTGTCGCCTAGTGACAAGCGCCATGTCCCTCACCTCGCAGCTACCCGCTCTGCACACAACGGCCGGCAAACAGGCGACGCGCTACGTCGTCATCACGCCGGTCCGCGACGAGGAGCGCTTTCTCGATGACACGATTCGCTCGATGTGCAGCCAGACCGTGCGTCCCGCGGAGTGGATCATCGTGGATGATGGGTCGAGCGACCGCACCGGCTCCCTCGCGGACGAATACGCGGCGCAGCATTCGTGGATTCGCGTGCTGCACCGCCCCAACCGGGGCTTCCGCAAATCCGGCGGCGGGGTCATGGAAGCCTTTAGCGACGGCTATCGCCTCCTCGAGCGCGCTGACTGGGATTTCCTCGTGAAGCTCGACGGCGATCTGAGCTTCGCGCCCGACTACTTTGAGAAGTCGTTCGCGTATTTCCAGCAGAACGCGCGGCTGGGCATCGGCGGCGGAGTCATCGCCCACAATATCGATGGAACCATGACGCCCGAGCGCAATCCACGCTTCCATGTCCGCGGCGCGACGAAGATCTACAAGAGAGAGTGCTGGGAGGCCATTGGCGGTCTCTGGCCGGCTCCAGGGTGGGACACCATCGACGAAGTGAAGGCCAACATGCTCGGCTTCGCCACCCAGTCCTTCCCGTCCCTGCATTTGGCGCACCACCGCCTCACGGGCGCGGAAGAAGGGCTGCTGCGCGACCGCATCAAGCATGGGGTCGCCTGCTACGTCTCCGGTTACCATCCTCTCTTTGTGGCTGCCAGCTGCGCAACCCGACTCGCGCAGAAACCCCGCATCACCGGCTCCCTGGCCATCCTGTATGGCTTAGTGAAAGCCCATTTCACGCGCCCCCCGCGCGTCAGCGATCGCGACTACCTCGCGTACATCCGCGGCCAGCAGCTCCGGCGTCTCTTCGGCCGGCCCACGATCTGGCGCTAGCTCTCGAATCCATCCACTCATCATCATGTGCGGCATTTGCGGAAAACTCTCGCTCGATCGTGACCTGACGGTGCCTCCGGCGCTGATTCGGGCGATGGCAGATACCATTCGCCACCGCGGTCCTGACGACGAAGGCTATTACGTGTCAGGCCCCATCGGCCTCGGATTCCGCCGGCTGTCCATCATCGATCTGCACACCGGCCATCAGCCCATCTCCAACGAGGATGGCACGGTCTGGATCGTCTTCAACGGCGAGATCTACAACTACCAGGAGCTGCGCGCCTGGCTGATCGGCAAAGGGCATGTTTTCAAATCCCGCACCGATACCGAGGTCATCGTTCATCTGTACGAGGAGCTGGGCGCGGCATGCCTCGAAAAGTTGCGCGGCATGTTCGCCTTCGCCATCTGGGACGAGAAGGGGCAAACCCTCCTGCTGGCCCGCGACCGGGTGGGCATCAAGCCGCTCTACTACCACCTGACCGGAAGCTCGCTGTCGTTCGCATCGGAACTCAAAGCCATCCTCGCCGATCCCTCCGTCGATCGGAACCTTGCGCCGGAGCTCATCGACCGCTTCCTCACCTTTATGTACGTCCCGGGCGAGGAGACGCTGCTGCGCGGCATCCGCAAGCTCCTTCCGGGTCACTATCTGCTCGTCAAAGACGGCCAGGCGACCATCCGGCAATACTGGGACCTTCAGTTTGCTGAAGCCTCGCCTCGCCAGAGCGTCCAGCAGGCGGAAGCCGATCTGCTTAATCTTCTTTCCGAAACCGTCGGCCAGCACATGATTGCCGATGTCCCGGTGGGCATTCTGCTCAGCGGCGGTGTCGATTCCACCGGCGTGCTGAGCCTGGCTGTCGATAACACCGACAAGACCATCAGCACGTTCACGGTCGGATTTTCCGGCAACAGCTTCGCCGATGAGCGGCCCTATGCGCGCCTCGCCGCGGAGCGATACGGCACGCAGCATTATGAAATGACCATCACCGCGCAGGATTTTGCGGCCTTCCTGCCCAGCTATGTCTGGCATATGGAAGAACCCGTGTGCGAGCCGCCGGCTATCGCGCTCTACTATGTTTCCAAACTCGCCCGCGAGCATGTGACTGTGCTGCTCTCCGGTGAAGGCGGCGACGAAGCATTTGCCGGCTACAGCAACTACCGCAACCTGGTATGGCTCGAGCGGCTCAAGCGCGGCGGCCCGGCCCTCAACAGCGCTTTCGCCGGCGGCATGTCTCTCGCCAGTTCCCTGTTCTCCTCATCCCGCGTGGCAAAATATGTTCCGCTGATGGGTGAGCGCTTCCCTGACTATTACTACAGCCGCACGGCAAACCCCTTCCGCACCACGGGCAACGGACTTGCCGCGGTGTATTCCTCGGATTTTCTCGGCTCCGTCGATCGCGAGCACAGCCTGGAACCGGTGCGTGCACTGCAGGCGAACATGCGCGGCCAGGGCACGCTCAACACCATGCTCTACATCGACACGAAAACCTGGCTGCCGGACGACCTCCTGATCAAAGCCGACAAAATGACGATGGCGAATTCTGTCGAGCTGCGCGTGCCGCTGCTCGATCATCGCGTGCTCGAGTTTGCGGCGTCGCTTCGCCCGGCGCTCAAGCTCAATGGCGTCAATACCAAGTACATTCTCAAGAAAGCGCTGTCGCAGCGAATTCCGGCCGCCATCCGCGACCGCAAAAAGACGGGATTTCCCGTCCCCTATGAATCCTGGCTCCGCAAAGAACTGAAAGACGTTGTCCGGGATGTGCTGACGGACACGAAGACTCTCAACCGCGGCTATTTCCATCGCGGCGCCGTCGAGCGGCTTATTGAGGCCGACGCCGCCGGAGCCAACTACTCCAAAGAGCTCTTCTCTCTGCTCACGCTCGAGCTGTGGCAGCGAACCTTCCTGGACAAGGAGAACGTTGTCCTCCACTAGCCTGCGCCGCGCGGCGATGACGCTGGGCGCCAAAGCATTCTGGCGCATCCCGGCGCGATTCACCGCCGCACGCATCTTCGGCCGCGACTACACGCTTCGCTGCGTGGTTTTCCACCATATCGCGAAGGCTCCGTCGCCCTTCACCGCGGGCATCAGCGTCAGCATCACCCCGCAGGCCTTTGAAGCGGCCCTGCAGTTCCTCTCCGCTCGTTACGTCCCGGTGCGGCTGGAGGATGTGCTGACGAACGGCGAAGGCCGCGGCCTCCCCGATCGCGCTCTGCTGGTCACCTTCGATGATGCCTACGCCTCGGTTGCCGAGTACGCTGCTCCGCTTTGCCGGCAATACCGCGTGCCCGCAGCGTTTTTCGTCAACGCTGCGTTCGTAGATAATCTGCGGCTCGCCCCCGACAATCTTGTCTGTTACGCGGTCAGTATGTTAGGAATGGAGGTTATCAACCGGACCATCCGCTCCGTTTTTGATAACAAAGTTTCTGAGCTGCGGACATTAGCTGAAGTGTTTGGCGTCTTTTTCCCGGCAATCTCGCTGGAGCAGCGGAGCGCCTTTCTGGATGGGCTGCGGCGGCTGGCTGGAATCAGTGAAGAAAGCCTGGCGCGTGATGCGAACTTATACCTCACCTCCAGGCGGCTCCGTGATCTTAGTTCGCCTGACTTTGAGATAGGCAACCATACGTATACTCACACGCACTGCAGGACTTTTTCTCCCCAGGACTTCGCTTCGGAAATTGATCGGAATCAAGCGGAGCTGGAATCCATGTGCGGCGCACCCATACGATCCTTTAGTCAGCCTTACGGTTCTGCGCGGGACGTTACTCAGGACTTAATCAGCCACCTGGAACATTCAGGACACCAGGCGGTCTTTTTAAGCGAAAGCGTGGCCAACCCTCGGAATGCCGATCTGTTTCACCTCGACCGCGTGAGCACCAGCGCTGCCAGTGACGACGCGCTGTTCTTCGAGCTCGAGGTTCTCCCCCGAATTCGCGCAATTCGACACAAATTGTTCACCCCGCCAGGTGTTGCCGGGCGGGCTCCGGCCGCTGCGTAGTCTCCATGACATGCAGCATTCGCTCTGATCTATTTCAACCGAGCCGCTCCCCGACCGAGGCGTGCTTTAGGATCAAAGAAAGATGACTCGCGAAGAATTCCTTTTGGAGTTGGATGAAATCCTTGGCCTCTGCGCCGGCACACTGCGCGGAGACGAGCGATTGGATGACCTTCAAAACTGGGACTCGACCGCGTTGGTGGGGCTGATTGTCCTCGCCGAAAACGCGAATCACACCCACATCTCTCCCGATCAGGTTCTGGGCTGTACCACGGTCGCCGATCTCCTCCGCCTGGCGAACGTGGAACCCGCGCCATCGGTCATTGCGAACCAGCAGCATCAGATTCAGGACTAATCGCCGGCCGCGGTTTGCCTCCTGGGGGACTCGGGTCATCGACTCAGCCACGACGATGTCACAAGCTCATTCAGCCGCGCAGGAGATTCTGCGGGAGATGCATTTTCCCCTCACTCCGGCGACGATTCTGCGCAAGCGTCATACGCTGAAGCGGGAGCTGCTTGCCCAGCCGAACCTTCGGCCCGCGCGTATCGCTATTCTCGGCGGCTCGACCAGCAGCGAGCTGACCGCCATGCTGGAGTTGTTTCTCCTCCGCCACGGCATCCAGCCCACCTTGTACGAGTCTGGTTACAATCGCTACGCTGAAGAGGCTCTGCTCGAGAATCCGGCGCTCGCGGCCTTCCAGCCCGAAGTGGTTTTTCTGCACACCACCTGGCGCAACGTCTCGGAATTTCCCTCGCTGCTGGAACCGGCCGCCGAAGTCGACCAGCGCGTGCGCCGCGAAGCCGCCCGCTTCGAGGCTCTCTGGGACAAGCTGCACAGCCGCTATGGCGCCATGGTCGTGCAGAACAATTTCGATCTGCCGCCGCTGCGCCCCCTCGGCAACCTCGAGGCGTTCGAGCCCTCCAGCCGCATGGACTTCCTCATGCGTCTCAACGCTGAGTTCGCGGCCTGGGCCCGGAATCACTCCTGGTTCGCCATCAACGACATTCACTATCTCTGCGCGCAGGTCGGCCTCGGCGCCTGGCACGGCGGCACTTACTGGTACAACTTCCACATGGCGGTCAGTCCCACGGCTACCGTCGCTCTCGCGCAAAATGCCGCCGCGCTCATTCAATCCTTCTATGGAAAGTCCCGGAAATGCCTGGTCCTCGATCTGGACCATACGCTTTGGGGCGGCGTGATCGGCGACGATGGCGTGAACAATCTCATCCTCGGCGCCGACCACCCGGTCGGCGAAGCGTATCTCGACTTCCAGCGTTACGTGAAAAACCTGCAGCAGCGCGGCATCCTCCTCGCCGTCTGTTCCAAGAACGATCCGGAGATTGCCAGGGAGGGATTTGCCCATCCCGACAGTGTCCTCAGGCTCGACGACTTCGCCGCCTTTCACGCCAGCTGGGATGCCAAGCCACAGGCGATGCGTGCCATCGCGGCTGAACTCAACATCGGCTTTGACAGCCTCGTCTTTGTCGACGACAATCCCGCGGAGCGCGCCCTCATGCGCGACCAGTTGCCGGAAGTCGCGACGCCGGAAGTAGGTTCCGATGTCGCGCGCTATGCGGAGATCCTGGAAGCCGAGCACTATTTTGAGGCCCACCGGATCGTGCAGGACGATCTGAGCCGCACCGCCTTTTACGACGAGAATGCGAAGCGCAACGCACGGCAAAGCGCCTTTGCCGACTACGGCGAATTTCTCGCATCGCTCGACATGACCGCGGAAATTGCGCCTTTCGCGCCCGTTTATCTCGAACGGATCACGCAGCTGATCAACAAGACGAATCAGTTCAACCTGACCACCCGGCGCTACACCTCTGCCGAGGTGGAGTCGATTGCCGCCGATCCGGCTTACGTCACCCTGTACGGCCGCCTCGCCGACAAATTTGGCGACAACGGGCTGGTCTCCGTCATCATCGGCCGGACCGCCGGCGATACGCTTCAACTTGACCTCTGGCTCATGAGCTGCCGCGTGATGCATCGCGAGATGGAACTCGCCATGTTTGACGCGCTGGTGCAACAGTGCCAGGCCCGCGGGCTTCGGAGCCTCATCGGCGTCTACATCGCTTCGAAGAAAAACGCGATGGTCGCCGATCTGTATTCGCGGCTGGGCTTTGTCCAGGATCAAGAGGATGCACAGGGTGCTTCCTGGTGGCGCTTCGAAGTACCTGCCGCTCCTCTGGTCAGCACAGTTCATATCCGCAAAGCCGGCGGTTTGCCGGCTGCGACGCTCAAGGACGCATCGACTTTCGATGCTGCCTCCTCGACGGCACCGGCTGAAGCCGTCGCTCAAAACTCGGAACTCTTCGTCACCCGCTGAACCGCGTGGCCCCTCCTGAACTGCATGACACCTTCCTGGCAAGTTGAAGTCGATCGCGCCACCTCCGCCGAGTGGTCGCAGATGCTCGATGCGTTTGAAGACGCGAGCCTCTACCAGACCGCGGCATACGGCGAGGTTCACTGGGGCAAGCGCAACCTGAGCCGCCTCGTGCTCCGGCGCGATGGCGAGGTCGTGGGCCTGGCGCAACTCCGCATCGTCCGCCCCACGCCGCTTCGCTTCGGCATGGCCTACCTGCGCTGGGGACCCCTGTGGGAACGCCGCGGTCAGCCAGTCGATTCCGAAGTCGCCTTTCGGCTCGCTCGCGCCATTGAGAACGAGTTTGTCGAGAAGCGGAAGCTCTTCGTGCGCATCCTTCCGAACGCCTTTGCGGGATCGCCGCGCGCCGAACTTTTCGCCTCGGTCTTCGCAAAGTTCACCCGCGAAACTCAGGCCCCGCAGAATGTCTATCGCACCTTCGTTGTCGACCTGAGCCCCTCGCTCGATCAGTTGCGCGCCAAACTCGATCCCAAGTGGCGTAACAAGCTGAAGCAGGCGGAGAAGAATAACCTGACGGTCGTGGCCGGCCACGGCGACCAGGAATACCGGATGTTTTGCGATCTCTACGCGCAGATGCGCCAGCGCAAGACCTTCGAGACCAGTGTGGATGCCGAAGAATTCGCGCGCATGCAGCAGGCTTTACCGGAAGCGCAGCGAATGCGCGCGCTCATCTGCCTCGATCAGGGCACGCCGGTCGCCGGACTGGTTGCCTCGGCCATGGGCGACTCTGCCATTTATTTGCTGGGCGCCACCGGCGATGCCGGCCTTCGCGCGCGCGGCGCTTACCTGCTGCAGTGGACGGTCATCGGCTGGCTCAAAGAGCGCGGCGTTCGTTGGTACGACCTCGGCGGCATCGATCCCGAGGGGAACCCCGGCGTCTACTACTTCAAGCGCGGCCTCTGCGGCGCGGATGTCTGCCAGATGGAACCGGTGTTCGCCTCGGCCAGCGCGCTTTCGTCCGGAATGGTCCGGGCTGGCGTCACGCTGCAGCGCAGCCTGCGCGCCTTCATGAAGCCTTTTGCCGCCCCCCGCTCTCTCAAGCAACCCGCTGTTGAAAACTAGCGGCTCACCGCACTATGAGTACTCCCGTGGATCTATCCGTCGTCATCGTCGCCTGGAACGCTGGCCATTACCTGGAACTCTGCCTGGAGAGCCTGGCCAAAGCGCCTCCGCAGCGCAGCATGGAAGTCTTCGTCGTCGACAACGCGTCCGCGGACAACACCATCGCGATGGTTGAGGCGAAGTTCCCCTGGGTGAAGCTGATCCGCAGCAGCGAAAACCTCGGCTTCGCGAAAGGCAACAACGTCGCCATCCGCCAGTGCCAGGGCAAGTACATCGCGCTGGTCAATCCTGATGTCATCGTCTTTCCTGGTTGCCTTGATACGCTCGCAGATTTTCTCGATGGCAATCCGGCTGTCGGCAATGTCGGTCCCCGGGTTTTCAATCCCGACATGACCATGCAGAGCACCTGCCGCCGCTTCCCGACGCTGTGGAACAATTTCTGCACCACATCGCGCCTCGAGGGCCTGTTTAAAGGCTCGAAGTTTTTCGCCGGGGAGCACATGTTCTATTTCCCGCACGACCGCACCATCACCGTCGACGTCCTTGTGGGCTGCTTCTCCATGATTCGCCGCGAGACTTTCGACGAGGTGGGGCTGCTCGATGAGGGGCTGTTCATGTACGGCGACGACGTGGACTGGTGCCGCCGCGCGTGGAATGCCGGCTGGGAGGTGGCCTTCTGTCCCGACGCGCGCGCCATCCACGACCGCGGCAAGACCACCGCACCGTTTCCGGTCCGCTTTGCCGTCGCCCAGCAGCGCTCGATCCTGCGCTACTGGAAAAAACATCACAGCTTCTGGGGCGTGCTCGGCATCCGCGCGATCCTGTTGTTCCATCATTTGTTGCGATATCTCACGGCGGCCGTCGCCGGCATCACGGCAGCGCGCCGCCAGCCGCAAAACATGGTGCGCAAGCAGGTGAGCGGCGCCTGCCTCCGCGAGCTGGTGGTCGGAGCAGCTTCCCAGCGCGGCTAGCGCATCGCTTATGCGGATCTTCGATTTCGCTTCTCGCGTGAACAGTTACATCCGCCGCAACGGCGCGCGCGCGACCATGGAGCGCGTCCGTGTTGGTGTACGGCGGGCGAGCCACGCGGGGAAAATGGTGGTTTTCTGCTGCGATCTTCATCAGCCAGGGTTGACGGCGTCGACCTGCTCCGGCTTTCCCACAGTGGAACGAGCGAACACTTTGACCGAACTCGGCGCAGACCGGTTCCACTCGATGACGGCCTTCTGGAGCCCGAAACTGGCCGACCGGAATATTCGCGAGCGTTTCGCCAGGGGAGCGTCCCTGTGGCTGGCGATGGCCGGAGACGTCCTGGCAGGCTATGGATGGACTCTCCAGGGTGGAACGATCGAGCCCTATTATTTCCCGCTTTCCCCGGACGATGTTCACCTGTTCGATTTCCAGGTTTTTCCCGCGTTCCGCGGACGCGGGATCAATCCTTTTCTGGTGACTTCGATCCTGGTTGCCCTGGCCCGTGAAGGGCGCACGCGGGCCTTCATCGAAGCGGCAGCATGGAATGATGCGCAGCTGGCCTCGCTGGGCAAGACGCCATTTCGGCTTTTTGGAACCGTGCGGTCGCTGACGATTGCGAACCATCCCCTTGTCCTGTGGTCCGGGCAAAAGCCCCTCGCCCTCACCGACCGGAGCGCCGAACGCATCCAGCGGATGCCTCGCGCTGCCGGATCGAACCCGAAAACGCCGCCCGCTGAAGCCGGCGCGCCTTTCTCCAAATAGCGATACGGTATTCCGAATCCTTCCGACCGGGCGCTGCAGCGGCCTTTCGGACTCGAGAGTTTCATGGCCATCGAAGTCGCAAACATTCCGGAAATCACGGACAGCGCCCTCCTGGCGGAGCAGCGTTCCCGGCGCATCGCCCTGCTCTGCCGGACGCTGTGCGTTGTTCTGGCGCTCGCGGAAACCTGGTCCCAGCGGCATTTCCTCAACGAGGACGGCGTCTCTTACCTCGACATGAGCGACTGGCTGTTGCGGCACAACTGGCACCTGCTGGTGAATCCCATCTGGAGCCCTCTGTATCCGATGCTGATCGGGATCGCCACATGGCTGACGCGCCCGTCTGCCGCCTGGGAGATCCCGCTCGTCCATGGGGTGAACTTTCTCATCTTTCTTGCCGCCCTGGCCTCCTTCGAGTTCATGCTGCGCTCGGCGGTCCGTGTCCTGGGGAATATCGACGAGAGGAAGGCTTCCGGGCGGGACACGCAGGGAAGTCTCTGGCTTTGGCAGTTCGTCGGATACGGCCTGTTTGCCTGGAGCACCTTTGGCATGATCTGGGGACCCAAAATGGTCACCCCCGATCTGCTGGTCGCCGCGTTCGTTTATCTCGACTGCGGCCTGGTGTTGCGATTGCGAACGGCGTCGCCACGACTGCAGACTGCCATCCTGCTGGGTATGACGCTCGGTTTCGGCTACCTCGCCAAAGCGATCCTGTTCCCGATGGCGTTTGTCTTTGTGGTTCTGGCGTTGGCCGCAATCGGATCATGGAGGCGAGCTCTGCTGCCGCTGACGGCAACCATGGTTTTGTTCGCGGCGATCGCGGCGCCGATGGTGGCCGCCATGTCGCTGCGTGTCGGCAAACTGAGCTACAGCGAAGTGGGCAATCTGAACTATGCCTGGCATGTGAATGATGTGACCGCAGGCAAAGCCGCGGGAGGACCATTCTTCCCGGCCGAATCAGGACCACCCTCGTATTTCAAACACCCGCTGATCCTGCTCAACCGCCATCCCGAAATCTATGAGTTCCGCGAGCCGCGCGTTCTGACCTATCCCCCGCGTTCGGATATGCAGTACTGGGGCGCCGGCACTCCCGTCGTATTCAACCTGCACAACCAGTTCGTGGCCTTTGCCGGGGGCTTGAAGCTGTTGGTCCGGGACTCGCATATTCTGCCGCTCACCGCGCTTATTCTGCTCGGCATGGCCCTCGTTCTGATCCGGCCCGGCGGCGTCCGGACCGTCGCGCCAAGCTGGCCGTTGCTGATTCCGGGGGTCCTCGGACCCTTTCTCTACCTTCTCATCTCGGTGGAACCGCGATACCTCGCTCCATTTTTTGTCGCAATCCTGGTGGGCTTGTTCCCTGCTGTCCTCGGACGGGGGTCCGAGCCGGTGAATCGGCGTGTGGCGGCCTGGTCCTCTGCGATCGCGAGCCTTCTGCTGATCTCGGCCGGGCTGCTGGTCGCCTACCATGCGGCCGGGTATCCTCGCCAGGAGAATGGTGATGAATTCCTCGAGATCGGCACGTCGCTCAACCAGGCCGGCATTGAGCCGGGTGTGGACATTGGGATCATCGGCGACAGTTCCGATGGATCCCGCTGGGGACGGCTGGCGCGCGTGCACATCGTCGCACAGTTGCTGCGCGAAGACGCGCCGGCATTCTGGCCAATGAAAGATCGCGAGGCGCAGACGATCTACGCGGCGTTTACCCGGGCAGGCGCATCCGCAATCGTGGCGGAAGAAGCGCCGGTGGAAATGGATCCATCGCAGTGGAAGAAACTTGGGAACACGAACTACTACGTTCACCGCCTGCCACCGAACGGCGGCTCCCATGCGCCGGTGGCGGGAGAATGACGCACCATGGCGCTGAGATGGAGATCGGCGTCCGAGCAGCGCAATCGCAGGCGGGTGCGTCCAAACGAGCCGAAAGGTTACTTTCGTGTGTTCGCTTGAATTTGTCGAGAATCCGTGTAGAATTCCAAGTAAGTTACTATCCTTCAACAGACTGCATTGCGCTCGATTTGCCTCTTCTTCTTCCTGCCGGTTACCAAAGTGACTACCCCCAATGGGGTCAAGGTCGAGTAGGCTGAAAGGCATTAACCCAGCAACCCGCTCCACGGCAGGAGCGAAAGAGGTTTTCGGCATGAAGATTCGTCTGATGTGCTTTCTTTTGGCAGGGGCAGGTCTTTTCCTCCTGTCCTCCACGTGTTTTGCGCAGGGCGCATGTCCGGCCAGCACTCCCTTGAAGGGGAGTCACTGTTATTTCGTCGCGGCGAACGGTTCGGACTCGAACAGCGGAACCAGCGAAGCGTTGCCCTGGCAGCATGCTCCCGGCATGCCGAACTGCTCGGCCAACTGCGCCAAACTGAGCGCGGGCAATGGGGGAATCGGCATCATCCTGCGGGGCGGCGATACGTGGCACGAAGGCAACAGCAGCGCCACGCCCTACACCGGTGGTACCTGGGATCTGTACGGCTGGTACGGCAACGCCTACGGCGGCAATGTCTCGAACTGCGTGTATGAAGGGTCGCAAACGGGCTGCCTGTACGTCGGAGTCGACACGACCTGGTACAACTCGGCGAACTGCGGCTCCTGGTGCCGTCCGATCCTGACCGGGGATAACCCGACCGCGACGGCCTTTGTATCCAGTTGCGCCTACCAGGTGGCCAACCCAGGGGGCAACTTCGGCACGAACAGCCTTGTCACGATGCCGGCGTGGACGATCCTTGACAGCTTCGAGCTGACCGGTTTGTGTGCGTCGGCGGCGAACACCGCAAACGGCAACACCTACGTGGGTGGATGGGCCAGCGGCGGCAATTACAAGCCGATCAGCATGCTGGAAAACTCGTACCTGCACGGCTGGACGTCGACCAGCACGGCCGGAACCGGAAGCGGCTCCCACCCGGTTACGATTCTCGGCGGCGGCGGCGGCGTGTGGCAGGTATTCGATCATGTGGTGATCGACGGCTCAGACTCTGACCCGCAGGTCGCCTCATGGGGTGACTTCCCGTGGTTCTATCACATGCGCGATTCGATCATCCGCTACATCAGCCAGGGAGTCGGCGCGCAGTGCCACGACATCCACGACAACATCTTTGAGCACTTTTATTACACGCTCTACGACGGGCACCGGAACATGCTGGAGTGCAACCACGACGCGGGGAGCAATCAATCGCCCGCCACCAGCACGCCGAATGTTGTCTATAACAATGTGGTCCGTCATTTCGATCCGTCCTTTGGGAACGGAGAGGTGTTCTGGTTCTGCCCGAACTACAACGCCGAATACTGGTTCAACAACCTGATGTACGACGTGCTGGTTCCGGGCTCGGGACAGCCGTGGGCGATTGCGGGAACCCAGCAGTATGGAGATTGCGTCGGAGGCGGGCCCGCAGGCCAAACCGGCATCGGCGGCCAGTTCATGTTCAACAACACGCTGGTCGACCTGAGCCAAACCTGCAAGACCAGTGGATCCAACCTCAGCGGCGGCGCCTATTTGACCGTCTACAACGAACACCTGATCAACTCCCCGTATGACGGGCCAGGGTGCACGGGGTACGGCAGTTCTTCGAACGTAGTCATGAGTCCTGCCACGGCGCAAAGTCAGGGTTATACGATGGCTTCAGCGGGATTGTCGTCACCGCATACCTGCGCGAATGACGGCACGACCCCCTGCGCTCCAATGGCCAGCACCAAAGCCACCGTGGGTGTCGGGACCAACGTCCAGACATACTGCACGCAACTGGCGTCCTACACGTCGGATTCGTCGATCAGCGTTGACGCGGCGAACGCGTGCAAGTATGGAACGACCGATGGATGCTCCTACAACGGAACCAGCCACACGATGGTTTGTCCCGGCCAGGGCGTTGTGACGCGTCCGACCACGACGGCGTGGGACAGCGGCGCCTATCAGTATTTCGGCGCACAGGCCCCGACCAACCTGACGGGAACGGTGCCGCAGTAGTCCTGATTCTTTCGCTCGGCCAGACAAACGGCAGCGGAAACGCTGCCGTTTGTCTGCTCGCGATTCCCCGCTGAAAATTCAGGAATCCCCGACCAGCCGGCATACGGCGGAATCGCGGCTCTGACCTTCGCCTCACAACAACTTTGCAGCGACCCAGCGCAGCAGCGGCGGCGCGTACTCTCTTAACCAATGGCTCCCAAAAACCTGCGATACGGCGGTGGCGCGATGGATTCCGCCATCAGTCCCATCGTCGCGGTTTATCTGCTCATCGCGATTGTCCTGCTCCTGACGCTCCCCCGCCATAAGCTCATCACCCCCTTTCTGCTGGCGTTCTTTACCATCCCCATCGGCGAAGTCCTGGTCCTCGGCGGCTTTCACTTTACGGCGCTTCGCGTTCTCATCCTCACCGGGCTGGCGCGAAGGCTCACGTTTGGCAAAGGGCGGGAAGCCGGAAAATATCCCGGCGGGCTCAGCCGCGTGGACAAGATGGTGATCGGCTGGGCGATTTGTGCGTGCATCGCGCAGTGTCTCGAGTTCCTGAACATGCCGGCTGTCATCAACGCCTCGGGAGACCTGATCGATACACTCGGCGGCTATCTCGTCATTCGTTCTTTCGTTCCCGACAGCGATGGCGTCCGGCGCACGATCAAGACCCTGGCGCTGCTCTGCGTCATCCTCGGGATCTGCATGATCTACGAGCAGGTTGGCCACATCAACGTCTTCAGTTATCTCGGCGGCATCTCCAGCTACGTCACCGTCCGCAATGGCAAGTTGCGTTCCGGAGCTACCCTCGGTTGCCTGTATGCGGGAGCCTTTGCAGGTGTTTTGATTCCCCCCTTTCTGTGGCTCTGGAAGGAAAAGGGCTGCAAGTGGATCGCGGTCGCGGGCCTCGCCGGCGCGACGGCGATGGTCGCGACCTCCAACTCCAGCACCTCGTGGCTGGCCTTCATGGGCAGCTTCGTCGGTATCGCCTTCTGGCCGCTGCGGCGCAAGATGCGTCTCATTCGCTGGGGCATCGTCGCCGGGCTCGCCGCACTGCAGATGGTCATGAAAGCGCCGGTCTGGGCTTTGATCGCCCGCATCGACCTCACCGGCTCCTCGTCCGGCGAGCAGCGCTACCTGTTGGTTGACATGACCATGAAACATATCCCCGCGTGGTGGTTCGTCGGCACTCCTAATTACGTCAACTGGGGATGGGACAGCTGGGATCTTTGCAACCAGTTCGTTGCCGTGGCCCTCACCGGCGGGATGCTCACCCTGTTTTTCTACATCGGCATCTTCAGCCGCAGCTTTGGATCGCTGGGCAACGGCAGAAAACGCGTCAGCGGGCAGCGCCGGCAGGAGTGGCTGCTCTGGAGCCTGGGATCGGCTCTCCTCGCGACCGTTGTTGCGCACTTCGGCATCAACTACATGGCGCAGCTCATCATGGGATTCTTCACCCTCGTGGTGTGCATCGTCATGGCCAGCTGCGAAGCCACGCGCCTCGCCGCGCGTCCTGAGCTGAAGACAGCTCATGGGAACACGGTTTTGCCTGCTCCTGCACTGGTCTCCGCCGGCAGCGAATCCGGCGAGTACGCTGTGCCTCAATCCTCCGGAAAGAACCCGAGGCGCCCCGGATCGCTCATCCGCGCCTGAGCCGAAAGAGAACCTCGCCCATGCTCGTGGGCACAAGAACTGCCATGACCCAATCAACCGATCGCGTGCGCGTGCTGTACAGCTTTCCCCTGCGTCTGGGGGCGGACCGCATCTGCTATACCGCCTGGCAGCAGGTCAACGGTCTGGCCGCGGCGGGAGCCGATTTGCTGGTCGCGCCGGCATCCCTTGGCCGTGCCGTCCCTGCCGGCGTTCGCGTGGAGCAGACTTTGGAGAGGGGCCAACTCCGCCTGCCCTACCGGATGGTTGGCACGGCTCGAGCCGTGGCGCTCCACGACCGCATCGTCGCGCGGCGACTCAGAAAGCTCGCCGGCCAAATCGACATCGTGCACACCTGGCCCACCGGTGCTCTGGAAACGCTGAAGACCGCGGCACAGCTGGGAATTCCCACGGTTCTCGAGAGGCCCAACGCCAATACGCGCTTCGCGATGGAAGTGGTGCAGCAGGAATGTGAGCGCCTCGGCGTGGCGCTTCCGCCCGATCACGAGCATGCCTTCGACACGAAGAAGCTGGAGAAGGAAGAAGCGGAGTACCGGCTCGCCACACGCTTGCTCTGCCCCTCCGATTTCGTCGTCAAGACCTTTCTCGACAAAGGATTCAAACAGGAGCAGCTGATCCGCCACATCTACGGCTACGACGAGAAAGTCTATTTCCCCGATCCCCGGCGCGTCGCCGATCCGGGCAGCGGACTCACGATGCTTTTTGTCGGGGTCTGCGCCGTGCGCAAAGGCGTGCATTTCGCTCTCGAGGCCTGGCTCAAATCCCCGGCCTCGAAGACCGGCACATTCCTCATTGCCGGAGGATTTCTTCCGGCATACCAGGAAAAGCTCGCACCCCTGCTGGCCCATCCCAGCGTCAAGGTTCTCGGCCATCGCAATGACGTGGCCGATCTGATGCGCCGCAGCGACATCCTCGTGCTGCCCAGCATCGAGGAAGGCTTCGGACTCGTTATTACTGAAGCGATGGGCTGCGGCTGTGTTCCGCTTGCCTCGGAAGCGTGCACGGAAATCTGCAGCCACATGAAGACAGGCCTGATGCACCGCATTGGCGATGTCGAGGCACTCACCGAGCACATCACTCTTCTGCACCAGGACCGCGCGCTGCTCGCGCGGCTGCGCGCCGAGTCCCAGGCAGCGCTGCCCGCGCTCACCTGGACAGCCGCGGGATCGATCCTCCTCGACGTATATCGCGAGACGATCGCCACGTCGCGGGCGGCAAGCGCCCGCACTCGCGACGCGGTTTGTGTCTGATCCGGCTCTGAACCTGCATACCGATTCGAACCTTTATGGCTCCCAAAGTCTCCGTCGTTATCCCCACCTATAACCGCGCTGAGAAAGTTCGGAAGGGAATCGCCAGCGTGCTGGCGCAAAGCTTTTCCGACTTCGAAGTGATCGTCGTCGATGACGGATCATCGGACGATACAGGCCCGATTCTCCGCCAGGCCTATGGCGATCGCATCCGCTGCTTCCGCCAGGTCAATCAGGGGGCAAGTGTCGCGCGCAACCGCGGAATCGAGGAATCGCGCGGCGAGTGGATCGCCTTTCTTGATTCCGACGACGTGTGGGAAACCGACAAGCTGGAGTGGCAGTTACGCACCCTCGATCGTTTCCATCCGCAGTGCGGCGGCTGCTACACCGATGTGCGTTTCTTTAACCATGCGGAAACGCGCACGATGTTCGAGGCTGCCGAATCGAGCTATCGGCACGAGGGCGAAGCGGGTATCAATGCCGAAGCGCTCCGATTGCTCGTCCGCCCCGGAGGCGCAGGCATGGTCATCTGCCTGTCCTCATTCATTGCGCGCAAAGACCTGATCCGGAAAATCGGCGGATTCAATCCCAGCATCCTGTACAGTCAGGACAGCGACTTCATGTTCCGCCTTGCGATGCAGACGGGTTTCTGCTACGTCAACCGCCCGCTCGTCGGCTTCGATCGCGCGCCGGTGGAGACCCGCCACGTCGGCGTCAGCGCAGACTGGAACAAGGTCGATTTCTTTCTGCAGGACAGCCAGATCCGCCTCGAAGGGCTCATGCTCCTCACCGCCGATCAGCCTCCTGCGGTCCGCTCCCTGATCCGCCGGCAGCTTGGATTTACTTACAGCGGCTGGGTGAATTACTACCTGGAAACCGGCCAGCATGGGCGGGCCCGGGCAGCCGCTTCGAAGGCCCTCGGCCTGAGTCCGAGTTTTAACGTGGCGGCGAAATGGCTGCTGACCTGGCTGGCCCCCGGCGTGGCCCTTCGTACCATCCGTCAACGCGAGAATCGCCGCGCCTCGGAATTTACCGTCTGAACGTGAACCCCGCCATGAAGAGCAACTTGACCGATTCAGCCGTGCTGGAGTGCGACTTGCCGGCGAACCCCTCGGCCGCCCGGGAGGCTTGCCCGGTTTGCTTCGCAGCCGGCGCGGAGGTATGGCTGCGTGCTCCTGATCGCTTTCATGGCCGCCGCGAAATCTACACCCTGCTGCGCTGCCCCGCCTGCTCGCTGGTGTGGCTCGATCATCCGCCGCAACCCGACGCGATGGGCGCGCACTACACCGACGCCTACGACAGGCTCATCTCCGCGGCCGGCCAGAATTCACCTCACCGCTGGCGCGACCGCAACGCGGTTCTTTCGCTGCACAAGACCGCGGGATCGCTGCTCGACATGGGATGCAGTTCCGGAGCCTTCCTTGAAACTCTGCGGGGACCGTCATGGAACCTGTCAGGGATCGAAATGTCGGCCGAATCGGCAACACTGGCGCGCGAGCGGACCGGCGCTGACATTTTCAACGGCACCATTCTCGAAGCGGCTTTTGCTCCCGGCTCCTTCGACGTCGTTACGTGCTTCGATGTGCTGGAGCACCTCTATGAACCCCGGCGCGTGATGGCTCGGGTCGCAGAGTGGCTCAAACCGGGCGGAATCTTCTACGTGCTCGTTCCCAACATCGACTCGGCCGAAGGACGTGTGTTTCGGAGTTACTGGCACGGACTCGAGTTGCCCCGCCATCTCTTCCATTACTCGCCGTCTTCCCTTACGGCTTTGGCTCAGGGGGCCGGCCTCGATCCGGTTTCTGTGGAGACGCACCGCAATCCCGCAGTGGGAACCAGCGTCCGCTACGTCTGGCACGACCTGCTCGGCTCCGTCGGCATCCGCAAAACCGCGGTTGCCTGGCGCCGCGATGCACGCCTTCCCTGGCGCGCCGCGCGCAAGGCAGTGCGCATGACCATTCTTAGCGGGCTGCTCGCCATGGCGCCTCTGGTTGGCGGCGGCGAATCCATCCACGCCGTCTTCCGCAAACCGGACTCGCCTCAGTAGGCACTGCGGGGCGCGCATTCATCGCTGATCGGCAAAACTTCCTATGCATGGCACTGCAATGATCCTGACCACGGCTTCCGGAAAGACCTTGATTGAAGAGATGAGAAATATCGCGACGGTTGGTGGTTCTGAATGGATGTAGGCGGCGCATACCAGCGCGCGAAAGGGCTCGCCCTCAACACACTGAGGGGAGACGCATTGCGTGCGAAAGCGATGCGCGGCGGCGCGTGGCTCGGCACCGGCAGCGTGGCTGAGCAGGCGGCGCGATTCCTGCGCAACATGCTCCTCACGCGGCTTCTGGCTCCCAACGCCTTTGGGACCATGGCGATCGTTCTTTCGTCCGCTTCGGTGGTGCAAACGCTCACCGATGTCGGCGAACGCGCGGCGATCATCCAGTGCCCGCGCGGCGACGAGCCGGCGTACCTCAATGCTTCCTGGTGGCTGGGATTCGTCCGCGTAGTTTTTTCTTACGTCGTAATCTTCGCTCTCGCACCCTGGATTGCCCATTTCTACGGGCGTCCCGAACTGTCCGGTTTGCTGCGCCTCGCGCTGGTGAGCGTGCTGTTCAATGGCGCCATCAGCCCGCGATGCGCGCTCATCCAGCGCCATATGAAGTTCGGCCGCTGGGCCGTCATTACCAATGGCGGGGGGCTCTGCGGTGTCGTCATTACCGTGGTTCTTAGTTTCTTCATGCGCGATGTCTGGGCGCTCGCCATTGGCTATTGCTGCGAGGACGCATCCCGCTTCGTTCTTTCCTATATCGTCTGTCCGGGCCGTCCCCGTCTGCGCATTGACTGGCATGCGGCCAAAGAACTGCTGAGCTTTTCGCGCGGCGTTTTCGGCATGGCGCCGCTGAATCTCATCATCAATCGCTCCGATATCTTCGTTCTCGGCAGGCTGTTTTCGCTGTCCTCTCTTGGGCTGTACTCCATGGCGGTCAACCTTGTCGCGACGCCGTCGGTCTTCATTACGAACATGCTCGGGCAGACTCTCCTGCCGGCCATGTCCGGCATTCAGGAGGATACGCAGCGGCTGAACAGGATTCTGGTCGAGGTGACTTCCTGGCTGGTTCTGTTCGGACTTCCTGCAACGCTACTCGTTGCGTTGACCGCTCCCGCCATGCTCGGGCTCGCTTACGGCGCGCGCTACGCCGCAGCTGCGGGGCCGCTGTCGGTCGCCTCCGGCGTCGTGCTGCTCACTGTGCTCAACGCCCAACTCACCACCGTATTGTTTGCCCGCGGCGTCCCCGGCGTGCATCGCGTGGCCATTGCCATCACCGCCGTGGTCATGCTGGCAGCCGTCTATCCTGCCTCCAAACTTCTCGGCCCGGTCGGAGCGCAGGTCGCCGCCCTGGCTTCCTCGGCCATCGGGTTTGTCTATCAGGTCATTCGCCTTCGATTCGTGACCGGTCTGCGGCTTTCGCAGTATGGATCGGCCTTTGTCGCTCCCGCTCTCGGATCGCTGGCAGCACTTGCGGCCGTGCTCGGCGCCCGGCGTCTGGGATTCGCAGCCCGGCCCATCCCCGGACTTATTTTCTCGATCGTTTGTTGCGCGCTGGTCGCAGCCGTGTGCGCCTCGGCCCATCTGCGCACCTGGAACCGGCGGAATCGCACGTACACCCACAAAACCCCGGAATCCGCCACCGCGCTTTAGGGCGCTTCAACCAACCTCTCAAAGGAGTCATTCGGTGTCAGCCAGCCAACCACGCCGCCCCATGGACGATCCTCTCGATCTCTTTCCCCGCGGGCTCACCAAACTGTACAGCCTCTGGGTCGGCAAGACCTATCCGTTCGCCTCGATCGGAAAGAAGGTTTCGTTCCACTACACCAGCCGAGTATGCCGCTCGCGCGCGACGCGCATCCGCCTTGGGAACTCCTGCAGCCTCAGGGAATACGCATGGCTCAATGTGGCGACCGATGAGTACATTGGCGATCCCACCATCGTGCTCGAAGACAATTGTCATGTCGGCTTTGGCAGCATCATTTCCGCTCGCAATCTCGTCCACCTCGAGCGCAACGTGCTGATCGGGCAGATGGTGCTGCTGCTCGATCACAATCACACCTACGAAGATATCGACGTGCCGGTGATTGAGCAGGGCGTGAGCGGCAACGGGACGATCCACATTGGCGAAGGGACCTGGATTGGGCGCGGGGCGGCAATCATCTCTCCGCGCGGCAAGCTCACGATTGGCCGCAACTGTGTCATTGCCGCCAACTCCGTGGTGATGCGCAGCATCCCCGACTATTCCGTCGCGGCAGGATATCCCGCGACGATCATTCGCCAGTACGATCCGCAAACGCAGAAATGGCGCATCGGGCGCAACGAGAGCAAGCCGGCCCCGCAAGACGCGAAGAGCGGCGTGCAGGTCACGACCACCGTGCACGAGCCGGCGTGAGTCATTCCCTTCCCATGGGCGATCTCTTTTCCCTCGCCAACAAAACCATCCTGGTCGCAGGAGGCACCCGCGGCATCGGGCAGGCCATTTCTTTGCGCTTTGCCCGGGCCGGCGCGGGGGTGATCGCCAACTACCTGCGCAACGAGGAGACCGCCCGGCAGCTGCAGTCCATCGCCGCGGAAGAACACCTGTCGCTCACACTCTGCCGCGCCGATCTCACCAGCGACAAGGGACTTGAGCAGCTGGACCGCGCTCTGTCCGAATTGACCGCGCCGTTGTCTGGCCTGGTTTACTGCGCCGCCACCGGCGTTCATCGACCCATGGATGAGCTCACGGAGCGCCATTTCGATTTCGTCTTTAACCTCAACGTTCGGGCTTTTCTCAAACTCGTCAGGATAGTGCGCCCTCGGCTGTCCGCAGGCTCGAGCATCATCGCCGTCAGTTCCATGGGCGCCACGCGCGTGCTTCCCAGTTATTCGCTCGTCGGATCGTCGAAGGGTGCGTTGGAATCCATGGCCCGCCACTTTGCTGTCGAACTCGCCCCTGCCGGCATTCGCGTCAACATCCTGACCGCCGGGGCCGTGCTCACCGATGCATGGAAAGCCATGCCGGACACCGAACGTCGTCTCGCCGAAACCATTCGTCGCACGCCGAGCGGCCGCCTGGTCACGGCAGAGGAAGTTGCCTGGGCCGCTCAGTTCCTTTGCTCCGACGCGTCGTCGGGCATGATCGGCCAAACGCTCGTCATCGACGGCGGAGCCGGTGTTGTGGCTTAAAGATAGGCCACAACACCGCCGCAACTTCATTCTCAAATCCACTTCGCACTGTTATACGTGAGTGAATTCAATGCACATTTCATACGGGGGTAATCAAAAGTTCAGATGAATGTCACGGATCAGGATCAAATTCTCTCCAAAATTCAGGAGGCCTTTGGGGCCGCGTTCGATGTCGATCCCCGATCGGTATCGATGGAGACCACGGCTAACGACATCCCGCTCTGGGATTCGGTCGGCCACCTTTCGCTCGCCAGCAGCCTGGAAGAGGCCTTCGGAATCACGCTCGATGTGGACGACCTGATGGAAATGGAAAGCGTTCGCGAAATCGTCCGCGTCGTCACGCCCAAACTCGCCGCCAAAGCCTGACATGTCTTCCGCTGCTCAGGGAAATTTCGCCGCAAGACTCGTGGAGCGCCTTGGCCCGTGCTCGTGCTTCATCGACGCGGCTGCCGGCACCACCATCGAATCTGAAGCTCTGCCGCATTCCATCGCGGCCTGCGGAACTTCCCTGCTCTTTGCCGGACTCCAGCGCGGCGATCGCCTGCTCATCGGCTGCGCTTTGTCTCCGGCCAGCTCGCTGGTTTATCTGGGCGCGATGTACGCGGGTCTGGTGGCCGTTCCCGTCGACGAGCGCACCCTCACCGCCTCTGCCGCCGAGTTAGTCGCCGCAACCGGCGCTCGCGCGGTGTGGACGGAAACCGCCCAGCACGGCGATGCATTTGCACATGCGCCGGTACTTCGTCTGCACGGTGATCTCGCCGCGAATGTCGAGCATCCGGTACACCCCGCCGACTGCTCGCCTGCCGATTCGGCCGCGCTGATGGGCACCTCCGGTTCTACCGGCGTGCCTCGCTTCGTCATGGTCACGCATGGCAACCTGCTCGCCAACACGGAAGCCATCATCCGCAGCATGCAAATCGGTCACGATGAGCGGGCCATGCTCATCCTGCCCGTCAGTTACTGCTTCGGGGCCAGTCTCGTGCACACGCATCTTTATCAGGGCGGCAGCGTCGTCTTCGACCGCCGCTTCATGTTCCCTGATAAAGTTCTGCAGGCCGTCGTGCAGTTTGACTGCACCACCTTCGCCGGCGTCCCCACCGTCTATAACGTTCTTCTGCGCAGATCCGGCATTCACCGCATCCAGTTTCCGGCCCTGCGCAGGTTCCTCCAGGCCGGCGGCGGTCTCGCCCGCGAGAAGGTCGACGAGATGCGCGAGGCTTTTCCGCACGTCCGGTTCTTCGTCATGTACGGACAGACCGAAGCGACCGCGCGCATTTCCTGTATGGACCCCGACCGCTGGCACGACAAACCCGGAAGCGTGGGGCTTCCCCTCGATAACCTGACCGTCTCGATCGTGGACGAAGCCGGCAAACCGGTCCCGCTCGGCCAAACCGGCGAGTTACTCGTCACGGGCCCATCGATATGTGTTGGCTACTGCAACGACCCTGAAGAGTCCAAGCGGAAGTTCCAGGACGGCTGGCTGCGCACCGGCGATATGGCTCATCAGGACGAGGATGGTTTTCTGTGGATCGACGGCCGCGCCGGAGCCTTCCTGAAGATCCGCGGAACGCGCGTCAGCTTCGCCGAAGTGGAAGCCAAAGTCGCCGCCATTCCGGGAATCTACGAATGCGGCGCCTCCGCGGCCGAACATCCTGAGGCCGGAGAGGCTCTGGTGCTGTGGGTCGTCGCCGACCAGGGCCACCAGCCGGCCGCCGCATTCATTCGCCACCATCTTCCCGCGCACTGGACGCTGGATTCAGTCCACTTCGTCCCGGATTTGCCGAAAACCTCATCCGGCAAGATCTCGCGCGCGGCGCTCGCCGAGATGAGCAAGGAAATGCATGCATCTGCTCGATGACAAAATAGACCAGGTTCTGTCCATCCCGCCGTACTCCCAGACTCCCGAAGAAAAGCGGGCCGCTCTGGTGGAGTTGCTGCGGGAAGAACTGGATTGCGCGGTCCATCGTCACGCGGGCTACGACAATTACCTGCGCGGGTGGCCGGTGGATTATCGCTCCGCCTCGCAGGTTTCCGAATTCCCGTATCTGCCGGTGGGGCTGCTCAAGGCCAACCCGCCCCTCTCGTTCATCGAGCCCCACGAAGTGAAGCGCACCCTGACTTCCAGCGCGACAACGTCGCAATCGCCCAGCCGCGTTGTGCTGGATTCGTCCACCTCGCGCCGTATGACCAAAGGCGTCGTCAGCATCGTCCGCGATTTCATCGGAACCGCGCGCCGGCCTTACCTCGTCATCGATACCGCGGATTCGCTGCGCGGCGGCAACGGCGCGCTCGGCGCCAGAACCGCGGCCATCCAGGGCCTGCACCCGTTTGCCAGCCAATCCATTTGCGTGCTTGAGCAGAATGAACAGGGGGATCTGGTCCTGAACACAAGCAAGCTCATGGAATTCGCCCAGGCGCAGCAGGGCGCCGAAGTGCTCGTCTACGGCTTCACCTGGATCCTGTGGAACCACCTGGTGAAACCGCTGGTGGAAGAAAACATCTGCCTGAACCTGCCCAACGTCCGCATTCTGCACAGCGGCGGCTGGAAGCGCCTGCAGGATCAGGCTGTCGCCAAGTCCACGTTTAACGAGCAACTGGCCCGCGTGTTCGGCTGCACGCCTGACTGCGTGATCGATTTCTACGGCATGGTCGAAAGCGTTGGCGTCATCTTCCCCGACTGTCCAGACGGCAACAAGCATGCGCCCGCGTTCGGCGAGGTCATCGTTCGCGATCCTCTCACGCTGGCGCCGGTCGCGCCGGGCGGCCACGGCATCGTCCAGGTTTGCAGCATTCTTCCTACCAGCTTCCCGGGCAATCTGCTGCTCACCGAAGATATGGCCCAGGTCCTTGCCTATGACGGATGCTCCTGCGGCCGCCGCGGCATCAGCTTCCGCTTCGCGGGGCGCGTGCCGAAGGCCGAGCTGCGCGGCTGCGGCAATCTCGATGTCAAACGATCGGCGGCGCATTAAATGACCACCCTTTCCGCCACGTCTCTCATTCAGCCGGTGCAGTCGCCCGCGGAATTTTCCGCGGCCGCCGCCGCACTGCGCCGCGTGGCCGCCGCCGACCCGCTCACGCCGAATGAGGTCATGACCCTGTTCGAAGCGTGGGCGAAAATGCTCGCTGCGCGCGAGCTCAACGAGATTCCCGGCATCGTCTTTCTGCGCATGTGGCTCCGCCGCAGCACGCTCGAACCCATCATCGCGCGCGAGCTCGGCGCCGAGGCCCTCGACGGCGGCTGGACCGAAAGTGGACGCGCCAAACTCCGCGCGTTTCCTCTCGGCATCGTCGGCCACTGGCCCGCCGCGAACGTCGAGATTCAGCCCATCCTCTCCATGACCTGCGCGCTGCTCGGCGGCAACGCGGCGCTGGTGCGGGTTCCCCGCAGCCTCATCGACATGACGCAGCTGCTCATGGATCGCCTCGCTACCGCCGATCCCGACGAGCGCCTCACGCGCCGCATCTTCATGGCTTCGTTCGATCACAACCGCCGCGACCTGCATGAGGCCATGGCGCAGTCCGTCGATGGCGCCATGATCTGGGGCGGTGGGGAGGCTGTGCTTCAGGTGCGCTCGCTGCCCTTTCCGCACTGGGCGCACATCGCGGTCTTTGGGCCCCGCATGTCCGTCGCCGCTCTGGACGCCGGCGCGTGGAGCCATCCCGAGGAGCAGAAAACCTGGTGCCTCCGCCTCGCGCGCGACGTCTGGCAATTCGATCAGCAGGCGTGTTCCTCGCCGCAGGTGCTCTTTCTTGAGCGCGACGGGGCTCAATCCACCGGTCCATTCCTGGCCAGCCTTCGCGAGGCTTTTGAAAACGAGAATCGCGCGCACCCGCGGCAGACGATTCCCGCGGTCCTGACCTCTACCGTCTGCCAGGCGCGCGCCTCCTGGCTGCTCAGCGACGCGTCGCACAGCGCCGCTTTTCCGATGGAGCCCGACTGGACGCTCCTCTTCGGCCAGGGCGCCGGCATCCCGCAGCCCGTGCAGGGAAAGACGCTTTTCGTCCTCGAAGTGGACGACCTGCAGGAAGCGGTTTCGCAGTTCGATGGCAATGTGCAGACCCTTGGCCTTGGCATCGCCGATCCGGAAAAAGAAGCCGGCATCGCCATGCTCGCTGGTCGAAAAGGTGTGGATCGCATCGTCAAGCTGGGCCGCATGCATACCTTTGTTCCGCCGTGGGATGGCGTCGACCTCATCCGGCCGATGGTTCGCATGGTCCGGCACGTCAGCTCGGCTGACTAACTTCTGTCTACTCTGAGGATTCTTCACTTATGAATGAAGGCAAGGCATTTCTTACGGGCCTCGAAACCAGGGCGCGCACTTTCGCTCCCGCAGCCAGGGCCACCGTTGAGGCCAACGACGATCTCTGCTCCTGGCTGCTCGACCCGCTCGCGCGCTGGGCGCAGGGGGCCTATGGCGATCGCGCCTTTGAAGACGCAGCCAAAGGCTACGCGCAATACTGCATGGGCGTCTGGAAATGCCAGCAGGCGTACGAGAAGAACGGCACCTACACACCGGAGTCCATGCCCGAGCTTGTCTCCGAGGTCTACGAGCACGAGGGCTATATGGTCCCTTATATGTGGGCCGCCATCCTTATCTATCCCTTCTGGCCGTCGATGATCAATCACATCGCGATGTACCGCGATGAGTTCATCATGGCGCTGCCGCCCCAGGCCCGCGTCCTCGAGCTCGCTTCCGGCCATGGCGTCATGGGCCTGCTTGCCGCAGAGACCCGTCCCGATATTTTTGTCGATGGATTCGATATCAGCCCGCCCGCCGTCGCAGTATCCAACAAGCTCCGCGCCGTCTCCGGACACGAGCAGCGCGTTAACTTCGAAGTGAAGAATGCTCTCGCCTTCACCAGCGATGGCGGCGGAGCGAAATATCAGGGCATCATCGCCGCTATGCTCGCCGAGCACCTCCAGGATCCGCGCCCGCTCTTCGAAGCCATCGCCCACCATCTGGCCGACGACGGCATCGTCTTCTTCTCCACCGCTCTCGAGTCCGCGCAGCGCGACCACACGTTTGAATTTCACAAAGAGACGGAGCCGCTCAAGATGGCGGAGGATGTCGGCCTGCGCGTCACGCGGCTGGTTTGCGATGCCGGCAACCCCGTTCCCGGCGGCCGCTTTTTGCCGCGCGCTCTGGGCACGATCCTTCGCAAGCGCTGACTCAGCCCATGACCATGACCTTTGAAGAAGTGAAGCTCTGCCTCAAGCAGCGCTTTCCCATGCTGATGGTCGATCGCGTCCTCGCTCTCGAGCCGGGGCAGCGCATCACCACGCTCAAAAACGTTACCGGCAACGAAATTCAGTTTCTCGGCCACTTCGCCGATCACGCCATCATGCCCGGCACGCTCATGATTGAAGCCATCGGCCAGAGCGCGTCGCTGCTCTTCAGCCATGCCTCCGGCACGGGAATGGGGGAAGGCGAAGTGATGGCCCTCGCCGCCGTAAACGACATGCGCTTCCTTGCGCCCGTCGTGCCTGGCCAGACCATGATCATGGAGGTCAAAATCCTGAAGATGACGGGCGAAGCCGCTCTCATCGAGGGCAGCGCCCGCGTCGAAGACACCGTGGTTGCGCGCGGCAAGCTCAGCTTCGCCCGGCTCAGTCTCACTCCCAAAGCGGCAAACTCCGCCGGCTAACTCCACAGCATTTCCGCACCCGCCTCCATGACTTCACAACCATCCTCGGAAGCCGTTGCTCAACCGCTCGTCTCCGTTGTCATTCCCACGTACAAGCGGACGCAGCAGACGATCGACGCCGTAGAAAGCGTCTTCGCGCAAACGGCTGCAGACCTCGAAGTCATCGTGGTAGACGACGGTTCGCCCGACGGCTCCGGCGACATCCTCGAAACGCTTTTTCGTCAGCGCGCAGAATTCGCCGGCCGTCTTTTCCTGCACCGCCAGCAAAATCAGGGAGCCAGCGTCGCGCGCAACACCGGCGCCGCGCATGCCCGTGGCGAATACCTCGCCTTCCTGGATTCCGACGACCTTTGGCATCCCGAGAAGCTGGAGCGCCAGCTTTTCGCTTTCGCGCAACTCGGTCCAGCCTGCGGCGCCTGCTTCACCGACGCGAGGCTGACCAGCCAGTCCGGAATGGACTCTGCCAGTTTTCGCGATCACGGACGAGGCTATCAAGACCTGTTCGGCATCGATCCCACGGTCGCCGTTTCCCTCGCGCGCTCCTTTTCCGGTTTTTGGATCTCGACCCTGCTCGTCCGCACCGAACGCTTTCGGCAAATTGGCGGCTTCGCCAGCGATATCTCGTTCGCCGAAGACCGCGACCTGCATTTCCGGCTCGCGCTGATCACTTCCGTCGGATACGTCAACCAGCAACTGGTGGAGATCGACCGCACCCCAACACCAAAGGGGACCAATCAACGACTTTGGGACAGCCATGAGGTTCAGTTCCGGCAGCAACAGCGGATGTTCGAGCACTGGCTCGCCATGGATTCGCTTCCGCCCGACATCCGCCGCACGGTGCAGCAATCGCTGGGCGACCTGCTCTCCTCGCAAACCAACTGGCACCTCGAGCACCGGCGTTATCCTGAGGCCCGCGAGGCAGCGAAGCTGGCCGTGCGTTATCGGGCCCGCCCAGGCACGGTTGTCAAGTTCGCGCTCACGTGGCTGCTGCCGCCATTGGCGCGCAGCGTCGCGCCGCGCACCCGGCCGATCGGGACCGGCGGCCACGCCTCCTGAATCCGTATGACCGGTCCATTCCGGAACACCGCAATGGATGAAAAGGAGCTACCATGAACATTTACGTCGATGCCGCAGGGAACGATGACTGCCGCAGAAAAGCGCACTACCAGGGATCCATCTTCGCCTATTCTCCCGCCCCCGCCGCGATCGAGCTCTGCAAGTTTGCGCAGGAGCTGATCGAAGCCGCCTTTCATCCTCTCGATCCGCTCCGCGTGCATGAAACGCTGCCGGCGGAGGAGTGCGCTCGCATTCTCGCAGAGCTCAAACCCCGCTTCATCCACCATCCGCGCTCCAAGGAGTGCATTCGCGCCCTATTCGCCGAGATGGGATGCGACCCGGAGAAAACCTACTTCGACGTGCCTCGCATGCGCACCGCCTATCCCGGCGACTATCTCAACACCGGCATCGCCTATGCCTTCCATCCGCATCGCGATACCTGGTACTCCGCGCCATTCTGCCAGATCAACTGGTGGATGCCGATCTACGAGCTGAATCCGGATAACTGCATGGCTTTCCATCCCGCTTACTGGGATCGCCCCATCAAAAGCGGCTCCGCCAGTTATAACTACCATCGCTGGAACCAGAAGAGCCGCTTCAATGCGGCGCAGCACGTCAAGGCCGATACGCGGAACCAGCCGCACGCCGAAGAGGAAATCGAGCTCGACCCGCAGGTGCGCGTCCTGTGCAAAGTCGGCGGCGTCTTCCAGTTTTCCGCTGCGCAGCTGCATCCCACCGTGCCCAACACCTCCGGCATCCCCCGTTACAGCATCGATTTCCGCACCGTGCACCTCGATGACGTCCTCGGCCGCATCGGCGCTCCCAACATTGACTCCTCCTGCACCGGCACCACGATGGACGACTATCTGCGGGGGACCGACTTCGCGCACCTGCCGGCGGATGCTCTGAACATGTATATGGATGGCACCGCGGTGGAGGGCACTGCTTGCGTTGGCGCGAATATGAGTCCCGCGCGATGACGTGCTGCAACGCAATTACTGAGACAAAATCGGAGGTGACTGCATGAAGGTCGTTCTATTCTGCGGAGGCGAGGGCATGCGCCTCAGAGGCTACGCCGATGACATCCCCAAGCCGATGGTCCAGATCGGCAATCGGCCAATTCTCTGGCACTTGATGAAGTACTACTCCTATCACGGCCACAAGGACTTCATCCTTTGCCTCGGCTACAAAGGCAATGTGATTAAGGACTATTTTCTGCACTACGACGAATCGGTTTCTAACGACTTCGTCTGGTCCAAAGGCGGCAAAGATATCCGTTATCGCAATACCGACATTGACGACTGGACGGTGACCTTCGTAGAAACGGGGGCAACGGCCAACGTTGGGGAACGTCTCAAGGCCGTCGAGCCGTACCTGGACGGAGAAGAGGTCTTTCTGGCGAATTATGGCGATGGCCTCAGCGACGTTCCGCTCAACCTGATGATGGCGGAGTTCGAACGAAGAGACGTCATCGCATCCCTGTTGCTGGTGCAGCCGACCGCCACTCTCGACCTGGTCCACGCCGAGCCTGACGGCTGTGTCTCTGACATTTGTCAGTTAACTCGCACCGATATATGGATCAATGGCGGATTCTTCATTATGCGGAAAGAGATCTTCGAACACATTATGCCGGGCGAGGAGCTTGTTCGCGAACCGCTACAACGCATCATCGCGAAGCGAAAATTGCTCGCGTATAAATACAGTGGGTTCTGGCAGTGTATGGATACGTTCAAAGATAAGCGCCGGCTCGACGATTTGAATGATACGACTGCCCCCTGGAAACTCTGGGCGCAACACGAGGTTCTGAACGGCGCAGCGAAACGATGATTCGCATCCGTCCGGATGGTACAGGGGCATGCTGCATCGGCTTCCTCTCTCCCTGGGTCTCGGCCGCCTTTGCTTCGGCTGGCAACGCGGTATTTCTTCCGCTCCGTATGATCGCACCATCACTGATTACTGCTCATGATTAACGTGGATTCCATTGCCGAGTTATGGCGCTTTCGCGAGTTGTCCTGGTTTTTCGCGTGGCGCGACGTCAAGGTGCGCTATCGCCAGGCGGCGTTTGGAGCAGCCTGGGCCGTGATCCAGCCGCTCCTGAACATGATCATCTTTACCCTGCTTTTCGGCAGGGTTGCGCATCTCAATACCGGGGGCATTCCCTATCCCATATTTGCGTTTAGCGGACTTCTTCCCTGGACCTACATATCAGGAGTACTGTCGTTTGCCAGTCTCAGCCTGCTGAACAACGAGCCCCTGCTCACGAAAGTCTATTTTCCGCGCGCGCTCCTTCCCGTTGGCTCGGTGCTTGCCGGGCTGCTCGATTTTCTCATCGGGTCGGTTCTTCTGGTCGGATTGATGTTTTATTATCATGTTCGGGTCGACTGGTCCGTGCTGCTCTTGCCCGTAGTCGTGATCGCGATGGTGCTGCTCACGGCTGGCGTCAGTATGATTACCGCAGCCCTCAGCGTGAGGTATCGCGACGTTCGGTATGCCCTGCCATTCCTGATTCAGGTTGGGATGTTCGCCACTCCGATCGTTTATCCCGTAACGGTAATTCCAGCGCGTTTTCGATCCCTGCTCGTCCTGAATCCGTGCTGGGGCATTGTGGATAGCCTGCGCGCCTGCCTGTTCAGCGCAATGCCTTTCGATTATCGGCTGATGGGGTCGTCGCTTGCGGTTTCCCTCATTGTTTTCCTTTTCGGCTCCTGGTACTTTCGCAGGGCCGAAAGAAACTTCGCTGACGTAATTTAAGCAGAGAATGACTCACCATCTATGAGCATCATCAACGTAGAGCAGCTTTCGAAGAGCTATCGCATCGGTGGGGCGAAGGCAACCACCCTGCGCGAGTCGCTGATGAATGCGCTCACTTTCGCGCGCTTCAGGACTCAGACGAACGAACAGACGATCTGGGCCCTCCGCGATGTCTCGTTCTCGATCGACTCAGGCGAGGTGGTGGGAATTATCGGCAGAAACGGCGCTGGCAAGAGCACCCTCCTCAAGCTGCTGTCGAAGATCACCTACCCAACCTCGGGCGCGATCAAGGTCGGCGGCACGGTGGCAGCCATGCTGGAAGTTGGGACCGGATTTCATCCGGAGCTTACCGGTCTCGAAAACATCTATCTCAATGGTTCGATTCTCGGTATGAGCAAGAAGGAAGTGGACCGCAAGCTCAAAGCCATCGTCGATTTCTCGGGAATCGAGAAGTTCATCAATACCCCCATCAAACGATATTCTTCGGGAATGCGGTTGAGATTGGGCTTCGCTGTTGCCGCCCATCTCGACTCCGAAATCCTGGTGGTGGATGAAGTGCTCGCGGTGGGCGACGCGGAATTCCAGAAGAAGTGCCTCGACACCATGGGCAATCTGCGCTCCCGTGCCCGCACAGTCCTCTTCGTCTCGCATAATCTTGCAGCCGTCGAAAACCTGTGCAAGCGATGCATCTGGATCGACGCCGGTCAGGTGCGTATGGATGGCGGGACGCACGAAGTGATCAAAGCCTACATGGCTTCCATGACAGCGGGCGCCGTCGCCGACATTGAACTGGATAATCCTGAGAATCGAAGAGGAAACGGGAAGATTCAATTCCGAAGTGTCAGCTTCCTGTCGCCGGAAGGCGTCGCGCAGCAAGTTGTCCGCGCCGGCGATCCGGTGATCATCCGTCTGCGCTTTCAGGTGCGCGAACCGGTTTCGCATCCGAGCCTGGGTTTCCGCATGTATACCGATATGGGCACCCTGGTGACGGAAACCAGCACATGGCACCACGGCATTCAGATACCGCTGCTCGAGCCAGGAGAACGATATCTTGATCTTGCAATCGACTCTCTCAATCTTATGCCCGCAAAATACGCGCTTTCCCTTTGGGCCACCGACGATAACGGCGCCGTCGTCTACGACAATGTCGAGTGTGGGGTGACGCTCGAGGTGGAGATGGCCAACATCTATCAGTCGGGCAAGGAGTTCGACGGCCGCTGCGGCATCGTCTTTTTCCCGCAACGATGGAATTTGTCGGGCACAAGGGCCTCCGCCCCGAATGGTCAACTCGACGCGAGCGAATTTGAACCGCTGCGACGATAGCGAGACCGATCCGATACCGATGACAATCAACCGCTCCGATTCGCCGCTCGTCAGTATAGTTACACCGGCTTACAACGAAGAGAAGTATCTTGCGGAATGTATTGACAGCGTGTTGGCCCAGAGTTATCCTAACTGGGACTACCTGATCGTTAACAACTGCAGCAGTGACGCCACTCTGGCAATTGCCGAACAATACGCCGCCAGAGACCGGCGGATTCGCGTGGCGAGCAACAGCACGCTGCTCCCCGCCGTGGCAAATTTCAACTTCGGGCTGCGCCGTATCCGCCCTGACAGCAAATATGCCAAGATCGTTTTCGCCGACGACTGGCTGTTTCCCGAATGCCTGGAACGGATGGTGTCCCTTGCGGAGGCGAATCCCTCCGTGGGAATCGTAGGAGCGTACGGTCATCAGGGACAGGTGGTGCTTTGGGCCGGAATTCCTTACGCCGACAAGGTATTACCAGGCCGCGAGATCTGCCGGCGAAGGTTGCTGGGCGGTCCTTACGTGTTTGGTTCGGCAACTTCACTCTTGTTTCGCGCAGACCTGATTCGAAGCCATGACCCCTTCTATAACGAGGCCAACGTTCACGCCGCCGACAGCGAAGCCTGCTTCGAACTGCTGAAGACCTGCGACTTCGGGTTTGTCCACCAGGTGCTTACGTTTTCGAGAGTGCGCGAAGGCTCGCTGCTGCAGATTTCCCAGGAGCTCAACGCCGCGGCCGCCGATACTCTGCTCGAGGTATTGGCATTCGGCCCGCACTACCTTACTTATGAAGAATATTCCGCTGTTCAGCGTGAAACGATTTCAAAGTACTATGACTTTCTGGTTTCATGTCTTCTGCAGCGACGTGGACGAAAGGTTTTGGATTTTCACAATGAGGTGCTGCGCAGGAGCCAGATCCCGTTCAGCGGGTGGGCGCTCGCCCGCGCATTTGTGCGGAAACTCGTCCATCGCTTCCGGCCGCCTGACAGGGGTCGGTTGCGCTGGGGATTGTAAGCCAGCGTGATTGCCGATTCCCGAAACATGTCCGGTCAATGCCGAGCTCTCCCCGGAGATAGAGTGTCCGGCGAGTGCCCGGTCCGGTCGGACAGCCGCTATAGATCCATCGGAATGAGCATCGTCACATGGGGCACTCAGGCGGCCCCGGCGCCAAAGGAAATTTGAGAGAGGTGTGCTGTCTTGAGAGTCGAACACCGTGCGAGCTAAAATGACTAAACCGGAAAAATCCAAATTCGAGTCGCTGAATCTCAAAGCTGGCGACTGGGTCGAGGTACGCAGCCGGGATGAGATTCTGGCAACGCTCGATGAGAACGGCCGGCTGGATAACCTGCCGTTTATGGTGGAGATGTTTGCGTATTGCGGGAGCAGGCTTCGCGTATACAAACGTGCGGACAAGACCTGCGATTACATTCAGGGCTGGAGCATCCGGCGTATAACATCGACGGTCCACCTCGAAGGAGCGCGCTGCGACGGAACGGGACATGACGGCTGCCAGGCCGGCTGCCTGATCTTCTGGAAAGAGGCGTGGCTTAAGCCAGTGGCGCGGGCCGGCGGCCTGGTCAGCGCCGAGACCCTCACCGGACCTTCCGCTTCCCGAAACCAGGCGGGCCTTTGCACGATCGAAAGTCTGCTGGCAGCTAGTTCCAGGAGGGATGCCGACGGAACCGTCGCGTATTCCTGCCAGGCGACGGATGTACCCAGGTTCACCTCCTACATGAGCTTCTGGGACCCGCGTCAGTACATCCGCGACTTGCGGTCGGGAAACCTGAACAGCGGCTACGAGGGCAGCTCGCGCGCACACCGCGCGATCGAGCTCATTCTCGCGATCATCCGACTTTTCCACGCCACCGTCATCGGTTTCTTTAATGCGGTCCAGGAGAGGCGCGGTGGCAGGCGCTATCCGTTCATCGAAGGGGGCGCCCACGATGCCCGTCGCCAACCGCTGGATCTGCAGCCCGGGGAACTGGTGGAGGTGCGCAGCAAAGAGGAAATTCTGGCGACGCTCGATCGCGCACAGCGAAACCGCGGGCTCTGGTTCGATGCGGAAATGCTTCCCTACTGCGGTGGAATCTACCGCGTCCTGCGCCGGGTGAACCGCATTGTCGACGAGAAAACCGGCAGAATCATCCAGATGAGGAACTCGTGCATCGTTCTCGAGGGCGTCGTCTGCCGGTCGGACTTTCACCGGCTTTGCCCCAGGGCCATTTATCCCTACTGGCGGGAATCCTGGCTCAAGCGCGCGGTCGAGCCCGCGCTGACCGCTCCCTGCCCCGAAATGCGGGAAGCATGCAAAGAGTAGAAGAGGATCGGACCGAAGTCGCTGGCGGCCCGGCGAAAGCTCCACAGTTGCCGGGCTGCGCGCGCAGCCAAATTGCCGCGACTCGCTATTGGCTGATATTTGCGGCGTTCACTCTGACTGCGATTCTGGCTGCAGTCATACGCTGGTCGCTCGCCCATCCATTCGGGATCCATTGGGACGAAGCCGAATACATCAACGACGTATTGATCGATGTCCAGCGGCTTCGCCACTGGATGCTCCTGAAAGCGGCCGGAAGGATTCTGATCTCGAGCGTCGGGCGCCCGCCCGCGTATCGTCTGCTGGCTGACCCCCTGCTTGCTCTCTTCGGCCCGGGCACCACCCTGGCGCGTGTTATCTCCCTATCGGGCTACGGCCTGGCCTCATGGTATGTCTATCGGGCTGCGAGCGTCGTAGCCGGACGGATATCCGGCGCTTTCGCTGTACTGATTTTTTGCCTCTCACCCGAGGTGATAACCGCAAGCGCGTTTTTTGGTACAGAGAGTTCTCTGTATCTGGCGACTTCCGCGATGCTCTTCTACCTGCTTCGGAGCCTCAGCGGCGAACCGAAGCCTTCACGCGACTGGATCGGACTGGGAGCCGCCGTTGGCCTCGGATTTCTGTCCAAGACTTCGTTTCTTCTCATTGGACCTCCAGCCCTGATTTGCTGGCGGATCATTGCCCGCCGCACCAAATCAGGTGATTCGCGCTTTCGCTTGCCCCTGAAGGCCGGCTTACTCGCATTACTGATTGCCGGACCGTGGTGGTTCCTGCATGCCAGGGATGCAATGGCCTACGCGCAATTTGCTCGGGGCACAATCCGAAACTCGCTGGGACCACCGTCCATCGCTACCTGGATCAGCTGGGCCAACAGCGTCGTTCAATGCGTTATCGGGCCCGCACTCACGATCCTCATCTGCCTCATCGTCACGGTATTTCTTGCCAAAGCGATCGGTAGAAAAAATGCGATCTTCACTCCTGTTCAGAGCTCCGGCCTGTGGATATGCCTCTGTGCGGGCGTCCCGATCGTGTTGGTGCAGTTGGCTGGCACCAATCATCTCCTCCGCTATATCACTCCCGCGGTCATTCCGCTCGCCATCGCGATCGGCATATTGGCGGCCCAGACATTATGGAGCCTGAAGGCAGGCGGAATGGCAATTTCGAGCGTGCTCTTCGCGTCACAGCTATGCATGCTCGTGTACCCGGTCCTTTTTCCTAACACCGCCCCGGTCAACATCGGTTTTGTCAATGGGGCCCTGCCATGGCGATCGCTGGCGCGTTTCGATCAGTGGGACTGGAAACCGCTCCGGGCGATCAGCGAAAGCTGCAATCTACAGTCACCGAAGATCTCTTACCTTGGGAACGGTCGTCAACTGGATCCCCCCGCGATCCAGTACCCGTGGCTTGTGGCGGAAATGCCGGTGCGTCTGCAGAAGCTTTCCTATCCTGACGTGACGTGGCTGTGGAGATATGAAGATGGAGCTCTGGACTGGCAGAAGGTGTTGGAGTCAGCTGCGCAGAGCGATTTGGTCGTCACCGTGCCAAGCCATGTCGGGGAAGTCATTGTCAGGGAAGATCTGGACAATCAATATAACTCTGATTTTGCTGCTCGCCTCGCCAAAGATTCTCGCTTCGAAAGTCTATATTCATTTCAGGTGGGCCGCTTCGCACCTGTAACTGTGGATGTATTCCCCCGCCGCGGCCTCGTTTGCCGGCGTTGATTCGGCGACCCGCGTCATAGCGGCCTCAGACGTCGAACGTCCTGGGGATAATTGAAGGTTCATCGCCGAACGCAGCTGGACCTCAAACAAACGCGTGCCACTCAACTTTGGGACTTTTGCACGATGTCACTCGACGCAGGCCGGCCAATGAGTAAGCTCGATGCGACACAGCGCCTCGCCATCGTATCCACGGGGCGTGCTCAGGCACACCGCCCGCAGAGTCGTGTTGGGACGAGTGTCGCAATCCTAATCGTTCTGGTACTGCTGATTGCGGCTGGATTTTGGGCGCGATCTGCGATATACACCACAACCGCCACCATTCACTGGAACGATACACGTCAAACCATCGATGGCTTTGGCGCATCGGCTGCTGACTTTCTCCAGCCCCTGACACCCGCGCAGGCAGATTTCTTCTTCACCCCCGCGGGACTTGGTCTCTCGATTCTACGCGTCCAGATTCTTCCGGACCTCGCCACCTGCAATGCAGAATTTCACGAGGGCGGCTGCAGTGATTCCAATGGACAAATTCTCAACGGTGAGCTCACCACTGCACAAATGGCTGTGGCGCGTGGTGCGATCGTGATGGCTACCCCGTGGAGCCCTCCCGCCGCCTACAAGAGCAACCACTCATTCAACAATGGCGGATCGCTCCTCCGCTCGCACTACTCCGACTGGGCACGGGACATCGCAATGTTTGTCGTGATGATGCGGCAAAAGGGCGTGCCCATTTATGCAGTGAGCGTACAAAACGAACCGAACGGCAGATTCAAGTGGGCATCGTGTACCTACACAGCCCAGGAGATTCGCGATTTTGTTCCCTATCTGGCTGCATCCCTTCGCGGCGCTGGGGCCGGCTCCACGAAGATCATGATCGCCGAAGAATCAACATGGTCGGACGATCTCGCGGCGGCCGCCATGGCTGACCCTCCCGTGGCCGCCCAGGTCGGCATTCTCGCGGCACACGGATACCAAAGCAACATCCGGCCGCTGACTTTGAAGGCGCCACGGGTGTGGCAGACCGAGGACAGCAGCCAGTCGGATGCCTACGACGGGAGTATGACCGACGGGATCGGCTGGGCGTTCAAAATAACTGCTTTCCTGAAGGATGCCGATGTGAGCGCGTGGCTGTGGTGGTTCCTCACGGATATGCCGCGCCAGGGTGAAGGAACGGACAATGCCGCTCTGACCGATATCAAAGGCAATATCCCCAGGCGCGCGTATGTCTCCGGGCAGTGGAGCAAGTTTATCCGGCCGGGCTGGTTGAGGATCGAAGTCAGTTATCACGGCCCCCTGGCGATCACGGCATTCCGGAGTGCGGCAGGGCCATCATTCGCAATCGTTGCCGTGAACCCGTCATTCTGGTCGATCAAAGGGAGATTCGCCCTTGACGGTGCGACGGCAGAGCAAGTCATTCCGTGGATCACAACGCGCGGGCGGTCTCTCGCTCCTCAGTCCCCGGTGCAGGCCGGCCCGAATGGTTTTAGCTACAGGCTACCGCCGCGCAGCGTGACGACCTTCGTCGGCGCCGCGGTTCCCACTCAATGATGCAGACACTCCGAAGAACAGCCACCATGGGCATCACCGTCATTTTGTGCACGTATAACCGCGCCACCAGTCTCGCGCTGGCGTTGGACAGCCTTGCAAAATCAGTCTTGCCCGGAACCGTGGAATGGGAAGTACTGGTGGTCGACAACAATTCCGGCGACCGGACACGCGAAGTGGTCGACGACTTCTGCGCCAGATATCCCGGGCGCTTTCGCTACTTGTTTGAGCCGCAGCAGGGTAAATCTTTCGCGCTCAATGCCGGAATCCGCGCTACGCACGCAGATATTTTGGCTTTCGTTGACGACGACGTGACGGTAGAGCCTTCCTGGCTGCATAACCTGACTTCGGTTCTGCAGGGAGGCGGATGGGCCGGCTCCGGAGGCCGCGTTCTTCCAGTTCCAGGGTTTCTGCCTCCCCGCTGGCTCTCGTTGAGCGAACCACGCAACCTCGGGATGGCGCTTTGTGCCCAATTCGATCTGGGTACGACACCTGGCGAACTGAGGGATGCTCCCTTTGGGACGAATATGGCGTTTCGCCGCGAGCTATTCGACAAATTTGGGGGCTTCCGCGGCGATTTAGGTCCAAGTTTACGCGAGACGCGCAATGAAGACACCGAATTTGGCCGCCGATTAATGGCTGCCGGAGAACGGCTCTATTATGTGCCTTCTGCGATCGTCTACCATGAGATACGTCCGGAACGAGTGCGGAAGCAATTCTTCCTCAACTGGTGGTTTGATCGCGGCCGGGGCGCCATTCGCGAAGATGGTCGTCGCCAAAGCTATGGCAAAACGCTCCGATCCATTCTCCGCACGCTGATAACAGCCGCAGCCTGGCTCGTCACCATCGATCCTGAGCGGCGCTTTTACCGCCAGTGCATGATCTGGTTTGCGCTCGGCAAGCTCGTCGAGCTGCGTCACACGAGCGGCAAATCGCACCGCTCACCCCAAAAAACAGCTCAGCCGGAACGCGTTTAACCTCGCATGAATTTTCTTCCGACTCCCCTCCCTGGCGTCATTGAAATCGGTATCGAGCCGCATCGCGACGAGCGCGGCTTCTTTGCCCGCTCCTGGTGCCGCAATGAGTTTCAGCAGCACGGCCTCAATCCCAGCCTCGTGCAGTGCAACATTTCTGTAAACGCCAGCCGCGGAACCCTGCGGGGCATGCACTGGCAGGCGCCGCCGCATGCCGAGGCGAAGCTGGTGCGCTGCACCCGCGGCGCCGTCTGTGACGTCGTCATCGACCTGCGCCCGGATTCACCCGCATACAAACAATGGGTTGCGCTGGAGCTGACCAGCGCGAATTATCGTATGGCCTACGTGCCTGAGGGCTGCGCGCATGGCTTCCTCACCCTCGCCGACGACACGGAGGTCTTCTACCAGATGTCGGAGTTCTATCATCCCGAATCGGCCCGCGGCCTCCGCTGGAACGACCGTGCCTTCACGATTCAATGGCCCGAAGAGGTGCGTGTGATCTCCGAGCGTGATCGCACCTATCCGGATTTCGAGACCCAATGAGTCTGCTGCAACAACTCGATCCGGTCACCTCGGCCGATCTCGGACACGAGCTGCATCGCTTCGCCTCCGATCTTTACCCCATCTGCCGCAGCATCACCGGCCAGGGGATTCGCCAGACCCTTTCGCTGATCGGAGAACGTATCCCGCTCCAGCTGCATGAGGTGCCAACCGGTACCCAGGTCTTCGACTGGACCATCCCCAAAGAATGGAACATCCGCGACGCATACATTGCCAGGCCGGACGGCACACGTGTCGTGGACTTCCGCCGATCTAATCTGCATGTCGTCAATTACAGCGTTCCGGTCCGCGGATCCTTCACCCTCGAAGAACTGCGGCCGCACCTCTTCACTCTTCCTGATCGCCCCGGCTGGATTCCCTATCGAACCACCTATTACAGGGAAGACTGGGGATTCTGCTTATCGCACAACCAGTTACTGTCGCTGGAAGATACAACTTACGAAGTCTGCATCGACTCGACACTGGAGGACGGTCACCTCACCTACGGCGAATGTTATCTGCCCGGCCAGTCCACCGACGAGGTATTGATTTCCTGTCACGCCTGTCACCCATCCCTGGCGAACGACAACCTCTCTGGATTATCCGTCGGTACCTTCCTCGCCGCCCATCTCTCCAGCCGTCCGTTTCGCTATTCATACCGCTTCCTCTTTCTTCCCGGAACCATCGGCGCTATTGCGTGGCTCGCTCGCAACCGCGAGGCAGCCCAGCGCGTTCGTCATGGTCTCGTGCTCACCTGCATCGGCGACGCGGGCGGGTTCCACTACAAGAAGAGCCGCCGCGGAGATTCCGAAATCGACCGCGCCGCCGCTCATGCCCTGGCGCATTCCGGGGAGCCTTTCCAGCTTCTTGACTTCTCGCCCTACGGCTACGATGAGCGCCAGTACTGCTCTCCCGGCTTCAACCTGCCTGTCGGCTGCCTGATGCGCAGCGTCTGGGGAAGCTTCCCCGAATATCACACCTCCGCCGACAATCTCGACTTCATTCAGCCCGACTCGTTAGCCGGATCCCTGCGGCTCTGCACCGCCATCATCGACATCCTCGAGCAGAACGAGCGCTACCTGAACCAAAGCCCGTTTTGCGAACCGCAACTCGGCAAGCGCGATCTCTACCGCTCGACCGGCGGTCAGGCGATCGGAGACGAAATCCACGCCCGCCTCTGGGTGCTCAACTTCTCCGATGGCACCCACTCGCTGCTCGATATCGCCGAGCGCTCCGGGCTTCCCTTCACCGCCATCGCCGAGGCGGCATCGCTCCTCGCGGCCGCCGGCTTGCTGGCTGCCGTTTCACCCGGCACAACCGCTTAATTCTTGTTTTCTCCCGTCACGCCATCGATAAGATAGATTCAGCTTCCCGGCTTTTCCAACATTCATCCACCTGGGGCAGGGGTTCACAATGAAAGTATTATTAACTGGTCATAAGGGTTACATCGGCGCTGTCGCAATGCCTATGCTGCAAGCTGCCGGCCATGAGGTGGCGGGCCTCGACTCCGACCTCTACGCTGCCTGCGACTTCGGCCCCGCTTCTGAGCCTGTCCGCGAAATCCGCAAAGACCTGCGCGATCTGGAGCGCTTCGACCTCGACGGCTTCGAAGCCGTCGTTCACCTGGCCGCTCTCTCCAATGACCCCGTCGGCAATCTCAACCCGCAACTCACCTACGACATCAATCACCTCGCCTCCGTGCATCTGGCGCAGCTGGCGAAAGCCGCGGGCGTCACCCGATTCGTCTTTGCTTCCTCCTGCAGCACCTACGGAGCTGCCGGCGACGAATTCCTCGACGAGACTTCCGATCTCAATCCCGTCACTCCCTATGGCGAGTCCAAGGTGCTCGTGGAGCGCGACGTCGCCGCCCTCGCCAGCCCCGGCTTTACGCCCACCTACATGCGCAACGCCACCGCCTACGGAGCCTCGCCGCGCCTCCGGCTCGACATCGTGCTCAACGATCTGGTCGCGTCGGCGCTCACCACCGGCCGCATTCTTATTAAGAGCGACGGAACTCCCTGGCGCCCCATCGTCCACATTCGCGACATCATTGCCGCCGTGATCGCCGTTCTCGATGCTCCTCGCGAGGCCGTGCACAACCAGACCTTCAACGTCGGCCGCAACGACCAGAACTTCCGCATCCGCGAGCTCGCTGAAATCGTCGCCCAGGTCGTGCCGGATTGCCGCATCGAATACGCTCCTGGCGGCGGACCCGACCTGCGGTGTTATCGCGTCAGCTTCGACAAGATCACGCGTCTCCTGCCTGCCTTTCAGCCGCAGTGGACTGCCCTCAAAGGGGCGCAGGAGCTCTACGATGCGTATTGCAAATGCGGCCTGACCTCAGCCGATACCGAAGCTGGCCGGTATGTCAGAATCAGTGAAATTCGCCGCCTCCAGCAGGCCGGCCGGCTCAACCCGGATCTGCGCTGGGCCGCCGCGCGCGCCGAATCCACCGTCAGCGTATAAGGAACCTGGGACCAGCCTATGCCGGAACAACTTCTCACTGAAAGCGCCCCTGTCAGCCGGACTTCCAACCCTCCGGCCGGCCCCTCCTGCCGCTTCTGCAGTACGCCTTTACGCGAGACCTTCGTCGACCTCGGTATGTCGCCCCTGTGCGAGACTTATCCGGCGGCTTCCGATCTGAACCGCGGCGAGAGCTATTATCCTCTCCACGTCTATGTCTGTGGCGAGTGCTTTCTTGTCCAGCTTGAGGAGTACGAATCGGCTGAAAGTATCTTCTCTGACTACGCGTACTTCTCGTCTTACTCGGAATCATGGCTCCGCCACGCCGACACGTATTGCGGAAAAATGCAGTCCCGCTTCGGCCTTGGGAAAGATAGCTTCGCCGTTGAAGTTGCCAGTAACGACGGCTATCTTCTCCAGTACTTTGTGCAGCGCGGGATTCCCGTTCTCGGCATTGAGCCGGCCGCGAATGTGGCCCAGGTCGCCATCGGCAAGGGCGTCCCCACGCGTATTGCCTTCTTCGGCGCGCAACTGGCCTCCGATTTGAGGGCGGAAGGACGCGCCGCCGATCTGGTTCTCGGCAACAACGTCCTCGCCCAGGTGCCCGACCTCAATGACTTTGTCGAAGGCCTGCAGATTCTTCTCAAGCCCGAAGGCGTGCTCACGCTGGAATTCCCCCACCTGCTCAAGCTGATGGAGCACAACGAATTCGACACTATCTATCACGAGCATTTTTCTTATTTCTCTCTTTTCACCACCATCCGCGTCATGGAGGCCCATGGCCTTCGCGTTTTCGACGTCGAAGAACTGGCCTCCCACGGCGGCTCTCTCCGCGTTTATGCCTGCCGCGCCGCCGCGTCGCATCCTGCCGAATCGGCCGTTGCCCGCATTCTGGCAGATGAGCAGCAAGCCGGCCTGCACACCCTCGCCGGATACCGCGGCTTCGCCGGCCAGGTGCTGCAGACGAAGCTGGCCCTGCTCGAATTCCTGATTGGCGCCGCGCGCGCAGGCAAGAGCGTTGCCGGCTACGGAGCGCCGGGCAAGAGCGCTACGCTCCTGCATTCTTGCGGCATCGGCAAAGACCTCATTCCCTGGACGGTCGACCGCAGCCCCTACAAGCAGGGCCGCTTTCTGCCCGGCACGCACATCCCCATCTTCCATCCCGACCGCATCCGCGAAGAAAAGCCGGACTACGTTGTCATCCTTCCCTGGAACCTGCAAAGCGAAATCATGAAGCAGTTGCAATACATCCGCGAATGGGGCGGCAAGTTCGTCATCCCGGTTCCCACAACCCGCGTTTTATAACTCACACTCTCTCTCGATAAGCTGCAGTCACTCATTCGCCAGCCCCAGACATGATCCGACTCAACCTTGCCTCCGCCAAAGACCGGCCCCTCCGGATTCTCTGTCTTGGCTGTCATTCCGATGACATCGAGATCGGCTGCGGCGGCACGATTCTTCGCCTCGCCGAGCAGTTTCCCGATGCCCAGTTTCACTGGATCGTCCTGAGCGCTCTCGGTCCCCGCAAGGCCGAAGCCGAGCGCGCCGCGGAGTTGTTTCTGGGCCGCGACCGCCTGTGTAATTCCCAGTTCAAATCCTTCCCTGACGCTTTCATGCCCTTCGTCGCCGCCGACGTCAAGGCCGGCTTCGAGGAGCTCAAGCCCATCGCCCCCGACCTCATCCTGACCCATAACCGGCACGACGCGCATCAGGACCATCGCCTGATCGCCGAGCTCACCTGGAACACATTTCGCGATCACTTCATCCTCGAATACGAAATCCCCAAGTACGATGGCGACTTCGGCCAGCCCGGCGTCTTCGTCCCGCTCGATTTCGATCTGTGCCAGCGCAAGGTCCAGTACCTCGTGGAGGCCTTTGTCTCGCAGCGCTCCAAACGCTGGTTCCAGCCGGAGACCTTTCTCGCCCTCATGCGTCTGCGCGGTATGGAATGTAACGCTTCCAGCGGCTATGCCGAAGCGTTCTATTGCCGAAAAATGGTCCTTTGACCACTCCGCTCTGCCCCTTGTGGCGGAATGCCCCAAATTGCGCTCCGCTTTTCACTTTCGGGTGGATGCAACTCTCGAATAACTATGCGACCATGCACTTGCATGGCGAATCTGCCCCGCGCAGCTTCGACTGCGCCCGTTTCTGAGGATCTATGAGCAAAGTCTCTTCCATCGCTGTTGTCGGCTCCGGCTATGTTGGCCTCGTCACCGCCGCCTGCTTCGCTGAAATCGGTCACCGCGTCGTCTGTGTCGACAGCGACGAAGCTAAGGTGCAGATGCTCTGCGAAGGCGGCATCCCCATTCACGAAGATTACCTGCCCGAATTGCTCAACCGCCACCGCGCCAACCGGGTCGAGTTCACGACCGATCTCCGCCGCGCCACGCAGGAATCTCAGGCCATCTTCATCGCCGTCGGGACACCACAAAGCCGCACCGGCAGCGCAGACCTCTCCTACGTCGACGCTGTCGCCAGCGAGATTGCCCGCTCCATCGACGACTACAAGGTGATCGTTGAGAAGAGCACGGTGCCCGTCTACACGAATGAGTGGATTCGCCGCGTCATCGAGCGCAATGGCGTCCCCACCGACCTGTTCGACGTAGCCTCCAACCCTGAATTCCTCCGCGAAGGCACCGCGGTCGTCGATTTTCTCCATCCCGACCGTATCGTTCTCGGCGCAGATACCGACCGTGCGGCCTCCGTCCTCCATGAGATTTACGCGCCGCTCCTTGCAGGCTCCTGGTACGACCAGCCGGACGCCTTGCCCGGCCCGCGCACCGCAGCCGAACCCCCTCCCGTGCTCCACACGTCCACCAAAGCTGCCGAGATCATCAAGCACGCCTCGAATGCCTTTCTTGCCTCCAAAATCTCCTTCATTAATGTCGTCGCCAATATCTGCGAAGCGGCTGGCGCCGACATCGAGGAAGTCGCGCGCGGCATCGGCCTCGACTCTCGCATCGGTCCCAAATTTCTCCGTGCCGGCATCGGCTACGGTGGCTCCTGTTTTCCCAAGGATGTTGCCGCCTTCCGCCATGTCGCCGAGCAGATGGGCGTCAGCTTCGGCATGCTGGCCGAAGTGGAGAAAGTGAACACCGAGCAGAAGGGCCGCTTCTTCCAGAAGATACGGTCCGCTCTCTGGACCCTCCGCGGCAAGAAGATCGCCGTCCTCGGCCTCGCCTTCAAGGGCGGTACCGACGACGTCCGCGAATCCCCCGCGCTCGACATCGTCGAGCAACTCCTCCGCGAAGGCTCGTCCGTCAGCGCCTACGATCCCGCCGCCGCCCAGCGGGCCTGCGAGATCATTCCCTCCGGTCCGCAGATGCGCTACCTCGACGACCCCTATGCCGCCGCTCAGGACGCCGATGCTCTCGTAATCCTGAATGACTGGCAGGAATTCGCCGAGCTCGATCTCGATCGCCTCCACGCCGCCCTGCGCTACCCCATTGTCATCGATGGCCGCAACCTCTACGACCCGACGGTCATGCTGCAAAAGGGATTCACCTACCTCAGCGTGGGCCGCCCTGGGTTGCCGCAGCCGCGCGAGACGGCTGTTGGCAAGCGCTTCTTCTAGCCGGCCCGCCTGCTCTCCGCAGCGCGCGCCATGCATCTCACCACCCGGCACCGGCGCGCCGCGCCCGCCTAAGATAAAATTCACTCCGAACCGGATTTGGGAGGAACCGTGTCTTTGACTGCTTTGGACTACACCACTGAACTCAAACAGCGCGTGCAATCGCGTGAGGCCCGCATCGGCATCGTTGGCATGGGCTATGTCGGCCTTCCCCTGTCGCTGCTGTTTAGCGAGCAGCGCTTCCGGGTCACCGGCTTCGATATTGATCCGCGCAAGGTGGAAACCCTCAACGCCGGGGGCTCGTACATCGTTCGCATTCCCGCCCCTGAGATTCAGATCGCCCGCCAAAGCGGCTTCGTCGCCACCGAAGACTACGCCCGCATCGCCGAGATGGACGTCGTCATCATCTGCGTCCCCACCCCGCTCAATGAATACCACGAGCCCGATCTCAGTTACGTCACCGGCACGGTTCGGAGCATCGCGCCCTATCTTCATGAGGGCCAGCTCATCATTCTCGAAAGCACCACTTACCCCGGCACGACCGACGAGGTCGTCATCCCCCTCCTCGAATCGGAAAACCCCTCCGGCCTGCGCGTCGCCCGCGATGCCTCCACCCGCGGCTTCTACGTCGCTTTCTCGCCGGAGCGTGAAGATCCCGGCAACGACACCATTGCCCGCCGCGACATCCCCAAAGTCATCGGCGGATGCGGCCCGGCCGCTGCCGAACTCGCTTCGGCCGTCTATGGCAGCATCTTCAATCGCACCGTCCCTGTCTCCTCGCCCGCTGTCGCGGAGATGACCAAGCTCCTCGAGAACATCTATCGCTGCGTCAACATCGCCCTCGTCAACGAGCTCAAACAGCTCTGCATCCGCATGAATATCGATCTGTTCGAGGTGATCGACGCGGCCAAAACCAAGCCCTTCGGATTCCAGGCCTTTTACCCCGGTCCCGGTCTCGGCGGACACTGCATCCCCATCGACCCGTTTTATCTCTCGTGGAAAGCGAAGGAATTCGACTTCCGCACGCGCTTCATCGAGCTGGCCGGCGAAGTCAACATCGCGATGCCCTACTTCGTCGTCGAAAGCATCATCGAGGCCATGAGCCAGCGCGGCAAAGCCCTTTGCGGCGCGCGCGTCCTCGTCCTCGGCCTCGCCTACAAGCGCGACATCGACGATCTCCGCGAATCCCCTTCGCTCACCATCATCGAGCTGCTGCAGAAGCGCGGCGCCCACGTCGAGTACAACGATCCCTTCGTGCCCACCGTCGGACGCGGACGCAAATACGCCCTCGACATGACCAGCACGTCGCTGGATCGCATCCCTGAATTCGACTGTGTCGTCATCGTCACCGACCACTCCCAGTACGACTACCGCAGCATCGTCGCCAGTGCGCAGCTCGTCGTCGACACGCGCAACGCGACCCGCGGCATCGACGCCCCCAATATCGTTCGCTGCTGATCCCGGCAGCGGCCAGTTCTAAAGCGGTCTGCCTGGCGCTGCCGCCTGACGGCGCGGACCAACTTGCCCCCTGCGCTGTCCCGCGCTCTCTCATTTCCTGCCACGTTACCCTGATCAGATGGAGGCATTCGCCCGATGCGCACATTAGTCACCGGAGCTGCGGGCTTTCTCGGCTCGCACCTCACCGATGCTCTGCTGGCCGAGGGGCACTCGGTTATCGGCGTCGATAACCTCACCACCGGCTCGCTCCGCAACCTCAGCCATCTCGACCGCGAGCCGCGCTTCGTATTCGATCAGCGCGACATCTGCGATCCTTTTGATCCCGGCCGCGTCGACTACGTCTTCAACTTCGCCTCGCCCGCCAGCCCCGTCGATTACTCCCGCCTCGGCGTCGAGACCCTGATGGTCGGCTCCGCCGGCACCCGCAACGCCCTCGAGATCGCAAAGCGCTACGGTGCCCGTTTTCTCCACGCCTCCACATCGGAGTGTTACGGCGACCCCGCGGTTCACCCCCAGACAGAGGAGTACTGGGGCAACGTGAACCCGATCGGCCCGCGTTCCGTCTACGACGAAGCCAAGCGCTTCTCCGAGGCCCTCACCGTCGCCTACCACCGCTATTATGGGGTCGATACCCGCCTTGTCCGCATCTTCAACACCTACGGCCCGCGACTGCAGAAAAACGACGGGCGCGTCATCTCCAACTTCATGATGCAGGCCCTGCGCGGCGAAGACCTCACTGTCTACGGCCAGGGCGCGCAGACGCGCAGCTTCTGCTACGTCTCGGACGAAATCGAAGGCATTCTCCGCCTCTCCCGCTCCGATGAGCACCGGCCGGTCAACATCGGCAATCCCGTGGAATGGACCATCCTCGATTGTGCGCGCGCCGTTCTCCGCGTCACCGGGTCTTCGAGCCGCATCGTCAACCACCCTTTACCGATTGACGATCCCACCCAGCGCCAGCCCGACATCAGCCGCGCCCGCGCCCTCCTCGGATGGGAACCGAAAATTGATCTGGAAACCGGCCTCCGCCTCAGCCTCGATTACTTTCGCGAGTGTTTGGCGCAGGAATCCGGCGAACCAGCGCTCCGCGCTGGAGCCGTATAACGCGCAGTCTCGCTCCCCTTCGCTTACCTGAAAAAACCCCGCCCTCGGGCGGGGTTTTTTTTGCTTCCGAACCGCTTATTTGGGAACCGTGACCGTGAAGGGGTTCGACGGCCCGCTCAATTCCCCGTTCGCATCCACGCTCACTACGTAATACGAATAGGTCGTACCCGCCACCGCCGTCATGTCCTGATAGGTCGTGGCCGTCTCCGGAGTCGAATTCAGCAGTTGGTAATTCGTCGTCGTGCTGACCGCGCGATAAATGTTGTAACCAGTCGCTGGATCGGCCGCATTACTCGGCGCATCCCAGTTCAGATCCACTTGCGTGGTCGTCGCATCCTCGCCCGTCGCGCTCAGCGCCACCGTCGGCGTGCCGCCGGAACCATTGCTCGTCACCATGGCCGTCCCGGTTTCCGTCCCCGTCGTTGTCGGATCGAACTGGATCTCCAGCGCCGCAGTCTGCCCAGGTTGCAGGGTCACAGGAAAGGTCGGTCCCACCACGCTGAATCCCGTCCCGGTCGCGGTTGCTCCGCTGATCGTCACCGCCGCGTTCCCCGACGACGTCAGCATGACCGACTGCGTCGCGGGCGTATTCAGGCCCACGTCGCCAAACGAAACGCTGGTGGATCCCAGCGTCAATGCGGGCGTAGTTCCCGCCTCGCCAGTGGCGCTGAGGCTGATGGTCGACGTCCCGGCATTCGTCGTTAGCTTCGCTGTCGCTGCCTTGGCTCCCGCCGTGGTTGCATCACACTCGATCGTCAGCGTCACGCTTTTCCCGCCGTCCAGCGTCACAGGAAAGCTCACGCCCGACAGGGTGAACCCAGCCGATCCGCTCACCGCGCCCGCGCTGATGGTCAGCGCGGCCTGCCCGGTCGATTTCAGCGTTACCGCCTTCGTCACCGGCTTGTTCAGGCTGACGTCTCCGAATGAAACGCTGCTTGCGCTCAGCGTGAGTGCGGGCGGCGTAAGGATGGTGGCGGTCAGGCTGATCGTCGACGATTTGCTCGAAGCGTTTGTCAACAGCGTGATCGTTCCCGTCCTCAATCCGGCTGTCAGCGCATCGCACTTGATTGTCAGCGTCGCGCTCGCCCCCGGCTTCAGCGTCAGTGGAAGCGTGATTCCCGACAGGGTGAACGCCGGCGTGCCGCTCCGGGTGGCCGAGCTGATGGTCAGCGCGGTCTGCCCGGTGGATTTCAGCGTCACTTCCTTCGTCACCGCTGTGTTCATGGTGACGTCGCCAAACTCCACGCTGCTCGTGCTCAGCGCAAGGGCGGGAGGGGTGAGGATGGTAGCGCTCAGGCTGATGGTCGACGACTTATTCGGGGCGTTCGTCATCAGCGTGATGGTTCCCGTCTTCGATCCGGCCGTCGGCGAATCGCATTTGACGGTGAGTGTCGCGCTCTGCCCCGCTTTGAGGGTCAATGGGAATGTGATTCCCGATATGGTGAATGCCGAAGCTCCGCTCTGCGTCGCCGAGCTGATCGTCAGAGGATCGACGCCCGTGGATGTGAGCGTCACCTTCTCGGTTTTCGCGGCTGCCTCTGCCATGTCGCCGAAGGGGATACTGGCCGCACTCAGAGTGAGCTGGGGCGTCGCAGCAAGGGCTGTCGCCGTCAGGCTGATGGTGGACGAGCTATTCGGCGCATTCGTCGCCAGCTTGATGGTTGCGTCTCTTGCTCCCGATGTCGCCGGATCGCATCGGATCGCAAGCGTTGCGCTCTGCCCGGGGTTCAGAGTCAACGGAAACTTCACTCCCGACATTGTGAACGCGCCCGCTCCGCTCAGCGTCGCCGAACTGATGGTCAGGGGTTTTGAACCCGAAGATTTCAGCGCGACCTTCTCCGTTTTCGCGACGTCCACCGTCACATCGCCAAAGGCGACGCTGGCCGCGCTGAGCGTGAGCCCCGGAGCACTCTCAACCGTCGCGGTCACAGTGATGGTAGCTTTCCCGCTGGCGGTATTCGTCAGCAGGGTGATCGCTCCCGTCCTGCCTCCCAAAGCGGCGGCATAGCATTTGACGACCAGCGTCGCGCTTTGCCCCGGACTCAGTGTCCGCGGGAAGGTGACGCCGGAGACCGTGAACGCAGGCGTCCCGCTCACAGCCGCCGATTGAATGATGAGCGGTGCGGTGCCGGAAGACTTCAGGATCACGGTTTTCGTGATGGGCGTAGTCACCGGCACGTTGCCGAAGGCAACGCTGCCGGAGCTGAGCGTGAGCGCTGCCTCAGTCGCGCCCATCGCGCTGGGGGCCGCACCCCATACTGCCAGGGCTGCGCACACGCAGGAGGCGATTGCGGCCGCGCGCGACCGCTCATGCTTGCCCAGCCACCTCGTTCGCCTTGCAACCCGCCGCCTCTGCCCGTTGTCTTCCGTGCTCGTCTTAGCTCTCAATGACACGCAGGCCCAGAGCTTTACAAAAGAAAAGCCAAATTCACTCCTGGACATCCCCGACCTCTTTCACACCCCCGTGCATCGGTCAGCCCATTCCGCTCGCTCTGCCCGGAGCTGGATCAAATGGAAAACGGGCTCTCCGGTCCGCGAGCATCAGTTCCTTATGAACGGATGGTTACTTTCGACTTCAATAATCAGCGTGATACGGGCTTGAGTCTATCATTGGGTACACCCTTGCGTCACCATTTTTTGAGAAATAAATGGTTACCCTAGTACCCATAATCAGCACTAGAAATTCATCAAGAATGCCACTTTTCCTCCGGCGCGCGCAGCATCCCTCAGGCCGTGAGGATGAAAAGTTTTTCAGATGGAATGAAATTCTTACCGGGGAGGGAGCGACGACCGTATTACCTTAGTTGGCTCCCCCTCGCCCCCTTCGTGGCGATCGAGGACGAGGCTTCGGCGGGATTTTCTATTATCCCAAAAGTAACTGATGGATCTCTGCCCCGTGCGCCTGCTCCGCTACGGCAACGACGGTCTGTCGAGTCGTCATGGTGCCGGGCGCGTCGCCTGTTCCGACTGGCGTCCCAGGAACCCAGACCTCGTCCCGGGCCAACGCCACAATGTGCGATTCGTGTCAGCATGGCCGCGAAGGAAAAGGCATCGCCGCCTGGGTCAGGAGCGGAGATGCCTCGGGGCCCGGCTGAACCCGGCGGGTAGACGCCACGGTGTGATCCGAGCCATTCTCTGACGAGATCCAGCTCTCCGCTGATCGGTATGCCCGGAGCTGATGAGGCCGGGTGACAAAGCGGCCGTTCTCGAGGAGACTTTCCTGGGGCGCATGGCTGTTTTCGTTAAGCTGTTGTCCCCCGCGGGGTTCCGGCAGAGGGCAGGTCCATCCATCTGAAGATGGCCATGGCAGGGCACCAGTTGGTGAAAGCGGACTGCAGCAGGTTAAGGCCGACAAAAACGGCGAGCCACAGCCAGTAGAAGGAAACCCAGTGGGCCAGGGCAAGAGAGATAAGAACCACGATGCCGGCCAGCAAGCGAACCGCGCGTTCCACGGTCATGCGACGGTCTCCTGTTGCTCCTGCTGGTGAGGAGCGGGTTGGGCAGTCCGCGATTTGCCGCCATTCATCATGTAATAGAGGACCGGAACCGCAGGCCAGGAAAGAAAAGTGGAGGCCACGCCGCCCGCAATGAGCGAGAGGCCGAGACCCTGGAAGATGGGGTCGCTGAGGATGACGCTGGCGCCGATGATGACGCCGCCGGCCGTGAGCAGAACCGGCCGCAGCCGTACCGCGCCGGCATCGATGACAGCCTCGGCCAGCGGCATTCCCTCGCGGCGGCGCAGCTCGATGAAGTCGACGACGATGATGGAATTGCGCACGATGATGCCGGCTCCGGCGATGAAGCCGATCATCGACGTGGCGGTGAAGAAAGCGCCCAGGATGGCGTGCGCAGGAAGAATGCCGACCAGCGTCAGCGGGATCGGGATCATGATGGCCAGCGGCACGGTGAACGATTTAAACCACCCCACCACCAGCACGTAAATCAGGATGAGCACGGCGGCGAAGGCGAGGCCGAGGTCGCGAAAGACCTCAATGGTGATCTGCCACTCGCCATCCCACTTCATCGAGTAGCGGTCGGTGGACTCGGGCTGGACGGAGTTGTAGCGGGCGAGCGAGCAGCCATCGGGCAGCTTCAGCCGGTCGAGCGCGCGATTCATTTTCAGGATGGCGTAGACGGGGCTCTCCTCCGCCCCCGCCACATCGCCGGTAACATAGATCACGCGCTTGAGGTTCTTGTGGTAGATGTCGGGTTGAAGAGTTGTGTGCTCCACCACAACCAGCTCGCGCAGCGAAACCATGCTGCCGTCGGCACCGCGCAGGCGAATGCTTTCAAGACCCTGCTCAGAGGACCGCTCCGGCCGATCGAATTCGACTGCGGCAGGCACCGCTTCGCGTGCGTCCGGCACATGGAGCAAGCCAGCCTGCGCGCCGGAAGTCGCGAGCGTCAGCGTCCGCGCGACCTCGGCGACCGGGATTCCATGGAGCGCGGCCCTGGCTTCATCGACGCGGAAGCTGAGCTGCTGCTGCGGGTCCTGCATGTACCAGTCGGTGTCGACGACCCCGGCCGTCTGCTGGAAAATTTGTTGAACGTCACGGGCGGCCTCGACCTGACCGTCGAGGCTGGGTCCGTAGACTACAGCGACCAGCGTCTGCAATACCGGCGGCCCAGGCGGGACCTCTGAGACCTGGAGGCGCGCGCCCCAGGTATTGCCGATCCGGTCAAGCTCCGGCCGCAGGCGCCGCGCAATGCCGTGACTCTGCACACTGCGCTGGTCGGCGGGCAGCAGGTTCACCTGGATATCAGCCTGGTTGGGCTGGCGGCGCAAATAGTAGTGGCGGACGAGGCCGTTGAAGTTAAAGGGGCCGGACGTCCCGGCGTAGATCTGATAATTCTCGACCTCCGGCTGCCGGCTGAGATACGCGCCCAGCGCCTGGGCTACCTGCGTCGTCTGCTCCAGCGGCGTGCCGTCCGGCATGTTGACAATCACCTGGAACTCACTCTTGTTGTCGAAGGGCAGCATTTTGACGAGCACGGCCTTCATCGGTACGAGGGCGCAGGCGAGCACCAGCAGCAGCGCCACCACGCCGAGAAAGATCCAGCGATTGCGCGCACACCTCATCAGCGGCTGCATGGCGCGGCGGTAGATGCGGGTCAGCGCGCCTTCCTTTTCCGGAGTGAGCGTATGCGCGCCGGCCAGGTGTTTGCGGCCCAGCAGGCGCAGCGCCGCCCATGGCGAGACAACGAAGGCCACGGCGAGAGAAAAGAGCATGGCCAGCGAAGCGCCGACCGGAATCGGGCGCATGTACGGTCCCATGAGGCCGCGCACGAAAGCCATAGGCAGAATGGCGGCGATGACGGCGAAGGTGGCGAGAATGGTGGGGTTGCCCACTTCGGCTACGGCTTCGACCGCGACTTCGCTGAGCGGCCGGCCGCGGTGGATGGGCATGCGGAAATGCCGCACCATGTTTTCGACGACCACAATCGCATCGTCGACGAGGATGCCGATGCTGAAGATCAGGGCGAAGAGGGTGACGCGGTTGATGGTGTATCCCAGCAGATAAAAGACGGCGAGGGTCAGCGCGAGGGTGACGGGAATGGCCAGCAGGACCACGCCGGATTCCCGCCAGCCCAGAAAGAGCGCGACCAGAAATGTAACCGACAGCGTGGCCAGCAGCAGATGCCTGAGCAGCGTGTCGGATTTTTCCTTCGCGGTAGCGCCGTAGTTGCGCGTGGTGGTGAGAGCGAGATCGGAGGGGAGGGTGATGCCTTTCATCTCGTGCACACGCGCCAGCACGGCGTTGGCGATGTCGGTGGCGTTGGTGCCCTTGCGCTTGGCAACCGTGATCGTGACCGCGGGATATTCCCGGGCGGGCCCGCCGCCGGCCTGCGCCGCGGTGGCTCCGAGCAGAACGTAGTCCTCAGGATCGGCGGGGCCGTCGACGACGCGATCGGCAACGTCGCGAAGATAGACGGGCCGTCCGCCGGAGACGCCCAGCACGACACCTTCAAGATCCTGCTGGTCGCGGAACAGGTTGCCGGCGTCGACCCGAATCTCCTGATTTCCCTCGGCGAATTCGCCCGCCTGGGTGCGCGCGTTGGCGGTCTGCAGCCGGCTTACAACATCATCGGGAGAAAAGCCGAAGGCAGCCAGCTTCGCGCTGTCCAGCAGGATGCGCATTGCGCGGGGCTGGCCGCCGATGACCGTCGTCTCGGATACATCGGGAACCTGCCGGATGGTGTGCTGGACCTCGTCGGCCATCTGACGGAGCTGATAGCCGTTGTAGTGCTGACCCCACAGAGTCAGCGCGAGGATGGGAACGTCGTCGATAGAGCGCGCCTTGACCATCGGCTGGGAGGCGCCCTGCGGCATGCGGTCGGCGTTCGAGTAAATTTTGCTGTAGACCTTGATCAGCGCATCCTCCTGCGAAGTGCCGACGAGGAAGCGCACGATGACCAGGCTTTGTCCCGGACTCGAGATGGAGTAGACGTACTCGACGCCGGGAATTTCGTGCATCAGGCTTTCGATGGGATTGGTGACGCGCTGCTCGACCTCCTGCGGAGAAGCGCCGGGCATGGCGGTCGTCACGTCGAGCATGGGCACCAGGATCTGCGGCTCTTCTTCGCGCGGGATGGCGAGCACCGCGAACAGCCCCAGGGCCAGGGAGCCGGCGATGATCAACGGCGTCAGCTTCGAGTTGATGAACGCGCGGGCCAGCAGACCGGCAATGCCTTGCGCGTCCAGGCCCTGCTTTTGGGATTCCTGTTTCATGGCTGCGTCCCGTTTGTGGACTCGACGCGCTTGCCGGCCAGGTCGCGATCGCCGGGGTGGTTCACCAGCGACTCGCCCGCAGCCAGGCCGGAAAGAATTTCCACCTGATCGCCTTGCTGGTTGCCGAGGGTCAGGTAGCGGAGTTGCGCAACGCCGTCCTGATCGAGTACATACACGCAGGCAAGCGATCCCCGCATCGTCACCGCCGACTGCGGCACGAGGATAGTTGCTCGCATCGCGCCCTGGAAATTCAAGGTGGCGTACATGCCAGCACGCAGGCCCTTCACGGGCGGAAGATCGAGCTGAACGAGGAAGCTGCGGCTGGCGGGATCGGCGGCGGGAACGATCTCGGCGACGGTGCCGTTCAGGTTGGCCGCATCGATGTCCTCCACCGTTACGGGAAGTTTCATACCCCCATGAATCGAGCCGATCAGTGACTCATCGACGGCGGTGTAGACCTGCAGGGGCCCATCGCGATCGATCTGCAGGAGCTCCATGCCCGGCGCAGCCTGCGATCCAGGGTCTGCCATACGCGCAGTCACAAGACCGGCGAACGGAGCCTGCAGCGTCGTATAACCAAGCTGCGTGCGCGCGCCAGCCGCCGCCGCTTTCGCCTGCTGGCTCTCGGCAGCATAGGCGGCGACCTGCAACTGTGCGGCCTCAGAACGCTTCTGCACTTCGTCAAATTCCTGCGGACTCACGCTCTTCTGCGCCTGCAGCATCTGGTACCGGGCCAGCGTCTCGGCCGCGAGGGAAGCCTGCGTTTGCGCCGCCATCTGCTGCTTCCGGGCGGCGGCTTCGCCGGCGGTCGCCTGATCGAGCGACGACTGCATCGCCGCATCGTCCAGAGTCACCAGCAGCTGTCCGGCGCGGACGCGATCGCCGGCCTCGACCAGCACCTGGCGGATTCGTCCGGGAATCTGCGCGGAGATCACGGCTGTCTCCTTCGCGTGCACCGTTCCCGTGCTCCGGATGATCTGCGGCATCTGCGCGGAGACACTCCGGACCAGGGCAGCCTGTACCGTCGGCGGCGTCGCGGGGGTGGGATTGCCGCCCTGCGAACAGCCCACCAACAGCACCGGAGTGAGAACAAGAGACAAGGACAGAGCGCGTTTCATTGCAGGTTCTCCGCGGAATCGGGTGTGAGTTGGCCGGTGGCATACAACAGTCCGGCATAGGCCACGGTGTTTCCATAGGCGGCGCGCCAATAGTTGTTCTGGCTCTGCCGCTGCGCATCTTCGGCGAGCAGCAGATCGGTCATCGTGGCCAGACCGGCATCGTAGCGGTTGCGCAGGATGCGCAGGCTCTCGCTCGACTCATCCATCGCAGCCCGCGCCGTCGCCACCATGCGCTCGGCGGTCGCATGATCGGTAAACGCGCGGCTCACCGCCAGGCGAATCTGCTGCTCCTGCCCCCGCTCCTCCGCGGCCGCTTTCTGCTCTGCTGCCTTGGCCAGTTCCAGATGCGCCCTTCTGGCCAGAGGCAGAATGTCCAGGTTCAGCCGCGCCCCGGCCACCCAGTTGTTGCCTCCGTCGCCGGCAAAGGTCTGCCGGTCCATTTCCCAGTTACCGTAGGCGCTTGCCTGCGGGAAAAAGTCGCAGCGCGCGGCCTTCACAGCCTGTTGCTGCGCGGCCCGCTGCTGGTCCAGCGCCTTCAGATCCGGTCTCGCCTTCACGGCGGCGGCAAAGTCTTCCGCCAGGTTGCCCTCGGGATAGTTCTTCGCCTCAATCGGCTTCAGCTCGGGGTGAACATCCATCGTGCTTCCCATTGCCGCTTCGAGCTCCGCCCAGGCCGTCTCCACCGCGCCCTGCTCTGCGATCGTTTCCTGCTGGCGTACCGACAGATTGACCTCCGCTCCCAGCAGGTCCGAATCAATCGCCAGCCCCGCCTTCACGCGCGTCTGTGCATCCTGCAGCAGGGCTTCGGCCGTCTGCTGCTCGTGCTGCGCGACCGCGAGTTGCCGCTGTGCGTAAAGGACAGCCTGGTAGGCCTCGACGACCTGAAAGACCACGCCCTGGTCGACGGCTCCAGCCATCGATGTCGCGCTGGCGGTTTCCAGCTTTGCAGCCTGGATCTGTCGCTTCGTCTCGAACCAGTTGAAGAGCATCCACTGCCCGCTCAGCCGCGTCGCAAAATTGCCTGTGGGGGTTGGCCGATTCAGCGAATCCAAAGAGAAATCGCTTTGCGTGAAGCGCTGCTGGCGCAGCTTGGTACCGAACACGTAGACCGGATCGTTCCCGCGCGAAAGGTCCTCCGTGAAGTTGAGCCGCGGCAGCAGCGCGGTGCCGGCCATCGCAGTATCTGCGATCGCGGCCTGCACATCGGCTTTCGCAATGGCTACTTGTGGATTCTGACCCAGCGCCTGATCAATCGCCTCACGCAGCGTCAGCGACGGCGCCTGTGCTGCAGCGGCCGCTACCAGCAATGCCGGCAGCAAACTTACCAACCAATATTTCCAGCGGTCTCTGCTCATCCCCGTACGCCTCGTCCCCCGGGGCCACCGCCACAGGTCAGGGATCCGCGGAAGTGCGGAGACTGTTGGCGGACGCAGCGGCCGTTTCGGGTGCTTCTAATCCCCTAAACGCCGCAATCCTGCCGAGCGTTACAGATTTTGAGCGGAATTCTTCAGGCGAAAGTATTCTTCGGTCAAAAGCCGGCGCAAAACGGGTCTGGCTTCGGCGTCCGGGGACACATCGAGAGCGCGACAGCAGTCGATCGCCCGCTTCAGATCTTCAATGAACGCGACACACGCGGGACAGGCCTCGATATGTCGTCGCAGGCGCTCACAACTGTCCGGCGCCATCTGGCCGTCAAGATATTCGGAAAGATTCGCAAAGATATCGCGGCATTGCGCCGGAGGTTTGGCGGTCGCTTTCTTTCGCCGATGCGGCTCCGGATCGTGCCCCGGCAGTTTTGCCATCTCCTGCCGTACCAGCAGCCGCGCCCGGTGCAGCCGAACCCGCACCGTTCCAGGCTGAACGCACAGTATTTTGGCCACGAGATCGGTGTCCAGCTCTTCCATGTCGTGCAGTACCAGGACGATCCGATACTGCGTCGGCAAAGCCAACACAGCCTTATGTAGTCTCAGATGATCCTGACTTCGCACCGCCTGATCTTCCGGGCTTGCAGCCTGATCGGCCAGCATCAACGCCTCCAGCTCTGCCTCATCCGGAACCAGGTCAGCAAGTGCCACCGTCCTGCGGTATGTCGCCGTTCTCCGCCCCTGCAGGCAGCGATTTTTTGCGGCGGTGTAGAGCCACGCCGACAGCGCCTGCGGATCCTCCAGTTTCGCCAGATGGGGAAGTGCCTTCAGCAGTACTTCCTGAGCCGTGTCTTCGGCATCCTCGCGTTGTCCACACACCTTGATGCCGAAGGAGAGCAGAACACGCTGTAGTGACTCAATTGCATTCTGGACGCTGTGCTCATCTCCCTGGCGCAACAGCGTAATAGCCTTTTCCAGTTCAGGACGCACGCTCGACCAGTCTTCCGGGAAGATGCCCTGATTCTATCCTTGCGGCAACGGAAAGCTCTCCAACCGGACGCTTCGCAATGCGCTCACGACGCGCTTCCGCCCCTCACGGGCAGTTCCGGGAGATCGGAGCAGCCGGCCTCCCGTTACCAATCTGGTGTCGATTGAGATGGCTCTTTGCCTCGAACGGGGTCCCTGGCAATGCCGAGTCCAGTCGCATCAGCCGTCTCCCCGGCGCCTTATTTTGCTTGCGCCTCGCTCCAGGCCTTGCCGACAGCGGTTGGCGTGCCGTCGGTCCGATCGGTCGAGAATGTCGGCTGGCGCGGCACATCTCCATACCATGCATATCTCTCCACAAAAGGCAGCTTCTCCAGCGCTGCTGTCGACTTCCGGATAAATTCGGCCTGGACAGCCGCGCTCGGAGTTTTCTGTGGCGGACCCCACTGCGCCATTGCATATTCGGTCACCCAAATGGGCCGGTGGTACATGTTGTGAACCGTCGTCACTTCCCGGATCAGTTCGTTCGTGGCCTGTCCCGGATCGAAGCTCGACTGGTAGGGATGAATACAGATAAAGTCCACGTGATACCCTCTTGCCCTGGCTCCCGCCATAAACTGCGCCAGCCACCCATCCGGCTTCACGTCGTCCCCGGTACCCGGGGCTGGACTGCCCAGCCGCAACTGCAAAGCTTCCAGCTGCGGCCACGCATGCAGCGCCTCCTGTACCGTCATGTGTGACTGGCTCTTCTCGTTCGGCTCGTTAAAGCCGAGGACAATACCGGCGCCGGCGTCCTTCGCAGCCTTGAGGTCGGCAGGATTCAGGTTCTGCTCGCCCCAGATCATAGGTATGAACTGCACGCCCGCAGGTGCATGAGCAACATCTGGACGCGGCTTCCAGTCGTAGTACCAGGCGACCCCTAGCTGCGCCAGCGTCGCCGCCCCGTGCGGCTGATCGTATTCGCCCACGCCTTTCTTGCCGGGAGCGCCCAGCAGCCCGCCGGGCATCAGGCCCACCGCCAGCAAAACCATCCCGGCGTACGACCGAATTTTCATCTCGTTCCTCCGGCCGGCCATTTTCCGGCCGGCCCATCCGCCGGATGTCGGCGCTTTCGGTGCTTAGAACAGCACCTTCAGCGACATCTGCAGCTCCCGCGGTCCGCCCGACTGATATTGCGAGGAACTCGCCCCGGGAGTGAGCGCCGCGGCCAGGCTGTCCGTTGCCTGACCGAAGGTCAGGTCGGGGAGATAATCGTCGATTGCCCCAAAATTGGCGTGATTGAACAGGTTGAACGCTTCGGTGCGGAACTGCAGATGGGCCCGCTCATAGAGAGGAAAATCGCGACGGATGGCCATATTCCACTGGCTCATTCCGTAGCCCCGGAAGTAATTCTGAGGAACAGTTCCGTTCACACCCAGCGGGGCCGACGTGAACGCTGCCGGATTGATCCGAGCACCTACGTGTGCTTCCTTCGAGACCGCCCCACGGGGAGCGGTCTGAAACGGACAGGGGAGCGAAGCTGGCTCCGCGTGACGGAGACATGGACGCCTACGGCAAAGTCGGTTCTCGGGTTCGGTGTTCAGGGCGAGGTCGCCACATCGACCCACGCCGGTCTGCCGTGGCTCTTCTATCTGAGAAAGCAGTGCAAACGCCCGATTCACTTCTGGCCGTTCGACGGATGGGAGATTCCCGAATGCAACTCGGTCGTGGCGGAGGTCTACCCGGCGTTGTGGATGCAGCGGTTCCCGAGGGCTGACCGCGACGGCGATGAGCAAGCTGCGTATTCTGCGGCAGCATGGCTGCAACGGGCAGACCGCAGCGGCTCTCTGAGCGGATTTTTCAATCCAAGCCTAACGGCGGAAGAACGCGGCATCGCCAAGATTGAATGGTGGATTTTGGGCGTGAGCTAAACCTCGTTAATGCCTTGCAAATGAAGCTGTAGATGCTTTCGCCTTCCATTCGCCGTACACTGTACCGCATGGGCGAAATGAAGAGGGCCAACGCCAGAGAGGCCGAAGAGCGTCAGCGCGACCGTTTCGCCTCCACGCTGGTCATCGCCGCCGCCATCATCGCCGCAGTGCGTCTCGCCCGCGATGACATCTCCCGCCCGAGTCCTCGGCTCTTGCCGCCGTCGCTGGCGACGTACTTGCCGCCTTCAACAATCGTGGGGGTGCTCGTCTTGGGCAGGAAGACGGAATGCGGCTTCAGGCCGAAATTTTCACTGTAGTCCGCACGGAGGTATTTCCAGCCGCTCGGGAGACGGACGTACTTGTAAAGGCGTGCGTCCTGACTGAGAGTAAGGTTTGGTACTGTACCTGGGCTTGCCACTGGTTTCAAAGTTCTCCTCTCGGCTAATACCGAAAAATGAGGAAAACTGAGCGTTACCGCTGGCTTTTCTTAGGAAGAAATCCTAAACCTTTGATTCTAAAAGTCTGGTGCCGAAGAAGGGACTCGAACCCCCACACCCTTGCGGGTACATGGACCTGAACCATGCGCGTCTGCCAATTCCGCCACTTCGGCACGGAGAAATTCGGCGCGGCGCCATGTTCCTCATCGACCAACATCGGTCGAGTGCGGGCACGCCAAACGGGCAGTGTTCCGATTCTACCGTATTCCGCGGTGTCCTGCGAGCGGTCCCTCGCCCGCTGGACGCGCTGCAACTCCTGGTGTTACAAAGGCATCCAGTCGTTGCAAAACCCGCCGTTATCGGCGTGAGCACGATATTCTGGGGGTCGGAGAGCCTCCCCTGATGACGACAGCTTCGCAAACCCGGCCCATCCCCGAAGAACAAGCCAAAGAGATTCGCCGCCTCTCGCACGACCTGAGCAACGCGCTCGAGATCGTGCTGCAGACCAGCTTTCTGCTGGGCACCCTGCCCCTGGACGAGGACGCGAAGAAATGGCGTCAAATGCTCGACAACGGCGTACAGCAGGCGGCGGAAGTGAACAAAAAGCTGCGCGAATACGTTCGGGGAAATAGCTAGAGCGGCTGGATCGCATCGCTGGCGCGCGGGGAGTGATCTCATTTCAGTGAGATAATGAGATGTACCAAAGGGGATCCTCCCTGCAGCCTGGGGGCGTCACGGTTTCGACGGGATCGCTTGCGGCACAGAGGCATGCCGGGGTCTGGGCACCCGTAATCGCCTGGAAAACCATAATTGCCAACACCAATCAGCTGGCATACGCAGCCTAATTAGTTAGACTGCCGTTCTCTTCGGCTTCGCCCTCGGGCCGGAAAAGGACGTCGCACAGGGGGCTGGCTGGCGACCCTCGGTCCGTGGGCCGCCGGCGAGATCATCGGACTAGTTTTCGGCGTTTCTTGTCGGTTCTAAGCGCCGGAAGCGAAACTTTGGAATCCGACTGAGCATGGAGTCTCTGGGTTGACAACGGTTTCGGACGCGGGTTCGACTCCCGCCGCCTCCACCAATAACTTGTTTATTTTCAATAATTTACGGACGAAAAGCGCAGGAAAAGCGAATAGCATTGCCATCAATAAGTCCTTCCCAATCAGCTAGATAGCTTCATTGACTTTGAAACGTGATGAGCCCACGTCCGAAAAAAGCAAACCGTTATTTTTCAGTTATCTAGATTAGCTATTCAGAGAGCGGACTTGTTCCGCGCGACGGCACGACCCCGGCCCGCAAGGTGCTGCGGTATTTATGTGTAATTAAGTTGTTTTTTAGATGTGAAACGGTGTATATTTCGATTTGCAGGAGGCTTCCATTGGCAACCGTTCCCGCATCTCGTCCTGATCTTGCGGCGCATCGTGAAGCGCTTCGCCTCCCCATCCCGAAGATCGTTAAGCAGCTCGTCGGCCTCATTGGGCGCAAGCTGACGGCCTACGTTGGCGGTGTCCGGGACGTGCGTGCCGTCGATCGGTGGATGAATGGAAGCGAGCTTTACGGGGATGCCGAACAGCGTTTGCGGTTCGCCTTCCAACTGGTCCGGATGCTCGCCGAAAAGGAAGATCCCACCGTGATCCAATCCTGGCTGACCGGGCTGAACCCTGAACTCGGCGACCGCGTCCCACTTCGGCTCATGAGGGAAAACGATCTCGAGACCGTGGCGCCGGAGATCATGGGAGCCGCGCGAGCTTTCCTCGTCGGCGGTTAGGAGCGAATTCGATGGATCTTGAAGCGAAGCGGCCATCGGGGCCGCTTTTCCGCGTCGGTCGAGATGACGATGCGTGGGCGGTTCCTGATTGGGCCTATGCCAAGGAAGACCGAACCTTCGGCAACCGTTTCGACGATCCGGCGGGTGTGTACAGGGTTCTGTATGCGTCTTCGCAACGGCTGGGATGCTTCATTGAAACCCTTGCGCGTTTCCGCGTAGATGTCTTTTTCGTCGCAGACCTGGCACTCATGGAGAACGGCGAAGACGACTTTACGGCGTTCGGCACGGTTCACAAAGCATGGATCAAAGGCCGCTGCATTGGCAGCGCAAATGTCGAAGGCGAATATGCGGACATCTATGCCCTCGCATGGGTCAGTCATCTCAGATTAGCGCTGGCCGGGACTGCGATGAAACTTGGGATGGAGGACATCGACCTGAGTTCGCTTGAACGGGCTGAGCCCCGCCTATTGACACAGCGGGCTGGCCGGATCGCATTCGAGCTCGGATATGCAGGAGCCTTCTACCACTCCCGCTACGGCCACTCGATTGGGAACTGGGCAATCTTCGAGGACTGGACAATGCCGGATCGGTTCCCTATTCATCAGCCGAACTCGCGGAGAGTGGCGGAAGACGATCCGGACTTGCTCGAAGCCCTGCGAATCCTTGGGCTAGTGATCGGCGATTGAGGGTCCAACCCCAAATGAGGTTCGGATCTACCAACCCAAAAACCGGAGGCCAAGACATCAATCTACGGCCTCTGTGCTGGGGCAATCGTGCACCATCAGAACATACAGCGGTTTGCCGATGGAGTCCGGCTGATGGGGTGCGAAATCAGATTCAAACCCGCAGTTCAGGCAACAGAATTCCTGGGAGATCAAGATCAAATCTAGCCGCTATGTGATTGACTGAGCTGAGGTGCCATCTGGGCGGCTCAGTGTTCGGCGGTTCGGCCGAGCATCCGTGATTCGCGTTGGGCGACGGACGCGGCACGATCCACCTGAGTTGTGAGGTAAATGGATGCGATTGGTCGTAATTTCCGATACACACGGTCTTCACAATCGGATTCAAGGTCTTCCCGAAGGCGATTTGCTGGTCCATGCGGGCGACTTTATGAATTCAGGCTTCGACGTGGAGGACATTTTCTCTTTTAATACTTGGCTGGGTGAACAGAGTTTCCCGCACCGCGTCGTCTGCGCCGGCAATCATGACCGCTATTTTCAGATGGCGCCGGAGATGGCGCGCCCGCTCTTAACGAACGCGATCTATTTGGAGAACAGCGGCATCTCAATCGACGGTGTCTCCTTCTGGGGATCTCCGTCCACACCGGAGTTTCTGAATTGGGCTTTCAT
>JBARMS010000252.1:0-23769 GCA_049802575.1 Acidobacteriaceae bacterium | reverse complement strand
GCCGTATCCTTGTCGACGGTCAGGACATCGCCGGATGCACGCAGGAGTCGCTGCGCGCGCAACTGGCTCTGGTGCCGCAGGAGCCGATTCTCTTTCACCGGTCGCTGGCGGAGAACATCGCGTATGGCCGCCCGCATGCCCGGCAGCATGAAATCGAGCAAGCGGCGCGGCTGGCCAATGCGCACGACTTTATCCGAGCGCAGGCCAAAGCCTACGCCACGCTTGTGGGCGAGCGCGGCGTCAAGCTCTCCGGCGGCGAGCGCCAGAGGGTGGCGCTGGCGCGCGCCTTCCTAGCGAACACCCCGGTGCTGGTGCTCGATGAAGCGACTTCGAGCCTTGATTCCGAGTCCGAAGCGCTCATTCAGGAAGCGATGGAGCGGCTGATCGCCGGCCGCACTGCTATCGTCATCGCCCATCGTTTGTCGACAGTGCGCATGCTCGACCGCATTCTGGTGTTCGAGGCCGGCGAGATTGTCGAGGAAGGAAAGCACGAGGAACTGGTGCGCATCCCGGGCGGTATTTACCGGCGGCTGTTTGAGCGCCAGGCGCTGGGACTGCTCGCTGATGGTGACGTCGGCATGGCTGAATCAGAGGTCGACGAGTTAGATGACGAAGTTGCTGCGTCGTCAGAAAGTCGTTCGGGCCGGAACACGGAGTCGCTGTAGCCTAAGCGGAAGCCGCAGCCGCGGCTCCTCTGCGGAGCGGCAGGGCAAGCACCGCATCGGTCACGCGGTCGGCGGCGTGACGCAGCACGTCGCCTTCCTCGGCAAAATTTCCCGTTACGCATCGGACGCCCAGCGCCTCGATCCGTTCGATGTCGGCGATAGTCGCCTCTGCGCCCTCGGCGGCATAGCGCTCGCGCAGCGCCGCTGACACCGGAGCCGTATTCAGGACGGCGTAGTCGAATATCGGCCGCCCGGCGTGCTCGTAGATGCGTTCTACGTGCTGCGATGCGGTCAGGTGCAGGCTCTCGTTCGCCTGAGTCATCAGGTTGCAAATAAAGACGCGGGTGGCGCGCGCCGTCCCCAGCGCCTCGGAGATCCCGCGCACCAGCAAATTGGTCACAATGCTTGTATAGAGCGATCCCGGGCCGACGGTGATGATATCCGCCGCCTCGATGGCGCCAAGCGTTTCCGGCGGAGGCGGCGGATCGGGCGGATCAAGCGTCAGTTCCACGATTCGCTGGTGGCTGGCGGTGATTTTCGTCTCCCCGCGTACCACCGAGCCGTCCTCCATGCGCGCAGCCAGGGTCACGTTGCTTTGCGTCGCGGGGTAGATGTGCCCGCGGGTGGCCAGGATTTCTGCGGCGAGTTTGATCGCCTGGCCGAAGTCGCCGGTCATATCGGTAAGAGCGGCAATGAACAAATTGCCGAAGTTATGGCCGCCCAGCTCGCCACCCGCCTTAAAGCGATGGCGGAAGAGCCGCGAAATAAGGCGTTCGTCCTCAGAGAGCGCCACCATGCAGTTGCGCAGATCGCCGGGGGGCAGCATGTTGAAGTCGCGGCGCAGGCGTCCACTCGATCCGCCGTCATCGGTGACGGTAACAACCGCAGACAGATCCGCGATCAGTGGAGCGCGCGCGGGAACCTCCAGCATCCCGGCGCCATGCGGGACGCGGAACTTGAGGCCCCGCAGCAGGGTCGAAAGCCCCGTGCCGCCGCCGATGGCCACCACGCGTAACCCGGGAGACGTCTGCGCATCTGCGTCAGGCGCGGCAGCCTCGCTCCCCGGCACCCCAGGGTCATCGATTCCAGCGCGGGGCGCTCGACTGGCTTTCGCGGCGGATGGGCTCACGGACGCGGTGTTCGACAATACCTATGAGTTTAAACCCGGCAAACCCGGTCGAATCAGATCATCTCGGGGTACAGCAATTCAGTGAAGCGGGGATCGTCGGCCATATCGACGAAATCAGGATCGCTGCGCGCCTGAATGCGGTTGGCGGGATTAATTTCGATAGCGCGACCCAGGTGTTCCAAAGCTTCCTCGGCCTGCCCCGTCATGCTGTTCAGCAGGGCCATGCCGTAGTGGGCGAAGTCTGCGCGGGGGGCCCTGCCGAGAATCGCCTCAAACTGGTCGCGCGCATCCTCGTACGCGCCGCTGTTGAGCAGGGAGACAGCGTAGTCATACTGTTCTTCGGGGGTGCTGAATGTGAGTTCCGCCGATCGGCTATTTCGTTCGCATACCGCCAGATAAATGCGTGCCCTTTCCAGAAGTTCCGGTGGAGCGTCAGGCACAATCTTTTCAAGCAGCACGCGTGCCTTCTCAAATTTTCCATCCTGCATCAGCTGCAGAGCGCCCTGATAGTCCTGGAGCAGACGCTGCTGGGCGCTGCCGGACCCGGAGCGGGAACTGGCGGCGGTTGGACGCGGGGTGCGGCGAGCCGTGGTTGTTTCGCGACCTTCGTGCATGCGAGCCATAATCGATTCTGCGCTGAATTCGCCGCACTTCGGAGCCGGCGTTTCCAATGTATCCTTCCGATCAACGTTTTATACGCACAATGCCGGATCACGTCAAATCGAATTCCCTGAGGGGCAGCCAGACGGTACCACTGGTCTTTGCTCGTGATTTGCCTGCATGCCGGACCAGGTCAGAAAATGATCACAGGATACGATGACACGCTCGGTAGCGGCAGTAGCGGGAATCGTGGGGACTATGGGTGTGCTCCTGTGCGCTGCACAGAAGCCGCCCCCCCCTGCAACGCACGCCACGCAGCACGCCACGCAGGCCGCTGCTGAACCGCGGCCGGCTGTTGCAATTCCGGTGGCGCCTCTGGGCTACACCCCACCCACCGCGTTCTACCTCAGCTACCGGCTGTCTTCCGCGTCTCTTGGATTTTTCGACGACGATCACCTGCTCTTCACTTTTCGCATGGGCGGCCTCCTGCGACGTCTGCCCAGTGACCGCGATGGTGATGAGGATCAGCAGATTCGCGCTGTCGTGCTGGATCTGCGCACCGGAAATACCGTCCGCCAGACGGAATGGCGCATGCATGACCGCCTGCAGTATCTGTGGCCTTTTGCCGACGGAGAATTCCTTGTGCGTGTGCGCGACACGCTGTTTGTGACGAATACCGAGCTCACGCTTCAGCCCTATCTCTCCTTCGATACCCCGCTTGAGAACGTCGAGATCTCTCCGGATCGCAAATGCGTGCTGGTGGAAAGGGACGATCCGGGGAAAATGCCGCCTCCGATCACGATGCCCGGAGTGCCGGAGGTACGGCATCCCGTAAAAGTGGAGGTCCTGGAAGCCGGATCGAAGTCGGCAAGCGTCATCCGTGAAGCCGATGCTCCTGTCCATGTGCCGCTCATGGGCGACGGGATCGCCGATGTTATGGAGGGCAAACAGGAGGCCTCCTGGGTGGTTCGTGATGTGCCCCTGCAGGGCGAACCGAAGATCTTTGGCGAGGTCAAGTCCAACTGCCGTCCGACCGTGCAGCCAGTCAGCGCGACCGTGGCCCTGATCATCGGTTGCTACGAGGATGCCGACGACCGTCCGGTGGTCGCCGTCTCCACGGCGTCCGGTGAGCTTTGGCAAGAGCGGTGGCTCAATAAGTACGTCTGGGGATGGTTTACCTCAGCGGAAAACGGCAGCCGCTTCGCCTATGAATCGGATGAAGTGTCCCGCCCCATCAGCGTCTTCGACTCGCTCGATCCGGAGGATATTTCCCAACAACTCGTCGGCGTCTACGACACAGCTTCCGGCAAACTCGTCCTGGTCAGGGACGCGACCCCGGTGCTGACGGCGGGCCAGAACGTGGCGCTGTCCCCCGACGGTAAGCGTTTCGCCGTGCTCCGCCACGGCGCAATCGAGATCTACGACCTGCCGCCAGTCAGTTCTGCCCCGGCCCATCCCGCGGCAAACCCGCCCAAATCCGTTGCATCGAAGAACGGAAAATAAGCAAAAGCGTCTGGCGTTGTGAGCAGGCAGACGGTCATTCGATGGTCCACTCTCGTTCAGCGCGCGGTTGCCGAGAATTCGCGCTCCGTGCCTCCCGCTCCCATCAGCACGAGCGATCGCTGGACGAACGGCGCCCAGACCAGCAGGGCGGTGCAGGCCAGCGCCAGTCCGAAGTCGATGTGGTGCAGCAGAAGGAACGGCGAGAGCGACCACAGTTCGTCGACCGGAAGCAGGAATCGCCAGAGGGTCAGGATTTTTTCCCGTACACGCGGAGCGCGGAAGAGGACAGCACAAAGCACAAAGGCGCGGACGGGAATGAGCAGAGCCGCCGTTCCAATCAGGACGACGAGAATGAGAGAGGGGCGCGGCAGGGGCGCAATCAGTTCCTGAATCTCAGTAAGGTTCGCCAGCGCGCCAACATAGAAACTGAGATACATCGCCTGCAGCAGAAGAAAGAGCGTCTGCGCAACCGGCCACGAGATGTGCGGCAACTCCTGCGGAGATGCCAAGATGCGGAGTCGCGGGCCAGGGCGGACTCCGCGCTCATGAATCGCCGCCGCATCGAATGCCCTCTGCGGTGGTTCAGCGATCAACACTTCTGCGACAGGCTCCGCTGGCCCAGGGATCCGACCGGGATCCGCGGAGCCGATCCGTTGCAGCGGAGCGACAAACCGATAGCCCCGCCGGGCGAGGGTCTCAATGAAACGCGGGCTGATTGCTGAGTCGCCCAGCGCGTCGCGGATGCGATTGATAGCAGAATTGACGCCGTGCTCAGCATCGACAAACGTTCCCTCCGGCCACAATTCGCGGGAAATCTCTTCCCGCGTAATCAGTTCGCCAGGGCGGTTGAGCAGCATGAGCAGCACCTGAAACGGCTGAGCGTTCAGCCTGACCCGAATTCCCTGGCGGCGCAGTTCTCCTGTCGTCGCGTCGGCCTCGAAAACGCCGAAGCGATAGCGCAGCGCCGTTTCGGGAACTGTATCGGCCATGTCTGTTGCGAGTGTAGACGAATGAGCGGGTGGGCAGGCTGAATCCCGCCGCGGATAACTCCCGGCAAGCCCCGGCAATTCAAAGATTTGCACCGTGAGGAACAAACGTCCGCCCGGTGAGGTTCCCTGCATTGATTCGACCCCGCCGCGCAGGCAAAGTGATGCCCATGACTCGGTATTGCCGGCCCTCTCGCAAATCCAATTTGGTGGTCGTCGGACTCCAGATTTTTCTCCTTCCTGCGACTTCTCGGGCGGCAGGGCCCACTCCTGCCGCTGTCTCGGCGTTCGACGCCTGCAGCTCCGCCATCCAGTCTCGCCTGACGGACCAGCACCGCTCGGCGGACCATTTTCTCGGTCCTTCCATCGCGGATGCACAAGATGAAGTCCGCTTGCGGCGGGGTGAGCAGGTCATCGAGCAACTCACGCCGCCCGCCGGCGCTGATCTGCCCGGCGCTCTGTTGCACCACTGGAGAGGAACCGTCTTTGAGCCCGGCGCAACAGCCGCGGAATTCGAGCATCTGCTCCGCGATTTCCCGGCTTACCCGCAGCGCTTTCCTCCGCAGGTGCTGGAGGCCAGAGTCCTGGCGCACGACGGTGACCGGTACCAGGTCTGCCTGCGCTTCCGCCAGCACAACGTGATCACGGTCACGATGGACGCGGCATATGAGGTCACGTTCACGCGGCTCGATGCTCGCCACGGAAGCAGCCTTTCGCGCAGCACCCGGATCGCGGAGCTTGACGATGACGGCCGCGCGTTGCCGCCGGCCAGCCAGCACGGCTTCCTCTGGCGCATGGACACCTGGTGGAGCTATGCGGAGCAGGACGGAGGCCTTTACCTGGAGATCGAGACGCTGTCGCTCACGCGCGCAATTCCCCCCGGCCTTGGATGGGCCGTGCGCCCCTTCGTCGACGGCATTCCTCGTGAATCTCTGGATTTCACATTGCAGTCGGTCTGCAGCGCGCTTCGGCAAGCCGCCAAGTCCTCGGCAAATTAACCGCATGTTTCGTCTTCAGGACGGAAAGGAGCATACCCATGCGTGCAATAACGAACGCAATGACGGCAGATCAGAAGCGAATTCCCGCATTCCACTCGGCACGCCGCATCAACCAATCGCTGACCGCCTCGATTGAGAAACGCGTGCTGCTATGGATCGCCATCCGCTTACCGCGCGGGATCACTTCCGACCAGCTCACGTTCCTGGGCTTCGGTGCGCAGATCGGAGCTGGGGCCTGCTTTGCCATCGCCCGCTGGCATCGGGGGGCGCTGTTGGCCGTCATCGCCTGTATCGCGCTGAACTGGCTCGGCGACAGCCTGGATGGCACTGTGGCTCGCGTCCGGCAACAGCAGCGCCCGCGTTACGGGTTCTACGTGGATCACATGATCGATCTTTTCGGCGCGATTGCGTTTCTGGGCGGCCTCGGCTGCTCCGGATTTCTGCACTGGCCAACAGCCGCGGCGATGCTGATCGCATTTTTGCTCCTCTCGGCAGAGAGCTTCCTCGCGGCCCGGACGATCGGGCGATTTCACCTCTCGCAAGGCTGGTTCGGCCCGACAGAGTTGCGGATTCTGCTCGTCGCCGGCACGCTGGCGCTATTGCGCAGCCGGTACGCCACCGTCTTCGCGCACAGATTTCTGCTCTTCGACCTCGGCGGGGCAATCGGCGCGCTTGGGATGTTCGCTCTGGCCGTGAAGGTTGCGCTGCGGCACGCCGCTCAACTCTACCGGGAGGAGCCGCTGCCACCACGGCCGCCTCTGGGTTGACATCCCTCCCATCCGGATGACATCCTCAAAGGTTTTGCCGGGGGTGTTTTCCATGAATCCAGTGGACGGGACCGCCGTTCCCGTAACCGACCGCGGTCTGACCGTCGCCCAGCCGTTCCTGATCCAGCAGAATTGGGACGCGTATACCCAGGAGCAGCATGCCGTATGGGCCGAGCTGGTGCACCGGCGCATGCCGCAACTCCAGGAACACGCTGCCCAGGAGTATCTCGACGGCTTCCACCAAATTGGCCTGCGCGAGGACACGATTCCCAATCTCAGAGAGGTCAATAAGCGGCTGTCTCCACGGACGCGCTGGAATGCGACGCCGGTGAGCGGATTCCTCCCGCCCGACGCGTTCTTTGAAATGCTGGGCGCGCGCCAATTTCCCACGACAACCTACATCCGCAGCCGAGAATCGATGGAATACACGCCGGAGCCGGATATTTTTCACGATGTTTTCGGTCATGTGCCGATGCATGCGCATCCCGTTTTTGCCGATTTTCTGCAGCATTACGGTCGCGTTTGCGCCACGCTCATGGACGATAAGGAGAAACTGGAAAAGATGGGCCGTCTTTTCTGGTTCACGGTGGAATTTGGTGTCATCCGGCAGAACGGCAAGGTGAAGCTCTACGGCAGCGGCCTCATCTCGTCCCACGGCGAAGGATCGCACGTGATCGAGGGCCGCCCGGAAATTCGCGATTTCGATCTGGGCCAGGTGCTCGAACAGAAGTTCCTCGTCTCGGAAGAGCAGAAGGTGCTGTACGCCGTCGAGTCGTTCGACCAGATCTACGAGGCTGCGCAGGAGGCAGAGAAGCGGCTTGGGTGACCTCGGGGAACATGGCCCGAACCGGCATCCGTCGGCAAGGCGACTCACAGAAGTAACCAAAGCGCAATGAATTTGCAGTGCTTTTACCGGCGCGGATGCACAATACAAAGATCGGTTGACGTTTCGCGCTTCCAGACATCTCACAATGGGCGCCGGACGCGCAGGAGGGCAATTTGCCGCGGATTCATTTCCATTTGCAGCTTGCTGAGCTGAAAGACAAGCTGCTGGCCATGGCGGCGCTGTCGCAGCAGGCAGTTGAGTCTGCCGTGGATGCCTGGCTGCAGCGCGACCCAGGTCTTTGCCAGTACGTACGCGAGAACGAAACCGCCATCAATACCGCGCAGCGCGAGGTCGATGACATGGCCTATGAACTGCTCTCCCGTGAGCAGCCGATGGCCATTGACCTGCGCTTCATCCTCGCCGTAATCAAGATTAACGGCGATCTGGAACGTATCGGTGACATGGCCGTGAGCATCGCGGTGCGCGCCCTGGATTTACTGGATCAGGAGCCGATCGATCTTCCGGTCGATATCGCCGGCATGGGTGCGTTTGCCGGGCGCATGATCCGTACCGCGCTGCAGGCGCTCCTCGACGGCGACGCTCTGCTCGCCGAATCGGTGCGGGAGATGGACGATGAGATCGACCGCATGAATCGCGTAGCCGTCATGGAACTGACGCGCGCCATCCAGGAGAAGCCCGAAACGACCGATCAGGCCCTTCCGACGATTTTGATTTCGCGCAACCTGGAGCGCATCGCCGATCACGCCACCAACATTGCCACCGACGTTATCTTCTGGGTGCGCGGCGCCGATCTGCGTCACCAGCTCTCGATGGCCGTGGACTGAGTCCTTCGGGACGGCCAGTCAGCTCTGAACTTGCCTGGCGGGCACGTTCGAAAAGCCACGCGATAGCAGAATCCATCTCCTCGCCAGTAATGTCCTCCACTATCACCGCGTCGCCGATACCGTTCGGGAGTACGAAGCGCCTTTTGCCGGCACGGTTCTTCTTATCCCGACCGGCGGCGTCGAGCAGCTTGTCGAGGGTACTGCGGAACCCCGGCAACGGCCCGTAAGCGGTAATCGTCTGCTCGATGCGCTCAGCCTGGTCCGAGCCTACGGTGCGGCGTGCCAGTGCAATCTGCAGGGCAGTCAGCATACCCCACGCGATGGCTTCTCCGTGCAGCAGGCGACGGTACCCGGTTACTGCTTCGATGGCATGGCCGACCGTGTGACCGAAATTCAGGATCATCCGCAATCCTGACTCGCGCTCGTCCAGGCCGACCACCTCGGCTTTCATGCGGATGGAAGCGGCAATCACCCGCTGCAGCGCCGCGGGCTCCCGGGCGAGGATTGCGTCAGCGTTCTTTTCCAGGTAGTGGAATAGCGCGGCGTCACGAATAATCCCTGCCTTAATGCTTTCGAAGAGCCCAGCGCGTAATTCCCGCTCCGGAATTGTTTGCAGAACATCGATGTCGGCGAACACCGCGCGCGGATGATGAAAACTGCCCACGAGATTCTTGCCCACAGTCAGGTTGACCCCGGTCTTTCCTCCCACCGACGAGTCCACCTGGGCCAGCAGCGTGGTCGGCACCTGGACGTACTCAATGCCACGCATGTAGATCGCTGCGAGAAAGCCTCCCACATCGCCCACGATCCCGCCGCCCAGGGCGATCAGCAGGGAAGACCGGTCCGCTCCAGCTGTGGCCAGTTCTCCGGCCAATCGTTCCACCTGCGCCATCCGTTTGTACCGCTCACCCGCCGGCAGGAAAAGTACGGTTGGCTCGGCGGATTTCGGGAACGCCACGAGCAGGCGCTTTCCCCACAGCGACCAAATTCCCGGCGAGGTGAGAACGAAAACGCGCTGGTCTCCTTGGATCAACTCGAGACGTCGAGGCATTTCGGGCAATAATCCGCTTCCCACGTAGACGGGATACTCGGCCGACGCTGTTTTGACATGGATGGTCCGAATGGAGGAAGTCAAAGTGACACCAGAGTAGCGAAAAAAAGAGCAGGGAGACAGCCTGATCCGGGTTCCCAACGCGGCCATGCCGGGCGTTTGGCAGTTCGGGTTTCCGCCGACAAAGCCACGGAAGTCGCACACCGCAGCGTGCCAGACGCCGTTCAGCCTGCGTCGGAGCTCAGGGCTGAGGCATCTCATTGCTATAGCCTGTTCAATCCAGTGACCATGATGCAGACTGATTTCGTCATAGTGGGCGCGGGTGTGGCGGGATTGCGCGCAGCCATTGGCCTCGCGTCCCACGGAGCCCGCGTGCTTGTGGTGACAAAGGAAGCGCTGGCTGAATCGAACACCCACTATGCGCAGGGAGGCATCGCCGTCGCCATCAGCGACGAAGAAGACGCAGCACTGCATCTGGAGGACACGCTGAATGCCGGTGACGGCCTCGTGAACTTCGAAGCCGCGCGCATCCTGGTGGAGGAAGGTCCGCTGCGCGTGGAAGAACTGCTGCGGTGGGGTACCGAATTCGACCGCGAAAACGGCATGCTCATGCTCACCCGCGAGGGTGCGCACAGCCGCAACCGGATTTTGCACGCCCACGGCGATGCGACTGGCGCGGAGATCGCCCGGTCGCTCCTGCGCCATGCTCGTTCCCTGGAGAAGATTACGCTGCTGGAGTGGACTACCACCGTCGGGCTGACGCTTTCGGAGACTGGCGCGGTGGATGGCATCGAACTGATGGACGCTGACGGCCATCGGACCAGCGTGGGCGCGAGTGCCGTGTTGCTGGCGAGCGGAGGCGCAGGCCAGGTTTACAGCGATACGACGAATCCCGCTGTGGCCACGGGCGACGGAATCGCCATGGCCTGGCGCGCCGGTGCGGAAATTGCCGACATGGAGTTCTACCAATTTCATCCCACCGCCCTGAGCCTTCCCGGCGTACCGCGGTTCCTGCTGTCGGAAGCATTGCGCGGCGAGGGCGCATGGCTGCGCAATGCTGGCGGCGACCGCTTCATGGAGAAGTATCATCCTTTACTCGAGCTGGCTCCCCGTGATGTGGTGGCGCGCGCCATCACGCGCGAAAGGACAGGCCCGGACGGCGGGCATCTGCCGGTCTTTCTCGACATGCGACACGCTACAAAGATCGAGCCGGCGACGCGCTTTCCGGGGATCTCCAGCTTCCTGGCCGAACATCGCCTCGATCTGCGCCGCGATTTGATCCCGATTCAGCCCGCAGCGCATTACCTGATGGGCGGCGTGCGTACCGATGTTCACGGGCTTACATCGCTCAGCCGGCTGTATGCGGCAGGCGAGGCAGCGTGCACGGGCGTCCATGGGGCCAATCGTCTGGCCAGCAACTCGCTGCCGGAGGGCCTGGTTTTCGGCGCGCGTGCAGCAGAGGCCATGCTCGGCGAGATATCGAACGGTCCACGACCTCGAACGCGAATTGCGAATTGCGTGGCTGACACGGGTGGGCCGGCAGAACGCCGAAAAGATGCATCCGGTGCGGTTTCTCTGTTACGCGAGCAACTGCAGCGCACCATGTGGCAGAAGGCAGGCCTGCTGCGCGACGCGGCCGGTCTGCGCGCCGCTGAGAAGGAACTGGCGATATCAGCCGATCGAATCCCCACTGGCTCACAGCGGCAGGAAGTCGAACTGCGCAACCTGCATGCGATCGGCAGTCTGATCGTTGCTTCGGCGCTCCGGCGGGCAGAGAGCCGCGGTGCGCATTACCGCAATGATTTTCCGGCGCGCGACGATGCTCACTTCGGTGGCCACTCGGTCGTAAGGCGACACGGGATCTCGATCGAGGAGTTCTACCCGCCGGCCGACCACTAATTGCGCAGCAGCTTGAACGCGTGCGTCCACTCGTTGCGCGTAAATCCAGGAATGCACCAGAGCATGCACAGCGGTTCGATGGCCCGCGCCGCAAGAGCCGGACCCATATCTGCTGTTTCCCAACCAAACTTCTCGAGGATTTTCTCCACCGTCTTCTTCGCCGCGTCGTCGTTGCCGCAGATGAACATGGTTGGCCGCGTTTCGCCATATTGCGGATTCACCATGCGAGCGCTGCCCACAGAGTTGAACGCCTTGACGAAGCGCGCCCCAGGAAAATCCTCCTGTAACCGCTCCATCAGCGACCTGTCATGAGATGTAAAGTATCGGAGCACGCCCTGGCTGGGGGGGGCATCGGCGATCGGGTTGGTCGTATCGACGACCACCTTTCCCGCAAGGGCCGGCCCGCCGGCTGCGCGCAGCGCTTCGCCCGAGGCGCTCCCTTTTACCGCCAGCACCACGACTTCGCCATAACGAGCCGCGTCGCAGAAGCTGCCGAGAAACGCTCGCGGGTGCGCGGTCGCCCACTCAGCCAGCTTGGTCTGGTCTCGCGTGCCCGCCATCACTTCATAACCATGCTTCAGAAATCCAGCCCCCAGCGTTTGCGCAACAACGCCGGAGCCAAGAATACCGATTTTCATGTTTCCTCCGGGCGGCCCCATTTGCGCCGCATCAACCAATATATATCTTGAGATTTACTCAAATCTAAACTCACGGTGCATAAGTTAGATTGGTAGATCGTCGCGCAAATGCCTTACTTAAGACGAGGAAAATCGACAGGATAGCCAGAATAATGAGCAGGGATGTTACTGCCGGAATTGCAATCCACCGTGCCGCCAGCATCTTAAACGCGACAAACGCCAGAATGCAGGCGATCCCGTAGTGCATCAGAGTAAAACGATCGAGCAGCGAAGACAGCGCGAAATAGAGCGACCTCAATCCGAGTACGGCGAAGATGTTCGAGGTGAAGGCAATCCAGGGATTCCGCGTCACCGCGAGAACCGCGGGAATGGAATCGAGAGCAAAGATCAGGTCGGTCGCTTCAATGGCGAGAATCACCAGCAGCAGGGAACTGAGCGCAAGCCGCTGATTGCCGCCATAGCGCAGGCAGCACGCCTGGATCCAGCGAACGGGGCCGCGCACGGGCGCGACTCCGGGTTTGTAGAACAGCAAACGCAGAGCGGCGAGAGCCAGCAGCGCCCCAAACCCATACTGAACCCAGGCAAACCGAGCCAGCAGCGTGGTTCCTGCAAATATCAGGCCGGCGCGTAAAACAATGGCGCCCAGGACTCCCCACAGCAGCACACGCCGTTGCTGCTCGCCGTCGAGGCGCAGACTGCGAAAAAGCAGCAGAAAGACGAACAAATTGTCTACGCTGAGCGATCCTTCGATCAGGTAGCCGGTCACGAACTCAATCGCGGGCTGTTTCCCTGACGTGTCGTTGATCCATAGCGCGTATCCTCCGGCCACCAACGCAAGAAAGAGCGTCCACAGCCACGCGGCACGAACAGAAACCGGCTGCCCCGCGCGCTCTGTCCCGGGTCGCGGAACCCTTTGGACCAGTGCCAGATCCACGAAAAGCAGGACGGCAACGAGGCCGCCGAAGGCGAGAACATGCGCGGGCATGGGCGTGGCTTACCGCTGGTCAAGCAGGCGAATGGTTTCAAGCAGCGTATCGCCGGCGATGGTCAGGCTCTTTGCGCTGAGCTTGTCCATCGTGTCCTGAGCCGTGTGCCAGTACGCGTTGTCATAGCCGTAATCCAGGTCGATGAGGTCAGCGCAGGGTACCCCTCGGCGAACAAAAGGAATGTGGTCATCCTCGTCGCGCGTCTGTGTCTGAAAAAAGAACGACTGCCAGCCGTATTGCCTGGCTGCCTGGAGGACCAAATCCTCGAGCCAGGGGGTTGAGTTTAGGTCTCGCTGGATGTCGAGATCCTTGTCCCCCAGCATATCGGCCAGCAAAAACGCCTTGATCTTTTTCAGCGTGCCGTCCGATTGCCATTTCTCCGCCAGATGCTTCGAACCGTAGACGGAGTCAGCATCGCTCCAGCTCTTGACCGCCTCTTCGCCGTCAGTGAATACCAGCCAGACACTGTAACCGTCGTTTGGTTTGCCCCGGAAGTAATTAGCCATCTCGATCAGGAGACCGGTGGTAGATCCGCCATCGTTCGCGCCCACGTAATGGATGTTGCGCAGCGGATAATTCGTCTCGTAGTGGGTCGCGAGCACGATGATGCCGTCTTTTCTGCCCGGAAACTTCACGATGAAGTTGTGCATCGTCATCGCACCGGCCGGTGTATTCGTCGTGAAAGTATCCTCCTCCAGATCGTCGTGGCGGAATTGCTCTTTAAGAAAGGCCTCCGCCTTTGCGTGGCCAGGGCTGCCGATCCAGCGCGGCCCAGTGGCATCCACGTATTGCTTTGTGTACTGTAGCGCTCGCGCCCCGTCAAACTGAGGTAATCCTGCGTTCTGCGCTGGAGCGGCTCCCGCGCACACAATCAGCGCAAAAACCGCGGTCGATGCCTGCAGTGTCATGCTGCAGCCTTCGCGGCGCGTTTCCTGCGCGTGACTGGATGCACGAACCAGGACACTCCAATGCTGATGAGATACAGCGTCAGCATTGGCGTGGCGAAGACGCACATCGTCAGGACGTCCGGTGTCGGGGTGATGACTGCAGCAATGATGAAGATGATCAGAATTGCGTAGCGGATGTTCTTCCACAGAAACCGTGGGCTCACGATGCCGAAAAGCGAGAGGAACATCACCAGAATGGGCAGCTCAAACGTCGCCCCGAGGCCCAGAATCACCGTGAGGAACAGGCTGGTGTACTCATTGATCTCGATCAGCGGATTGAAGTCCTTATTAAATCCGAACAGGAAATCCAGCGCCCCCGGAAAGACCCAGTGGTAGCCGAAGTACGCGCCAGCCAGGAACAATCCGACCGTTGCGCTCATAAAAGGCATAACGAAGCGCTTCTCATTCCGATAGAGACCCGGCGAGATGAACAGCCACACCTGGTACAGCACGAACGGCGAAGCGATGATGCACCCGGCCATGAAGCTGATTTCCAGGTACATGTTGAAACCGTCCACGGGATTCAGGTAGTTGAGTTGCGTCGGCAGGTGATGATGGGCCAGCGCCATTTTCACCGGCTTCTCCATAAAGCCGTAGATCCGGTCGTGAAAGCCCCATCCGACGCAGAACCCGAGCAGCAAATAGACAGCTGAATGAATAATGCGCTTGCGCAGCTCCTGCAGATGTTCCAGCAGGCTCATCCCGGGCAGTTCGGCACGCTCCGACACGGCTTCGCGCGCGCGATCCACCAGATCCTTCCTTTCCTCGGTATCAATCATGGGATACGGATTCGGGCTGAGCCACCTCTCCCGCCACAGGATGAGAGCCATTGTTGACGGCCGGAATTTCGATGGAGCCAGCCTCAGGCGTGGTGCTCTCCGCGGGCTCTTCACCCCTTGCCGTAGCTGCAGGCTCGCTCACCAGTGCGGCAGAATTCAGCGCGAGATGAGGCGAAACGGGCAGAGGTTCGGCAAGTGGCACGGGCGCCACGAAGGGCCGCTCGGTGCTCACAGGCGCCCCGGTCGAAGGCGGCAGAATGGACGGGGCCGTAGGTGGCGGCGCGGGAGTTGACGCCGCTGCCGCCGCTGCGCGGCTCTCGGCCAACTTTTTCCGCCGCTCTTCCTCCTCCATATTCCGAATCTCTTCCTGAATCTGGAACTTGAATTCGTTGCTGGCGCGGCGGAATTCGGCGAGCAGCTTGCCTGCCTGCCTCCCGATCTCCGGCAACTTCTTCGGCCCGAACAGCACGAGGCCCAGCAGGAAGATGAAGATGTAGTCGCCGAAATGCATAGGTGCTGCTTCATGATACCCGCCGCGATTCAGCCGCCACAAATCGTGCACAGCGCATCGTCCTCAGGGGGCAAGCGAGGCATCTCGCCGCCATCCTCGTATCGTGGCTTGCGTGGCCCGGTTTTGCGACCTCGCCGTGGGTCGCGCGCCTAAGAAAACAGAGGGTGCAACATTCCCGTTGGCTGGGCGAGCGCTGGTAGAGGCCGGCAGCGAGTCGACTGCAGCCCTGGATTTGCTTTCAACATCCCCGTCCTGATTGGTGCGAGCCGAATCGGACTGAAGGCGGCATTTTGTGAACGTACTCGAAGCAGTCGCTGAACCTGTGTTGGCTGAGCGGGAGGCGTGTTCTCTCGAGAATTACCTCGCCCTGCCCGACCACAGGATGGAAGCGCGAATTGCGGCCGCGCGTGAGGCGCTGGGCGCGACCACGCTGCTGCTGGGGCATCATTATCAGCGCGACGAAGTGATCCGGTTCGCCGACTTTACAGGCGACTCCTACAAGCTGTCGAAAGTGGCCGCGGACACCGACGCCCGGTACATCGTTTTCTGCGGCGTGCATTTCATGGCCGAGAGCGCCGACGTGCTCTCCCGTGAAGGTCAGCAGGTGATCCTGCCCGATCTGCATGCCGGCTGTTCCATGGCCGACATGGCGGAAATCGGCCAGGTCGAAGAAAGCTGGGAGACGCTGCTCGATGTGGGCGTGAGTGAGAACGACATTCTGCCGCTCACCTACATGAACTCGACCGCGGCCATCAAAGCCTTCTGCGGCGAGCGCGGCGGCCTGGTATTCACTTCCTCGAACGCTCGCGGAGCCTTCGAATGGGCCTTTCAGCGCGCGAAGAAGATCCTCTTTCTTCCCGATCAGCACCTCGGCCGCAACACCGCCCACGCCATGGGCATCCCGCTCGGCGAAATGGCAGTCTACGATCCCTGGCAGATTGGCGGCGGTCTGACGCCAGAACGCCTGCGATCGGCCCGAGTCGTTCTCTGGAAAGGCCATTGCTCCGTCCACCAGCGCTTTCTGCCGGACCACGTCGACAGAGTCCGCGCAGAATATCCAGGCATCCAGGTCATCGTGCATCCCGAGTGTCGCCTCGATGTCTGCGAAAAGGCCGATGCTCTCGGATCCACTGAGCGCCTGATCAAAATCGTCGGCGACGCGCCGCCGGGCTCGAGCTTCGCCATTGGCACCGAAATCCACCTCGTCAATCGCCTCGCCAAAGAGTTCGCCCCTCTGGGCAAGAAAATCGTCACCCTCGACGACACCGGCTGCCTCTGCACCACCATGTATCGCATCAGCCCCCAGCATCTGACCTGGGCGCTCGAAAACCTGGTGGAAGGCCGCGTGGTCAATCGCATCCAGGTTCGCGCCGATGTGAAATACTGGGCGCGCGTCGCGCTCGATCGGATGCTCGAGATTGGCGCATAGAATCCGGCGGCTCAATGAAGATTTTCACACTCGACGAAGCCCAGTCCCTGCTGCCCGTTGTGGAGTCGCTGCTGAACCGCGCAATCGAGGCCAAACAGGCTGCCGCCGAACTGGAAGAGCAGCAGCAGGCGCTGGTACGGCGCATCTTCCTGAGCGGCGGCCTTCTTGTCGATGTGGCCAAAGTGCAGAAACGCAAAGTTGCTCAGGAGGCGCTGGTGCAGCGCACAAAAGACTCGCTCGAAGAGATCGATGCCATCGGCGTCCAGATCAAGGACCTCGACATCGGCCTTCTGGATTTTCCCTGCCTGCTCGATGGTGAGACAGTGCTTCTCTGCTGGAGGCGCGGGGAGCCGCGGATCGAATTCTGGCACCGGATGGAAGATGGTTTCCGCGGCCGCCAGCGCATTGATACGCGCTTCGGCAAAGCCGCCCCAGACAAGCTGAATTAGCCGGTTCCACGCAACCCGCGGCCCTGGACCCTTCTGCGCCTGATCACTGACATCTGCTCTTCTCTTGATGAGCGTCCAACGGCGGACTGCCGACCTAACCCCAATCCCTAATCCTCAATCCCATCTCCATTTCTTTCCGCATGACATTCGTCACCTCGCTTTGCTGACATTCCCCACTGGGGCGCGCCGCCGATCTGCGCGATTCTGTCCTTGCCGCTGAAGAAGACGCAGCGGCAGGAGACAGGTCGATGTCAGCAACCGCAGCCCTTCCGCAAACCTCGACGGCCGGCGCCCCCGCGTGGCCGATTCCGCTCTCGCAGGCGCGCGCCGTCGCCCGCCTGCACAGCGTGACGAAAAAGTACGGTCCGGTCACCGCGCTCGATTCCTTCTCGCTGAACCTCTATACCGGCCAAGTCGTGGCGCTGCTCGGTCCCAACGGCGCCGGCAAAACCACCGCGGTGCGCCTGCTGCTGGGCCTCATTTCGCCGCAGTCCGGCAGCGCGCGTGTGCTCGGCCGAGACCCGCGCGACTCTGATGCCCGCACCCGGATCGGGGCCATGCTGCAGGTGAGCCGCGTGCCCGAAATGTTGAAGGTCCGCGAGCACATCGACCTCTTCCGCAGCTACTATCCGCAACCGCTGCCGTTTGCCGAGGTCGTGCGAGCCGCTAAGCTTGAGGGGATCGAGAACAAGCTGTTCGGCAAGCTGTCCGGCGGACAGAAGCAGCGCACGCTCTTCGGCATGGCCCTCTGCGGCAATCCCGACCTCATCTTCCTCGATGAGCCGACCGTTGGGATGGACATCGAATCGCGCCGCGCGCTGTGGGACCAGGTGCGCGCGCTCTCCGCGCAGGGCAAGACCATCCTGCTGACCACGCACTACCTCGAAGAAGCCGACATGCTGGCCAGCCGCGTCGTGGTCATCAACAAGGGGAAGGTCGTCTGCGAGGGAACACCGGCGGAGATCAAGCACCGCGTCTCCGGCCGCCGCATCCGCTGCGTCACGCAGCTTGATCCGGACTTCCTGCGCAGCCTGCCGACGGTCTCTGAGGTCCAGCAGGACCGCGAAGCCGTGGTGGTCACGGCCGAGCATCCCGAGCCGGTTGTCCGCGAAATGCTGCTGCGTGACGAGACGCTTCACAACCTCGAAATCTCGGCCCCCGCGCTGGAAGATGCCTTTCTTGCCCTCACCGCCGAACCGGCCCAGGCGTAGCCCAAACCGCCAGACAGGAGAATCGACATGGCCACCAACGCAGTCGCCCTCACTCCGCAACGCATCGGTCTCGCCTATTACGCGCGACTCTTCAGCAAGGAGACGAAGTACGAGTTCGTCCGCATGCTGCGCACCCGTGCCTTCTCGCTGTCGGTGGTCGGTTTTCCGGTGATGTTTTTCCTGCTGTTCGGCGTCTCCAATCGCAGCACCGGTTACGGACAATACCTGGTGCCCAGCTACAGCTGCATGGGCGTCGTGTCGGCGTGCCTGTTCGGCATCGGTATGGCCATGGCGCTGGAGCGCTCGCAGGGCTGGCTCGACGTGAAGCAGGCCAGTCCCATGCCGCGCCTCGCGTATATCGGCGCCAAAGTGATGAGCTGCGCCGGATTCGCGCTTGCGATTGTCGCCGCCCTGGTCGATCTGGGCGTCACCGTGGGCGGCGCGCACATTACGCTGCTTCAGGCCGCGCAGCTGGCCGGCGTCATTCTCGCCGGTTCGGTACCGTTCACCGCGATGGCGCTGCTGGTCGCGCTGCTCGTTCCCGCCAATTCCGGGCCGGGCATCATCAATCTCATCTATCTGCCCATGTCTTTCGCCTCCGGCTTCTGGATGCCGATCAAGTACCTGCCGCACTTCTTTCTCAGGATCGCCCCGGCTCTCCCTACGTATCATCTGGCACAGCTGGCGCTCGGCATCTTCGGCATGGCCCAGCCCGGCAGCATGTTGTCGCACTGGGAGGCGCTGGCTGGATTTACCCTGTTAATGCTGGGCGCGGCATGGATCGTCTTCACCCGCAGCGAGGCTAAGGCGTGAGTCTCTTCGATCTCAGATCCGAGCCCATATCACGGCCCGGAGCCGTGCTGGGAAAATCAAGCAGCGAGCGCGATGTTTTTGGCGTCCCCGAGAACCTCGTGGGCAGTTTGCGCCGGGCTGAGATCGACATGCGCGGCGAGGCCGCATCCCGTTTCGACAGAAAAGTGGGGCGTGGCCGTCTCTTCGATTTCATCTGGATCATCTACTCCATCTTCTTTTTCATCCAGCCCATCCAGGAGCACAACCGCCGCAGCTGGATCGAGTTCAGCCTGGTCTACGCCTGCTTCCTGGGCCTCTACTCCGGTCTCGTCTACGCGAAGGCGCGCCGCACGCAGTACGTGCTTCTCGGCGCGATGGCTGTGCTCGGCGTCGTCTACTATCCGGTGAATCAGGGCTCGGTAGGAATGTTCATCTACATCATGGCATTCCTGCCTTTCATCACCGAGTCCATCTCAGCGTGCATCGTCACGTACGCGGTGGTTACCGTCACTGTCCTGCTCGAAGGATTCCTGCTCCATCTCAGCCCCTGGAGCTACGGATTTGCTGCCGTCTTTTCCCTCGTCATCGGATTCGGCAACATGGTCGCGGCGCAACGCATGCGAGCCGGGCACAAACTCGGCCTGGCGTATGAAGAGATCGCCCACCTCGCCAAAGTGGCCGAACGCGAGCGCATCGCGCGCGACCTGCACGACGTGCTGGGCCACACCCTTTCCGTCGTCGTGCTCAAGTCGGAGCTGGCCGGCAAGATGATGGATCGCGATCCCGCTCGCGCCCGCACCGAAATCGGTGAGGTCGAGACGATCGCCCGAAAGGCGCTGATGGAAGTGCGCGAAGCGATCCGCGGTTATCGCACAGAGGGGCTGGCTGCCGAGATCGCCCGCGCGCAGAAGACGCTCGATGCCGCCGGCGTGACGCTCGAATATTTCGCCAATCCATCGCCGATGCCGGCCGCTGAAGAGACTGTGCTGTCCCTCATCGTGCGTGAGGCCGTCACCAACATCGTGCGCCATGCCCAGGCCAGCCATTGTTTTCTTCAAATTCAGACCAGTTCCGGCGGAACTGCCCTGACCGTGGCCGACGACGGCCGGGGTGGCATTCGTCAGGAGGGCAACGGCCTGCGCGGCATGCGCGAGCGCGTGGAACTGTTAGGGGGCAAGCTGCGGATTGAAAGCGGCGCTGGTACGAAGCTCATCGTCGAAATCCCGCCGCAAAAGCAATTGCCCGACGGGTGCGTCCCGGCATGAAAAGAATCCAGGTCGTCGTCGCCGAAGACCAGGCGATGGTCCTCGGCGCCCTCGCCGCTCTGCTTGAGACCGAGCCCGACATCGCCGTATGCGCCCGCGCCTCCAATGGCCGCGAGGCCCTCACTGCCGTCGGCAAGCAGAAACCTGACGTGCTCGTCACCGACATCGAAATGCCGGAAATGACCGGCCTTACCCTCGCCGCCGAAGTGCGCGACCGCTATCCGCAGACGCGCGTCGTCATCCTCACCACATTCGCGCGGCCCGGCTATCTGCGCCGTGCCCTCGATGCCGGAGCCAAAGGGTACCTCCTCAAAGACCGTCCCTCCGCAGAACTCGCCGATGCGGTCCGCCGCGTCCACAAAGGCCTCCGCGTAGTGGATCCCGACCTCGCCGCCGAAGCCTGGGACAGCGGTCCCGACCCGCTCACTGAACGCGAGCGCCAAATCTTGTGGCGCGCCGGAGAAGGGAAGTCCTCAGGCGAAATCGCCGACGAATTGCATCTCTCCGAAGGCACCGTCCGCAATTATCTCTCCGAAGCGATCAGCAAGCTCGGCGCCTCGAACCGCGTCGAAGCGGCTCGCCTGGCGCGCGCGAAGGGCTGGCTATAACGGCGTAAGGGTCTCTGCCTTTGCAACGCACCGATACCTCCGTAACCAATCGAGTGTGCATTCCGTGGTACATTCAGGCAGCGTTTCCAGCGCAAGCAGGCATCTGCCTTGGCTATGGCGAATCGGTGTCCGGAAATGGCCGATCCTGATCTGGAAACCAATTCACTGCAGGCGCCAACGAGCCGGTTCAGCACGGATCGGGCTGTACTGCCGCTTGCTGTGCTTTTGCATCGCGGCATTTGCCGGGAGCGTTTTCTGCCAGTCGACAATCCATCTCGCGACGCTCGTAAGACCACGGTACTGGTCGTGGAAGATGATCGAGCCATTCGGTATCTCTTTACAGAAGTGTTGCGCGGTAATGGCTACGTGGTTCTTGCCTGCGAAGATGGCGCCCAGGGTCTTGAAGTGGCACGGGCGCAAATCGCTGAGATCGACGCTGTGATCACGGATTCCAAAATGCCGGGGCTCGACGGCCGGGAGCTGATTCGTGCCCTTCGCGCCCTGCGGCCGGAGATTCCCATCCTTGTGGTCAGCGGCACCGTGGAGGATCGCAGCGCGACCGACCCGGCCACGCGGTATCTCACCAAACCGCTGTCTCCCGACAGGCTCACCATCGAACTTCGCCTCGCTCTCAACGGAACATCCCCCGGTCCGGTGCGATAGGATATTGAGTTTGCATCTGACCAGCGGGAGTAGCGATGAACATCGGCGTTCCAAAGGAAGTCAAAGACCACGAAAGCCGTGTGGGCGTTACGCCCGCGGGCGTCAAATCGTTGACCGAAGCCGGGCACAAGGTGCTTGTGGAGACACACGCCGGCGAACTATCAGCCTTGACTGACGACGAATTTCAGTCCGCAGGCGCGGAGATTGTCGGCTCGGCCCACAACGTTTGGGGCAATTCCGACATGATCGTGAAAGTGAAAGAGCCGATCGAAAAAGAATATGGCTTCTTCCGCGAAGGACTGGTCCTTTTCACGTATCTCCACCTCGCACCACTTCCCGATCTCACGCAAAAACTTCTCGACAAAAAAGTCGTCGGCATTGCTTATGAGACCATCCGCGATCGTATCGGCACGCTGCCCCTGCTGACTCCGATGTCGGAAGTTGCGGGGCGCATGGCCGTTCAGGTAGGCGCGTCTTATCTCGAGAAAGAGAAGGGTGGTCGAGGCGTCCTCCTCGGTGGCGTCCCCGGTGTGCCACCGGCGAGCGTCTGCATTATCGGCGGAGGCATCGTCGGCACCAACGCGGCAAAGATTGCTCTTGGCATGGGCGCTCGCGTCACCCTGGTCGACGTCAACCTGAACCGCCTTCGTGAGCTGGACGACATCTTCAACGGCCGCATCTTCACGCTGGCCTCGAACTCCTGGAACGTCACCCGTGCCGTCCAGGAGGCCGATCTCGTCATCGGCGGTGTCCTCATCCCCGGCGCTGCGGCGCCAAAAATTGTCACGCGCGCGATGGTGATGAAGATGAAGAAAGGCGCAGTCATTGTCGATGTCGCCATCGATCAGGGCGGCTGCGTCGAGACTGCACATCCCACTACCCACAGCGATCCGGCTTTTGAAGTCAATGGCGTCGTCCACTACTGCGTTACGAACATGCCTGCAGCGGTGCCGAACACTTCCACGCTGGCCCTCACCAACGCAACCTTCCCCTACGTGCTGCGCCTCGCGCGGCAGGGTGCGAAGCAGGCCATCCTCGACGACGACGGTATTCGCGATGGCGTCAACACCTGGGACGGCTGGCTCACCTGCGAACCGGTCGCCAAATCGCAAAGCAAACCTTGGAAACCCGTCCGCGACCTGGTCGCCTAGCGATTCGGAATCGCGGGTAGCCCACATCGGAGCCAGCCTAACCTGCCCTATTGCGATACCTGAACCGGCTTTTCCAGCCGGAATGTAATGAGCGTTTCCGCAGGCAGCACGATCTCCCGGTTCCCGGTCATCGCGCTGCCGGCGGTGCCCGCTCCCGCACCGACCAAACCGCCCACGAGCGCGCCTTTGCCGCCGCCGGCGATCCCGCCGATAATCGCTCCGAAGGCCCCTCCGCCACCCGCAAATTTCGCCGTTCGCCTTCCTTTCCCGCGCTCCGTCCGCTCCATCGTGCTGGTCGCCACCGCAAAACTGCCCGAATCCGTTCTGATGCGCTCCAGCCGCAGTTCCAGCAGCGCTCCGCCCTTGAAATGACCCAGGGGTCTGGCGTCGATGACGGTACCTTCCGCGTGAGAGCCGCGAGGGATCAGATCCAGACCATCGACCAGCACGTCGTCGGCCACGGTGGCCCGGAATGCCTGGCCGGGGACGCTGATCTTCGAGCCCACGGCCTCATCCAGGCGAACCTTGACCCGTGTGTTGGCGGGAATGACGACGGGTGCCGGCGATGGCGCCGGTGGATTCGCCTGTGCCGAACTCTGCTCCGCCGGCTGTGCCGGGTTCGGTGCCGCGGGGTTCGCAGAACCGGTCTGCTGCTTCGAATTCTTGCCGCAGCCAGCCATCACAAGCGATCCGGCCAGCGCCAAAACCGTCAACAAACCGGAAATCGGGCGGAATCTCATGGTGTTTACGTCCTCACAGAGAAGATTGGTGGGGCCGAGTCCGGCGTGAAACACGCCCAGCCACGATTGCGTCCTTCAGAGGCAGTAGTTTAGTCCGCTTCGCGGCCTATAATCATTGCGGAATTCAGAGGCGCAAACAATTCATTGGCAGATTTGAAACATCGGCGAGCCACTCTGCTGCTGCTGGGGATTGCCGTCTCTGTGCTGCTGCTGCTCCTGCTCGCGCTCAACGCCTTCAATGTGCGCTCCCTGAACCCGGAGACGACAGCCCAGATCTTCCTGCTCACCTCGCTCTCCGTCGTCGTTTTTCTGCTCTTCGTCACCGTGCTGG
>JBARMS010000251.1:0-17190 GCA_049802575.1 Acidobacteriaceae bacterium | reverse complement strand
CGTCGGCGCTGTCAGCGTCGCCGGCAGTTGCGCGTTCGTCGCCTGCCCGCTCAGTTGCGCAAAGCTGTAGTCGTTCGCCGCGGCAACCACCGCCCCCGTGCGTCCGTTGAACGATGTCACTCCGCTCGGCGCTGCGGCCGCAGCCGCGCTCCCCGCCACGTACCAGTTGTTGTCCGGGCCGCACACCAGCGTCTGCGTCGAGGGTGACGGCAACACCAGCGTCAGGGCTCCCGCTCCCTGGCTGTAGATCAGCTCCGCGCTGGTGGTCGCCAGCGTCACCGCGTTCGACGACGGATCGGACTTGACGATGGTGAGTTCCAGCCCCGTCGGCCCGGTGTTGTCGGCGAACGGCGTGTAGCAGCTCGGCAGCGTGATCGTTTGCGGACCCGAAGCCGCGTTCGCGATCACGTTCTTGTTCGCCGCTGTCAGCGTCAGCGTGGAGGCTGTGTTCACCACCGTGCCCAGTGCGATGCCGCCGTTCGTGCGGATCGTTCCCTGATACGTCACGTTGAAGAACGGCGCTACCCCCGAAAAATGCGCCTGAAACGCATCGCCCTGATAGCCCGTGTACATCTGTGCCGAATACGCTGCCTGGTTCGAAGCCGCGGAAAGAGGCGTCGCCCACACCCGCGGCACCGCCCCGCTCGGATCGTTGATGTTCGCGCCGCCGCTCGAGAATCCGGTCGTCACCGCCGGCTCCAGCGCCTGGTAATAATTGCCGCAGCCGGTCAGATGATGCACGCTCGCGAAGGTCGGCGGTGTCCCCGCAGTTCCCGCGTACGTGATCCAGTTCGCCCCGCTCGCCATCTCCAGGCAATCCACATCGGCGATCAGCAAATTGTTGCTCACGCTCGCCGCCACTTGCGCCAGGTTCGCGCTCGGAAAGCTGGTGAGGTCCGGCCACTGGATGTGCCCGCCGTGAATCTCCACCCCATTCGCCCCGACATAGAATCCGGCAATCGCGGGGCTGTCCGCATACGTGTCGGTCCACACGCTGCCCGAGCCGCCCGTATCGTAGATCACGTAGTTCGTCGCGTAGGAAGCGTTCGCCGCGGCTCCCGATGCCGCGTTGTTCGCGCACGGCGCCGTCGTGCACGTGTACGGATACCCAAAGCCGTGAATGAGATATCCGGTGTTGCCGGTACCCTCGTTCCATATCGCAGCGGTCAGCGCATTGCGCACCACGATGGCATCCAGATGGCTGTCCATCGCGGTCTGCTGCAGATGAATGCTCCAGGCCGGCCGGTTCGCCGGCGTGAACGCCGCGCTCGAGTAGCTCACCGTCACGTTGCGCAGCAGAAAACTCGCCTGGTGTGCCGACGATTCCTCGCCGAGAAGAATTCCCTCCGCCGACGTGTCGTTCACCGTCACGTTATCGAGCAGCAGCCCGCGGAACCATTGCATCTCGAAGCCGTGCGTCGCGTGGCCGCCGCCCAGCAGGTTCAGGTCCTTAAATGTGCAGCCCTGCCCCTGCGCCGCATTCCCCAGATAAAACACGTCGCCGCCGAGCGACACCGGCACCGTGAGCGTTGTCGCAACCTGCGCGCTGTCCGCATTCATCGTTGTTCCCGCCGAGCCGATCATGCTCACGCATGCCCCGTTCGCGGGCTCTGCCAGCGTGGCCGTCACCGGAAACGTTCCCGGCCCGAGGCGGATCGTCTGGTTTTGCCCTGAAGCATTTGCCAGGCTTGCCGCCGCATTCCACGCCGCATTCAGGTTCGGATAGGTCGTCCCGTCCACAGTGATTTCGCCGTTGATGCTGGCCCCCGTGAACGCGCCCTGCACCTCCGCCCCGCTTCCCACGCCCAGATTGCCCGGCACGCTGAACAGTCCGTTCTGCGCTGCGGCCAGCAGCGACCACGTCTCGCCGCCTTTCGCCGCCTGTGGCGAGCCGTAGAACGACAGCTTCGCCGGCGACCCGTTCGTGCAGCTCATCGAAGCTGACCACAACCCGCTGCCCGCATACGCGCGGCTCACCCAGCAGTTGCCGTAGGTGCTCGAAACAAAATTCTGGAACTCGTTATCGTTCGCGCCTCCGGTATCGCTCAGCGTCGTCGTCGCTCTCAGCACCCGATTTGCGCTCTTGCCCAGTGCACTCAGATCCCACGTGTTGGTCGCGTCGTTCCACGCCAGCGTGGCTGTTTCGCCGGCGCTCAGCGCCAGCGCCCCCAGCCCGCTGAGGTTCAGATTGCTGCCTGCGCACCCCGCGCTCGCCGTCGCAAAGCTGATTCCCGCCGCGCCCGTCGCCCGCACGATCACGCTCTCGCCTGCCATCGCGTTCCCCGTCAGGCTGCAAATCTGTGCCGTGCCGAAGACGTCGACCAGTCGCGGCATCCCCGCTGCGGGAGAAACGTTCAGCGCGGTCGCTGCCGCCAGCGCCGGCACAATGCCGCTGCTCCCCGCTCCCATTGCAAAATTGTCGTGGAATTCCAGAAGCTGGCTGTTGTTGCCCGGCACTCCCGCCACCACGCTCGACGGGCTCACCCAGGTCGTGTGCTCGACCTGCAGGCTCAGAGCCGTCCCGCTCGCCTGCGTATTGAACAGAAAGCCTCCCGGCCCGGTGCCCACCCCGCCCCGAAACAGCGAGTCCTCGATCACAATCTCCTGATTCTGTGAGCCGCCCAGCGTGAACAGATAGCCGTTCGTTGTTCCCGCGCACCCCTCATGGTGCATGCCGCGAAACGTGATGCCGTCGGCGCCGTTCAGGTTCACCATCGTCCCGCCGCCGTTGACCGTCAGGCCATCGAACAGCAGCGAGTACGGATTGGAAGTCCCCAGCCCTCCCACCAGCAGCACCGTGGGCGCGGACGTGTACTGCGATCCGCCGCTGGTGATCGAGATCCCGGTTACGATCCCTCCCGCCACCGTCGCTGTCCCCGCCGCTCCCGATCCCCCTCCGCCCACAAAAATGACCGCCGGAGAGGATAGGTAGTTCAGCCCGCCATTCGTCACCGTCGCTGCCGTCACCGCTCCCTGCGCGATGGTCGCCGTCGCAGTGGCGCCCCCGCTGTTCGCCCCCACGTACACGTTCGTCCCGCTTCCGCTTGTATCGCACGACGGTCCCGCGCCGGTCCCCGGCGTCGAGTTCAAATTTCCCCCATAGAACTGGTTCGCGCCCGCTGATCCCCCGATATACAGCGCGTACCCCCCGCCGATCGGCCGCATTGCGCTCACGTTGTAAAACTGGTCGATCTGTACCGCGCTCGAGAACGAATTGGACGAGCCCGCCAAATGGATCGAGTCTCCCATGCAGTTCCGAAACCCCACATTCGTCCACGTCGAAAATCCATACTGCGACTGCGTCAGCCCGGAAACGTCGATGTCCGCTCCCATCTGGTTCGTGTTGCCCGCCGCGCACACAAACATCAGCCCGCTCAGGACGTTGTACGTTACTCCCTGCCCATTCACCTGCGGCGCCGTTAGCATGGGCTGCGAGCCGTTCGTCGATGTGACCACCGTGCCCGGCCCGCTTGGTCCCGCCGTCGCCGTCCCAAGGATGTTCAGCCCTGTCTCCAGCACGATCGGTCCGCTCGCGGTGTAGTCCGCGAACGGACCCAGATATACCGTAAGCGGCACATGCAGGCAGATTGCTCCCCCGCTAATCGAGCACGCGCCCGGCGCCGGAATCGTGCAGACCATGTGCGGGGTCGTCCCGCCGCACTGCGTCATCGCGTCAAACGACCCCAGCGCGTGTGCCGACGGCAGAGCGATTCCCCGCGCATCCACCACCGCCCCCGGCAAATTCCTCACCACCCCGTTCATATAGTTCTGTTCCGCGGCGGCGGCATCGGTCAGCGCCTGTGTGATCGCCGCGCTCACCGTCGGATACACCACCCCATCCACCGTGTACACGCCGTTGATCTGCGGCGCGGTCAGCGGCCCGGTCAGCGATCCTCCCCCCATTGGCAGACCCATCCCGCTCAGCGAATCGGCATAGTGTTTCGTCGCTGCCTGATTGGCCGACACCGGATCGCCGCTCAGCGTCAGCGGTCCGCTCAGTGTTCCTCCCGACAGCGGCAGGTAACCGCCGCCCATCGACGAGATCGCGCTCTGTACATACGCCTCGGTCACGGCGGGTTGCGCCGCCACCGTCGACGGCTCCAGCTGCGCTCGCACCGACGCCACCGACGCCGTACCCGATGCAGGAACCACCCAGTATTCCTGGTTCACGGTCCCATCGCTCAGGTGATACACCGCGGTGTAGTAGCTGCCCGCCGGCAGCGCGCCCGCATTCGGCGAAAGGTTTACGCTCAAAAATCCATTGGCGCCAATCGTCGCGCTCAGGCTCCCCGCGGCCACTGCCTGGTTTTGCGGAGTAATAAAGGCGCGCCAGCTGATGAGCACCGTTCCGCTGGCTGCCGTTCCATCGGCGCGGTAAATCGTTCCCTGCACAGTCGTGGTGTTCATCTGTGCGGTTGCGCACGGCGGAACCGCGGCCAAAACAAGGGCCAGCGCCGCCAGCGCCATCCACCGCACGCACACGCCCGCGCGCGCCCGCTTTTCGCAGCTTCTCTTCTGCATATGCCTCATTCCTGATTCGGCTGGATGTCTCGATCGCCGGGACCTGCCGTCCAATCCTTCGGGCGGCGCGCAACCGTGCGCGGCTTCACCCGGGGGCGGCCCCGGCCCAAAACAAAAGGGACACCGTGAAGGTGTCCCTTTTTTCTCTTTTTACTCTATAAGTTCAGAATATCAGTTTGAGAAATAAAAGCTGCCAACTTTCTTTCGCAATTTTGACCCGCAAGACCTTTGTTTTCAGGTCTCATGACTTTAGTTTTTAGCCTCCCCTCTTGACAAATTTTCCACATTTGGGTCCAGCAGCCCAAAATCGAGAAAAAGCCGCGTCAACTTATCCAGCGCTTCGGCGTAAATCCGCGCCACCGATCGCTCGCTTTCTCCCGTAATGCCCGCCGTCTCTTCGATCGTGTAATCCTCCAGCACGACATGGGCGATCACCGCCTGCGAGACTGCGTCCAGCCGCTTCAGGCATTTCTCCACATCGAATATAAAGATGACGATATCTTCGAAACTGCCGATCCGATAACTCGACGCGCGCCCGCGAAACACTACCTTGCCCAGCACGCACGGCGAGCGGCCCATCTCCATCGACGCCCTCAGATACCGGCGCAGCAGCCCAACCGAGTGGCCGCGATAGAACGCAACGCCGTCGATCGGCTTCGATCGCCAGACCGGCCCATGCGTCTCCGCAACGGCGCAGGCCTCGGGAAGAACACAGGACAGCGCAGGCGCCGCGCTCATGCCGCACCTCCGGTGCCCTGCCTGCAACAGGCTGGCCGCTTCCGCCGGCCCCGCGGCCGCAGCGTCCGTCCCGCCGGCAGAGCCCGCATCCGGCCCGCGCACGCCGAGCAATAGACTTCGAGAGAGCCATCGGTGCGGAACCAAAGCGCTCCGCACCCTTCGCAGATTTTAAGAACTACACGGAATTGCATGGTTGTGTCTCCATAGAAAAGCGGCCGCCGCAACTCGATTCCTGCTGGAGCCGCCGGGGGAGGGAAAAGGCTCGGCCGCTTTTTTGATACGCGCGGATTCGGCCTTTGTTGAGTGACGTGGACAAGAGAACCTGGGCAGTCGTGCGATCTATCGTTCCGGCTCGCGGCCGGTCAAAACGCCGGCGACGCCATCTTCCCGCGCACCTCGCATCGGTCCTGCGGAGTTTCCGCGCAAAGCTATCCGTCGTTCGGCGAAAAGTATTCCGACACTAAATCCCAGAACCAACACCATCAATTACTGTCGGTACATTTCTCACGCGGTCACACATCTGAGTACTGAAGTGTCGCTTCTTTCCTCAGAATTCAGCGAATTTGCATTTCTTTCTGCAAACTCCCAGGTAACGGGTGTATAGCTCGTTGAAAATTTCCCACAGATGAAATTCGAAGAGCTACATGAGCGCCTGCGGCTGGAGACCTGGCGCCGCATCGACCGGGGAGTGCTCTCGAGCACGTTGCTGGCGAGCAAGTCGCGGCTCGCCCAGGCGCATATCTCCAACTTTCTCCACCGGCGGCGTCGTCTCAGCCTCGATGCGCTCGATCGTGTCCTGATGGCACAGGACCTCAAGGTTGAAGACCTCACCATCTCCCGTGACTCTTTCCCTCCCTCGCAAGGGAATCAACGGCAAGCCATGGACATCGTCCCGATCGTGTCTCAGTCCGTTGCCATGAGCGCGCCCGTTATCAGGGCGAAAGCCGCAGTCGATTCCCTCCAGTTGCCATCCCGGTGGCTGGCGGCCCTTCCCGCGCGCCGTGCCGTCGGCAGGCGCAGCTGGGAGCGCTTCGTCGCCATCCGCGTTACCGATGCACAGGCCCTTTCCATGGATCCGCTCCTCCGCCGCGGTTCCCTCGCCGTGCTCGACCGGCACTACAACGCGCTGCAGCCCTTCCGGCCTCCCCATCCGAATCTCTACGCAATTCGCGCCGGCTCGCATCTCCTCCTTCGCCACGTCTCCTTCGAATCAGGACGGCTCGTCCTGCGCCCACGCTCCTTCGACTACCCGGTAGAGCTGGTAGAACTGCTCGCGCACGAGTCTCCCTCCGATTTCCTGGTGGGCCGCGTCTGCCTGTCCATCGCGGAGGTCTAGTCCCGTCCGTCCGAAAACTGGCGCTACCTTATGCGGAGTCATTCCGAGCCAACAGGCCCCGAACGTTCCTGAGTCGGGGATGGTGAGTGGAGAATTTGCCCTAAAAATTCCTTCCAAAATCCCCGTGTCATCCCGAAGCGCAGCGAGGGATCCGCGGTTGCTTCTGTTCTCATCTTCTTCGTGGGCAGCGAAGCGCCATCCATCACCGCAATTGTTTTTTCGACCTCTGCTGATCCGAGTTTCACGGCCATTCCATGAACTGCATCTCCGCTGGTCCTCTTTTGCTAACAGATTCGCTAATCGCCTTCCGCCAATCGTCTTTTGCTCAGCGTCTTTTGCTAAGCGTCTTTTGCTAATAGCCTTTCGCTAACCGCCATCTGCTAACCGCTCCGGTTTCCAGTGCCCATTCCGCCTTTGATAGCATCGCCCTGAGAGGTTTTTATGGATCAGGTTCCCCCTTCCGGCAATGGCGCGCGGCGCAACGAAGATATTGCGCTCGACCTGCTGAAGTTCGTGGCCGCCACCGCCGGCGTCGGCCGTGCTACCACGCCCTCCACCGGCTTTACCGCCGCCACCGCTGCCAAACCCGAGGATCAGGTCACGCAGCTGCTGGAGCTCTACGCGCGCTGCCTGCACGCGGTGGAAGGAAAGCCGGCGTAGCCAGTCGCCGCACCATTCTTGCCCGGCACGTTTCCCATCGGCACTCTCGTCTGCGGCGCCGGCATCTTCGGCCGCAACCATCTCCGTGTCTGGCGCGCGCTCCAGAATGAAAATGCGCCGGTGCGCCTCGCCGCGATCATCGAGCCGGACACCGCGCGCGCCCAGAGCGCTGCCGGCGAATGGGGCGTTCCCGTTTTTGGCTCGGTTGCCGAGTGCCTCGCAGCGCGGCAACGCGGCGATCTGGCGTTCGACGCCGCTTCCGTCTGCACCCCCACCTCCACGCACTGCGCCGTCGCTCAGCAACTCCTCGCCGCCGGTCTCGATGTCCTCGTCGAGAAACCCATCGCCACCACGGTCGCCGAAGCCGACCAGCTCATCGCGCTCGCCGCGCAGCACGGCCGCATCCTGCAAACCGGTCATCTCGAGCGCTTCAACCCCGCCGTCACCGCAACCAAGCCGCTGCTCAATCACCCCATGTTCTTTGAGGCGCATCGCCTCAGCGTCTTCAGCCCCCGCTCCCTCGACGTCGACGTCGTCCTCGACCTCATGGTCCACGACCTCGACATCGTCCTCTCGCTCGTCCGTTCGCCCGTGCGCTCGCTGCACGCCGTCGGCCTGCCCATCCTCTCGCGCAAAGTCGACATCGCCAACGTCCGCATCGAATTCGAATCCGGCTGCGTCGCCAACTTCACCGCCAGCCGCGTCAGTACCGAGCGCGTCCGCAAGCTGCGCTTCTTCCAGCCGCACCAATACGTCTCCATCGACTACGCCCGCCAGGACCTCCTCGTGATCGATGTCTCACGCGCGACACAAATGGATCCGGGTGCCCCATTCAAGCCTGATGTTGGCTTGAGTGGGTTCGACACTGGGCCCGAGACATCGGGTGCACCACCTCACCTGGGTGCCCCATTCAAGCCCGAAGTTGGCTTGAGTGGGTCCGAGACATCGGGTGCCCCATCTCACCTGGGTGCCCCATCCTTATCCGCGGCGTCAGTCGCGGATAGGGTGGGATCATCGGGTGCCTCATCCTTGTCCGCGGCGCAAGACGCGGACAGGGTGGGTTCGACTTCAGTCGCGGATGGGGCGGGTTTAGGTCTCCATATCGCGAAGCCCCCGGTCCAGCAAGGCGAGCCTCTCCGCCTCGAGATCGAATCCTTCCTCGAATGTGTCCGCGCCCGCACCACCCCGCGCGTCTCCGGCGAAGATGGGCGCGCCGCCCTCGCGCTCGCCCTCGACATCAACACCGCCATCGCCGAGCACGCCGCCCGTGCCGGCCTCGACCGCTTCATGAAAAGCTGACACCGGGTGCCCCATATCTGCCCGCCTTTGGCAGATGTGGGAAAATGCGCGTCAGCGCATCCGCTCTGCCGACCGCCTTATTGGCCCGCCATCTCCGCCCGCACTCGGTTCATCGTCTCCAGATAAAACGCCAGGTTGTGCAGCGAGTTCAGCACCGCCGACAGTGGCTCCTGCGCCACCATCAGATGCCGCAGATAAGCCCGGCTGTACCGCCGGCACACCAGGCACGCGCAGTTCGGATCAACCGGCCCCTCGTCCTCCGCATACTGCCGGTTCTTGATGTTCACCCGCCCCTCCGACGTGAACAGCAGCCCATGCCGCGCCGCACGCGTCGGCAGCACGCAGTCCATCATGTCCACGCCCATGCGCGCATACTCCGCAATCTCGTCGGGATACCCCACGCCCATCACATACCGCGGCTTGTCCTTCGGCAGCAGCGGCAGCGTCGTCGCAATCATCTCCCGCGTCAGCTCGCGCGGCTCGCCCACGCTCAATCCGCCGATCGCATACCCCGGAAAATCCATCGTCACCAGCCGTTCCGCGCACTCCTTCCGCAAATCGGCAAACATTCCCCCCTGCACAATGCCGAAGAGGTTTGGCGCCATCCCCGCAAATCGCCCCGCGTCACCCGCAGCGCTCAGGTCTTCTGAACGCTGACCGCTGAGCGCTGATCGCTCGCCCTCTGACCGCTGACTGCTGCCCGCTGACTGCTCGTCCTGTGCTCTGTCCCACGGCCTCTCCTGCTTGTGCGCCTCAAAGTGCGCCTTGCTCCGCGCCGCCCACCGCAGCGTCAAATCCAGCGACGCCCGCGCTCGTCCATAATCCGCCGGATACTCCGTGCACTCGTCGAACGCCATCGCAATATCCGATCCCAGCGCGATCTGCACATCCATCGAGTGCTCCGGCGAAAAGAAGTGCGACGACCCGTCGATATGCGACCGGAACGCCACCCCCTCCTCCGTCACCTTGCGCAGATCGCTCAGGCTGAAAACCTGGAACCCGCCCGAATCCGTCAGAATCGGCCGCTCCCAGCTCATGAACCGGTGCAGCCCGCCCATCCTCCGAATCGCCTCATGCCCCGGCCGCAGATACAGGTGATACGTGTTCCCCAGCAGGATCCGCACATCCAGTTCTTCCAGCAGTTGCTGCGGAACCGCCTTCACCGTCCCCTGCGTCCCCACCGGCATAAACACCGGCGTCTCCACAGCGCCATGCGGCAGCGTCAGCGTGGCGCGGCGCCCCTCCCCGCGCGTCTCATAAATCTCGAAAGTCAGCGACACTAAGCGGATTGTATCGGGCGCGCAGGGCGCATCCGCGTTCTCAGCGCAGACGCTGTCATCGCGTAGCCGCCGCGTAGACCGCGCGCCCAATCTCCGCAATCACCCGCTCCCGCACCGCAAACGGCGCCGTCGCATCGGCAACCAGCACCGCCACCGCCAGCTTCTGCCCGTTCGGCAGCGTAATCAGCCCGAAATCATTCGTCGCGTTCACCGTCGTCCGGTTCTGCCCCGATGTCCCCGTCTTATCGGCCACCGGCGTCCCCGGCGGCAGCAGCGCCTTCAGCCGATGGTCGCCCGTATGCGACGCCGCCATGCAGTCCAGCAGCAGCTTCGTGTGCTCCGGCGTCAGCGGCGACCGGTCCGCGAGCCGCCGCAGCAGCGCCACGTACGCGCGCGGCGTGGCCGAGTTCTTGTACTGCAGCCGCTCGTTGCGATTCACGATCTGCTCGGGGTAAACAATATGGATCCCCTCAATCCCGATCGACCGGAAATACGCGGTGGCTACTGCGCCGCCGCCCTCCGTCCGCAGCAGCGTGTCGGCCGCGACATTGTCGCTCTGCGTCACGGCGCGCTCGATCATCTCGCGGATGGAAATATCGACAGCCCCGTGCGGATGCTCGTCCCGCAGCGGGCTGTAGTCGCCCGGCCCGGCCAGTTGCGACGGCACAATGTGCACCGTCTGGTCGAGCGAGAGCTTGCCCTGCTCCACCTCGTGCAGCGCCACCACGGCAATCGGCAGCTTGTAAGTCGACTGCGTGGGATACGCCGCGTCGGCAGCCAAATCGCAGTCGAGCGCCTTGCCGGGCAGCGAACACGCCACCCCCACGCGCCCATGCGCCTGGGCAGCGATCCGTTCCAGTTGAGTATGGAGTTGTGCGTGAGCGGGATGCGCGGCCAGTAGCGCCGCGATCAGAATGATCGGCGAAAAACGAGTGGGGAACATTGCAGGCGATTGTCGCGGAGGGCCATCAGAGCGTAGCTGTATTATGCACGCGCCACCGCCTGTGGAATATCTCCCTGACGTTGCCATCCCGACGACCCCGGACGTTGTCATCCCGACGACCCCTGGGCGTTGTCATCCTGACGACCGGTTCTCATCCTCGCGCCCCCCGGGCCTGTCATCCTGACGACCGAAGGGAGGAAGGATCCGCGGTTGCTTTCCTGCTTCGGTCCGCTCCCGACTTTCCGTAGGTCCCCTCCGAATGGCCCGGAACCGACGGCCATCCTGACGACCGGTTGTCATCTTCGCGCCCCTGGCGTTGTCATCCTGACGACCGAAAGGAGGAAGGATCCGCGGTTGCTTTTCTGCTGCGGCCCGCTCCGAACTTTCCGCAGGTACGCACGCCCCCGAACGGAAAGCCTCATTGCCTCGCGTGCTGCGCCTATGCACGTCGGAGCAAGCCCCGGCTGCCGCAAAGCCCTCAAAAATTGGGTGGGGCTTCAGCCTTGCCCGCGCGCGTCGTGCGAAGCACGACTACGGTAGAAGCCACGGGCTTCAGCCCGTGGAATCAGTGCACCGCAAAACCAGCCGGGCTTCAGCCCCGGCCCGCAAATTTGAGCGCACGTGACTTCCATGACAGGCACTTTCCCCTGAAATGGTCTATAAGGGCAGAGGTATTCATTTCTCTATGGGAGCAGCGCACGTGAATCGACGGAGCTTTCTGAAAGTGGCAACCACAGCAACCACTGGGAGTCTTCTGACGAGTCCGATGCGGACGATGGCCAGCGACGACAAACCGCCGACCGTGCTCCAGCCCCCGCAAGCCGAACCCGAAAAACCCGCCGCCGCCAATGATCACATCCAGATCGCCCTCATCGGCGCGGGCGGCCAGGGCATGTACGACACCGGCGTCGCCATCAAGGTCCCCGGTGTCAAGCTCGTCGCCGTCGCCGACTGCTACGACGGCCGCCTCGCCCACAGCAAAGAAGTCTGGGGCGCCGACATCCAGACCACCCGCGACTACAACGAGATCCTCTCCCGCAAAGACATCGACGCCGTCATCATCGGCACGCCCGACCACTGGCACAAGCAGGCCTCCATCGACGCCATGCACGCCGGCAAAGACGTCTACTGCGAGAAGCCGATGATCCACCTCTACCCTGACGGCCCCGCCATGATCGAGGCCTCGCGCTCGACCAACCGCATCCTGCAAATCGGCTCGCAGCGCGTCAGCAACCTGCTCTACATCAAGGCGAAGGAGCTGCTCGCCGCCGGCGCCATCGGCGAGCTGAACATGATCGAGGCCCACTGGGACCGCAACTCCGCCATCGGCGCGTGGGACTACACCGTCCCCCTCGACGCCTCCACGGAAACCTGCGACTGGCCGCGCTTCCTCGGCACCGCCCCCAAAATTCCCTTCAACGGCGAGCACTTCTTCCAGTGGCGCAAATGGAAAGCCTACGGCAGCGGCGTTGCCGGCGATCTCTTCGTCCACCTCTTCAGCGGCACCCACTTCATCACCGGCGCCAAAGGCCCCACCCGCGCCATGGCCACCGGCGGCCTGCGCTTCTGGAAAGACGGCCGCGACGTCCCCGACGTCATGCTCGGCCTCTTCGATTACCCTGAGGGCTTCAACCTTGCGCTGCGCGTCAACTTCGTCTGCGGCGGGGAGGAGAACGAAGGCCTCACCTTCACCGGTTCTGAAGGCACCATCGAAATCGGCTGGCACGGCATCACCGTCACCCGCGTGCCGCGCGAAAAAGAGCCCGGCCTGATGATCGGCACCTTCACCAACGCCATGCAGGCCGAAATCGAGAAGCAATACCGCGAAAAGTATCCCGTCACCGAAGCCTCCGCAGCCACCCGCGTCGGCGTCGATCAGTACGTGGTGCCGCAGGACTACAGCGACAGCTACGACCACTTCAAAAACTTCTTCGCCTCCGTCCGCTCGCGCCAGCCCGTCATTGAAGACGCCGTCTTCGGCTACCGCGCCGCCGGAGCCGCCCTGCTCTCGAACCTCAGCTACGAGCAGGACAAAATCGTCCACTGGGACCCGGTGGCAATGAAGCTAACCTAGTCCCCGTCGACATAGAGTCCTGTAAGTGGCTACATAGATCCAAAAACATAGGTCTAGGTCTATAGAAAGCTGAGCTCGGCGTAGGTCTACAGATAGCTGGGTGGGTGTAGGCCTATAGATAGAGGAGCCGAGTATAGGTCGGTAAATAGATGAGCCGAGTGTAGGTCTATAGATAGATGAGCTGAAGAACAAGAAAACTCTGTCATCCTGAGCGAGCTTTCCAAATCGTTGCGCCCGCTTTTGGCGCAACAACAAATCCAGCCGCGAGTCGAACGGACCTGTATTTCATCTTTCCCTGCATACAAAATTCACTCTGTCATTCTGAGCGAATGGGGCCCCGAACGTCTTTCAGTTCGGGGGTGGTGAGCGAAGAATTCGCGGTTGCTTTTCGCGATCACCAACGGCCTGCCCTCCTCTGTGTGCCGTTCGCTGAACGAGTGGGACTCCACCACCCTCAACCCCGCTTCCCCAGTCGCAACTCCTGCGCATCGGTTCGAGAACCTCCGGCTTCGGTTTGAGAACTCCCGCAGTCCGATGTGGAGATCCCGTTTACGCCTCGAATCGGAGAACCGGGAACTGCGCCGCTTCACGAGCAGATTCAGAAAATCACATCGTAAAAACTTTCCTCCGTAAACTCCCGCCGCGAGTTGGAGAAAGGAAACGCGCCGAAGGCGCAGCGGTGACCAGCCCCGCGCGTCAGCGCGGGGAAGAGGAGCGATGAGGAATCGAGTCCCGTAGGGACGGCGCTGCTCCAGCCCGCAGGGCGCGGCGGGCCGGCCCACCTATTGCGCCCCCGCCCGCCGCAGATACTCCGCAAGCGCGCCGCCGGTGGTGAACCACACCCCCGGCTTCGACTGTATGTACGTGATCAAGTCGTCGAGGTGCTGCATGGGCGCGCGATGCCCGCCGAGATACGGATGCAGCGTCAGGATGAAGACCGTGCCTTCCCGGTAAGCGCCGTCGAACTCCTCCTTGTAAAGCTGGAAGAGCAAATCGGGCGACGGCATGTGGCCTTCCGCGCCGAGGTAAGGAGTCTCGGTCAGCGTCCAGTCGATGGGCAGCTCGATCACGCCCGTATCTTCGCCCTTTGCCAGAATCCTGTACGGGACTTCCGACGACCCGAGGCTCGAGTCATAGACGAACCCTTTTTTGCGGATGAGATCCATCGTCGCCGAGTTGAAAGCCCACGAGGGCGCGCGATAGCCCAGCGGCTTTTTGCCGGTGAGCGAGCTGATGCGGGCAATCGCCTTGTCGAGCAGCCTTTCTTCTTCGCCGGCATTGTCCAGGCCGGGCGGGTATTCATGAATCCAGCCGTGGATGCCGATCTCGTTGCGGCCGCTCTTCAGCAGCAGCGGCACCAGCTCGGGATGGATGAGCGAGTCGACGCCGGTGACAAAAAACGTGGCGGGCACCTGGTGCCGGTCGAGGATGCTCAGCAGCCGCGGCGTCCCCGTCTGCGCGCCGTAATCGGCGGCCGAAAGCGCTGTGGGCGATGTCGTGCCGTCGCGCAGCAGCGGAGCTTGCGTGTCATCGTCGAAGGTCAGCAGCACAGCCACGCGCGCGTGATCCGGCCACGAAGGCGGCAGCAGCTTCGGTCCCATCGAAACCGCGTTGACCACCGACAGAATTTGCTGGTCGCTCCACAAAGTCCCCGGTTGCGTGACAGCCTGGGACCGCCGGCCTTCCTGCCCCGCAAGAACCACAGGAAAGCAAAGAAAAACAATCCAGCTCGCGCGCACCAAGAATCTCCAGAAAGAAGTGGTCTGGAGAATAGCACGCGCAGGCCCATGGACAAGAGCTGCGATGAAGCAGGGTTTAGCGGGTATCGTATAGGGTGTAGCAATGAGCGGCGGGCAGGGCCGATGCAAGGACGGCTCCTGCCTCGCTGGCCTCCACATAAGCATCAGACCTAATCCCTAATCCCTGATCCCTAATCCCTAATCCCTGCCTTCACGGTATCTCCCGCACCCAAATATTCCGAAAACTGATCGGCGCGCTCGCATCCCCGTGCGCCTGCAGCTTAATCGGCGCGCGATCGTACGCCTTGTAAAACGGCTTCCCGATGTAGAGCGTCTGCCCCTGCAACTGAAAATGGTTCTCCACCAGCACGCCGTTCCAGAACACCGTCGCATACGCCGGCGACTTCACCGAGCCGTCGGGATTGAATCGCGGAGCCGTCCACACCACGTCATACGTCTGCCACGCGCCCGGCTTCCTCGCCGCATTCACCAGCGGGATCGCCTGTTTGTACAGGCTGCCGGCCATGCCGTTCACGTAGGTCGCGTTGTTGTAGGAGTCGAGCACCTGTAGCTCGTAGCCGTCGTCTCCCGGCCCGGTCGACGCGAGAAACACTCCGCTGTTCCCGCGCGCCTGCCCGCTTCCCGTGATGTCCGGCGGAATCCTCCACTCGATGTGCAGCTGGTAGTCCTCAAACCGCTGCTTCGTCTCGATGTTCCCGCCCTTCTTGTTGACGGTGAAAATGCCGTCGTGCACCACCCACTGCGCCGGCGTGTGATCCTGCGCCGAGACCCAGGCGTCCTCGTTCGTCCCGTCGAACAGCACAATCGCGTCCGATGGCGGCGCGGAGTCTGTCGCGCCTGGCGTCACCACCCTGGGCACCGGCTTCCACACTTCCGTTTCTTCCGGCTTCATGCCGCTCGACTGCTGTGCGAATACCGGAGCGGCCACAGCCATCAGGGCCGCCAATCCGACGAAAGAAAGAATGGGTCTGTTCATATCGCAACGAGGATACCGCAATCCTCCCCGCCCCGCGTGCATTCCAGGCCGCGCCGCGTAATCGTTCCGCCTCGCGCGGCGCACGCCCGCCATCCACCGCGATTTTTTCTACAATGGCAGCGTCCCATGAAAAAAATCCGTGTCGGCATTCTCTTCGGCGGGCGCAGCGGCGAGCATGAAGTCTCGCTCCTCTCCGCCGCTTCCGTCCTCCAGGCCATCGACCGCTCCAAATATCACGTCATCCCCGTCGGCATCACGAAGCAGGGCCAGTGGGTCACCGCCGCCCATGCCGAGCGCCTGCTCGCGGGCGAGGCCGCCCAGCCGGAAAAGCATCTCCGCGCCGGCGATCCCGACTCCACCTCTGCCGCCGCCGTCCTGCGCCGCGGCGAATCCGTCCTCGTCCCGCCGGTGCCCAGCCAGGCCCTCGTCCCCTTTGAGCGCCCCGCATCCGCCCTCGCCGCCTCCTCTCCCGACCACGTTCTCGCCGTCGACGTCATCTTCCCCGTCCTCCACGGAACCTTCGGCGAAGACGGCACCATCCAGGGACTCTTCGAGCTGGCCGGCATCGCCTACGTCGGCTCCGGCGTCCTCGGCTCCGCCACCGGTATGGACAAGGACGCGATGAAGCGCCTCTTCTCCTCCTCGAAGCTCCCCATCGTCCCGTGGGTCACCTTCCTGCGCAGAGACTGGGAAAAAAACCCGAAGAAAATCCGCGCCCGCATCGAGGCCGAGCTGCGCTACCCCGTCTTCGTCAAGCCCGCGAACCTCGGCTCCTCCGTCGGCATCAGCAAAGCGCACGACCGCAAGGAGCTCGGCCCCGCCATCGATCTCGCTGCGCAGTTCGACCGCAAAATCATCGTCGAGCGCGGCGTCGGCGGCGCAAAGAAAAAAGCCCGCGAGCTCGAAGTCGCCGTCCTCGGCAACGACGCGCCAGAAGCTTCGGTCGTTGGCGAAGTCGTCCCCGGTAAGGAGTTCTACGATTACGAGGCGAAGTATCTCAGCGAAGGCTCCGGCCTCATCGTTCCCGCCAAACTCACCGCCGCGCAGACAAAAGAGGTCCGCGCCATGGCCGTCCGCGCCTTCCAGGCCTGCGACGGCGCCGGCCTCGCCCGCGTCGATTTCCTCATGGAGCCAGGCTCCAGCCCGAGCAAGCCCGGCCGCATCTACGTCAACGAGATCAACACCCTCCCCGGCTTCACCTCCATCAGCATGTACCCGCGCCTCTGGGCCGCCTCCGGCGTGCCCTACCCGCAGCTCATCGACCGCCTCATCCAGCTAGCCCTCGAACGCCGCGCCGACCAGGACCGCAACCGCTACTCGCTCTAATGTCCCCTCCCCGAACTCGCTTGTCCCTCTCTGAACTGCTCTCACGTCTCCTCCTGAACTGCTCTCACGTCTCCTCCTGAACTTCGGGAAATAAGAGAATCTGTCATCGCTGAGCGAGCCTTCCAAACACGTTGCGCCCCGTTTTTGGGCGCAACAATCATTCCAGCCGCGAGCCGAAGGACCTGCATTTCGAAGCAATCGCGCCGCACCCCTGGCCGCATCATCCCTGACCGCTCGACCTCCGGCCGCTTCACCCCTGACCGCTCGCCCCCTGGCC
>JBARMS010000250.1:0-35465 GCA_049802575.1 Acidobacteriaceae bacterium | reverse complement strand
GCGCCATCGCAATGCCGCGCAGCGCCAGCCCCGGCGCATCCTCGCGCAGCGCGACCCGCTTGAGCGCCCCCAGCGGATCGCCCGTGGCTAGCGCCCGGGCGGCGGCTGTGATCAGCGAATCCATCCGAATCCCGTCACACTTGTCACTCCCAGCCTAGCCCGCGTTTGTATCAGTATTTCTACATGGCCGCCAGACACGCGGCGAAAGCCAAACGAAAGACCAAATTCCGACCAGGAGAATAGATCATGACGGATTCAACGCCAACTCAGCAGGAACACGGATACCTCCCCAAAAACCCTCCCCCCATCGTCTCGTCGCAGGAGTGGGAAGCGGCGCTCCGGCAGCTTCTCGTAAAAGAGAAAGAACTGACCCGCGCGCGCGATGCCCTGGCCTCCCAGCGCCGCCGGATGCCGTGGGTGCTCGTTGAGACGCCGTATGTCTTCGAGGGTCCCAACGGAAAAGCCAGCCTGCTGGATTTGTTCGAAGGCCGCCGCCAGCTCGTGCTCTACCGCGCCTTCTACGAGCCGGGCGTCTTTGGCTGGCCCGACCACGCCTGCCGCGGCTGCTCGCTCGGCGCCGATCAGGTGAGCCAGCTTGCCCACCTGAACGCCCGCGACACCACGCTCATCTGGGCCTCGCGCGCCCCGCAGGCCGACATTGCGCGGCTGAAGGCGCGCATGGGCTGGCAGATGCCCTGGTACACGATGACCGACAGCTTCGACGCCGACTTCGGCGTGGACCAGTGGCACGGGCATAACGTGTTCATCCGCGACGGCGAGAAGGTCTACCGCACGTATTTCATCAACAGTCGCGGCGACGAGGCCATGGGCACCGTCTGGAGCTACCTCGACCTCACCGCGCTTGGCCGCCAGGAGACGTGGGAAGACTCGCCCGAAGGTTATCCCCAGACTGCCCCCTACAAGTGGTGGAACTGGCACGACAACTACGAGGCTGAACCCACGACGAACCCGAAGTGGCTCGACATCCTCACTGATCCCGTGGGAGCAGCCGCACGCCGCCGCGAAGAAGAGCAGAAAGGATGCGGCTGCTCGTAAACCCAGCATCGCGAAACCCCGCGAAAGGAGAAACGACCATGACGACACTGACCATGCATAAGACCGGAACCCGCGAGGAATGGCTCGCCGCGCGGCTCGATCTGCTCAACGCAGAAAAGGAACTCACGCGCCGCAGCGACGAGCTGGCGCGGCGCCGCCAGGAACTGCCCTGGGTGGCCATCAACAAGGGATACCGCTTCGACACCGGCGAGGGCAGCGCCTCGCTCCCCGATCTCTTTCACGGCCGCTCGCAGCTGCTGGTCTACCACTTCATGTTCGGGCCCGACTACGCCGCCGGCTGCCCCTCGTGCTCGTCGATTGCCGACGGCTTCAACGGCATCGCGGTGCATCTGTCGAACCACGACGTGATGTTCTGGGCCGTCTCGCGCGCGCCGCTGCCGAAGCTCGAGGCCTACAAGCGGCGGCTGGGCTGGACCTTTCCCTGGGCATCCTCGGTGGGCGGCGACTTCAACTACGACTTCAGCGCTTCCTACACCGAAGAACAGCAGCGCGCCGGCATCGACTACAACTACACCCGCGAGCCCGGTGTGCGGTCGCGCGCCGAGGTGCGCGGTCCATCGAAATCAACCGGCGGCGAAGCGCCCGTGGGCCGCTGCGCCGCGACGTGCGGGATCGATGCGCCCACCTTCCTTCGCGAGCGGCCAGGCATGACCGCCTTCGTGCTCGAAGAGGGCGTCGTCTACCACACCTACTCCACCTACGCGCGCGGGCTCGACGCTCTCTGGGGCATGTACCAGTGGCTCGACCGCGCTCCCAAAGGCCGGAACGAAAACGGCATCTGGTGGCGCCGCAACGACGAATACGCCAGGTAACGCGCAACCCTGTCTGCGTCGCAAGCCAAATCCGGTACAGGAGGGAACGGCCCATGATCACCCCGCGAACTGCACAACCAACTCTCTCCGGCACGTCGGCGCTGCTCTTCACCGCAAGCGCAGCGCTGACCATCGCCTGGTGCCACTCCATGGCCGCGATGGGCGGCATGCCGATGCCCGGCGGCTGGACCATGTCGATGGCCTGGATGCGCATGCCGGGGCAGTCCTGGGCCGGCGCCACAGTCATGTTCCTCGGCATGTGGCTGGTGATGATGGTCGCGATGATGGTGCCCTCGCTCGCGCCCACGCTGGCTCGTTATCGCGATGCCCTCGCCGCCAGCAGGGATGCGCTCCGCGACCGGCTCACGCTGCTGGCCGGCCTCGGTTACTTCTTCGTCTGGACCCTGTTCGGCCTCGCCGTCTTCCCGCTCGGCGCAGGCGCGGCGGCGATGGAGATGAACCACCCCCAGTTGGCGCGAGCCGTGCCTTGCGCCGCTGCGCTGGCGATCCTCTTCGCCGGCGCGCTGCAGTTCTCGCCATGGAAAGCGCAGGCCCTCGCCTGCTGCCGCGAGATGCCGATGAGCGGCTGCGTGCTGCCGGCGCATGCGGGCGCGGCCTGGCGGCAGGGCCTGCGGTTCGGATTCCGCTGCTGCCTCAGTTGCGCCAATCTCACCGTGATCCTGCTCGTGCTCGGCGTCATGGATCTGCGCGCCATGGCGCTCGTCACCGCGGCCATCACCGCCGAACGTCTCGCCACGCCTGGCGAACGCGTCGCGCGCACCATGGGCGCCGTCATCCTCCTCGCGGGATGCGTGTTCCTCGCGCGAGCCGCCACCACAGTTTGAAGCCTCGCTGCGTATTATCATGGGCGCCATGCCGGCGCCCGCACGCACCCTCCTCTCAGCCCTGCTCTTCGGATCTCTGCTCTCACCAGCCGCCGTCCGCGCGCAGGACGAAGCATTCCATCAGCGCTTCGAGGCCGTCCTCACCCAACACGGGATTGTCGGCGGCGGCATCGCCATCGTTCATGGCGCGGATCCCGCGACGGAATATTTCTACGGAGTGATGCGCGAGGGCACAGCACAGCGCGTCGACAGCGAGACCGCCTGGAACTGGGCCTCCATCACCAAGACCATGACGGCGATCGCCATCCTGCAACTGCGCGATCGCGGCCTGCTCTCGCTTGACGATCCAGCCGTCCGCTATGTGCCCGAGCTGCGCCAGGTCCATGACGACTTCGGCCCCATCGACGCGATCACCATCCGCGACCTGCTCACGCACAGCGCCGGCTTCCGCAATCCCACCTGGCCGTGGGACTGCGACGACCCGAAGAACTGCGACTGGCAGCCCTTTGAGCCGACGCGCTGGGCACAGGTCGCCGCCATGCTCCCATACACGCATGTCGCGTTCAAGCCCGGCACCCAGTGGAGCTACTCGAACCTCGGCTACGTCTTTCTCGGTCAGATCATCGAGCGCCTCACCGGCGACGACTTCGAGGTTTACATCACCAAGAACATCCTCATGCCCCTCCGCATGACCCAGAGTTACTTCGACCGCTCGCCTTACTTTCTCGAATCGCATGTTTCGGCGAGTTATCTGCGCGCCGGAGACAAGCTCACCGAGCAGCCCTTCAATTTCGACACCGGCATCACCACCTCCAACAGCGGGCTCAAGGCGCCCATCGCCGACATGGTGAAGTACGCGCGCTTCCTCCTCGGCGATCCGGCCAACCCGGTCTACGACTTCGTTCTCAGGCGCAGCTCGCTGGAGGAAGCCTGGACCGGCGTGCTCCCGGTTGCGGAGCAGGAACAGACAGCCTATACGAAGGACGCGCCCAGGATGGGTCTCGGCTTTTTCGTGCTCTCGCTGAACGGCAACCGCTACGTCTACCACGATGGCGATCAGGGCGGATTCTCGTCGGAACTGTTCCTCGATCCAGCGCGCCACATGGCCGCGATTCTCGCCGTCAACACCACCGACACGGGTATTCCCCCGCCTTCAACCGAACTGCATCCGCAGTCGAACACCGAGCCCGAGCCCAGCACCGACCTGCGCCTCACGCTGCGTCAGGAGCTGATCGATCGCGTGTTTCCCTCAGGGGACGAAAAAAGAGGACGATAACCCGGCCAAGTGCCCGGAACTTCTAACGCGAACCTGGCTCCGCATCCGCGGATGTGAGCGTGCGAACGATGTCCATCTCGCGCAGCCGGTACGGCGTGCCGTCAGGATGAAACAGATCGTGGAACCATACGGGCGGTTGCAGGAGCACGTACGGCCGCTGCCACGAATCCCAGGGAAGATACGTCTGCGTTTTACCCGCCACCAGGCCCCAGTTGATGGCGCCGACATTCTCTTTCTTCGCGATGGGCAATATCGTGTCCATCAGGCTGCCCACCCCCCGCGCCATGTACTCCGTGCAGATGATCGGCCGATGATACTGCTGCAGCTCCCGAATACGCGCCTCGAATTCCTCCGGCCATCCATAGTTATGAAACGTGATCACGTCTGAGTTTTCGATCTGCACCTTCGCCATGGGAGGCATCGCCGCCAGCGACGACCAGTCTCCGTGCCAGATGCCGCTGGTCAGCGGCTGATCGGGCTGCTCCGCGCGCGCCCACGCAAAGACCTGCGGCAGCAGCGCCAGCACCAGCTCCACCTTGTTCGGCGGCTCTTTTCTTCCCCACGAGCTGCCGTTCCCGTTATCCGGCTCGTTCCACACGTCCCACGCCAGCACGCGTTGATCGTGCGCAAACGCGCCCACCACTCCCGCCACATAAGCGCGCAGAGCCGGGTAATCCAACGGATTCGAAAGCTCGCGAGCGCCAGGGCTCTGCACCCATCCCGAATTGTGCACGCCGGGAATCGGCGGCCGCTGCGGACCGAGCTGCGGATCGGGATCCCAGCAGGAATCGAACAGCACCAGGACGGGCCGAATGTGATGGCGATCCGCAATGGCGAGGAACTGGCCGATGCGATCTTTGAAGCCCTGCGGATCCTGCGCCCAAAGCTGGTCCTGCAGGAACACGCGCATCGTGTTCATCCCGATGCCCTCCGCCCAGCCCAGTTCGCGATCGATCTCCTGCGGATCGAAGGTTGGAGCCTGCCACATCTCCAGCTCGTTAATCGCATCCGCGGGAATGAAATTCGCGCCGACGAGCCACGGCTGCTTCGCATACCAGGCATTCGCCTGGTCCTCAGTCCAGCGGCTGTCTTGCGCCCACGAAGCCTGCAGCGCGACTGTGAGCGAGACGACCATCAAAGCCCGTTGCCAGCTTCTTCTCATAAGCTCCCCTTTCGAGAGGCACCGCCTCCGACCGACTCCATCGACTCTAACAATTCCCGGTCATCCCGCCGCACATGGGACAACAGAAACACAACGTCGCGCTGCCTATTCACGCGAAGACTTCCGGCGCGGGCATGGCAATCATGTCTTTATCCAACGGTCCGTGTTCTGCGGCTTCTGTACTTACATTTGCAGTATTGCTGTCGCGTTTATTGACGACTCAATAACATTTCCAATCGCCATCTTACGCGCCATCGGGAAAACTCAGCTGCGAGAGGACCCGTTGCAGGCGTGCGCGGCGGGTGACAAAGACAAAAGCCGCGCCATCCAACAGGAGAAATACAGGCAAACCCACCCGCTGCCCGCCGCCGGCATCGGCCGCGCAGCCATTCTGCTCAACCCAGCCCCGCCCTGGCCACACCCGGGCCGCTCATTATTCGGTCGATTTGTCCGAACTGGCTTGCGGATTCTTGTCCGAAGCCTGATGGAGACGGTTGGCCTCGAGCTTCTCCCTCACCGTCTGGTCGGCCGCCCTGGTGAGAGTCTTCGTTTTCTCGAACTCGGCCTGCGCCTCCGCGTGCCGCCCCATCGCCTGGTAAAGGCGAGCGAGCCGCCAGTGCACCTGAACGTCCGACGGCGCAATACGCTCCGCCTGCTCGAAGTCATGAAGCGCGGCCTGGTTGCTGCCGGCGGTCGCGTCCAGAATGCCGAGATCGAGCCACGGCAGCTCCTGGCGTGAGCTCATCCGCAGCGCCTTTTCGACCAGCGGCCGGGCAATGTCCGGGTGGTTCAGGCGAACGGCGGAGTCGGCCCAGTAGGCCATCGCTTCGGCATCGCCTGGTGTGTTTTGGCTCTCCATCTGGAACTGCTGCGCCGCCTCCTCGAACTGGCTTTGGCACCAGAGAAGATAGCCCAGGCCGAAGTGGACGCCCGGTAAGTTCGGATCGGCTTTCACCGCATTCCTGAACTGCTCAATCGCGTCCTGATGATCGCGCATCTCGTCGTAAGCCTCGCCGGCCAGCATGTCCGCTTCAGCGGATTCGGCGTTCAGGCTGAGGATCTGGTGATAGACGTCAAGGACGCACGCGTACTGCTTCGACCACAAACACGCGTGCGCAAGAACGAGGCGGTACGGCAGGTTCTGCGGGTCGCGCGCCATGGCGTCGCGCAGAAATGGAACCGCGGCGGCGTACTGCTGCGAACCGTAGTCGGCCGTGCCGATCAGGATGCGCAGCCGCTGGGCCTCAGGAGAATTGGGCGCGGCGCTGCGATACTGCCCCAGCAGCACATGCGCGGACTCTTTCAGGTCGCCGGACTTGAACAGCGCCAGTCCGAAGTTCATCTGCAGCCCCGGCATGGAGGGGTTCAGCGCGACGGCGCGACGGTAATCTGCCACCGCCTGCGCAGGGTGCTCCTGCTGCGACTCCAGGTAGCCCAGATGCGCGTACGCTTCCGCGTCCCCCGGATGCGCCTGCACAATCTGGTTCCACAGGGATTCCGCCTCCGGGAAGCGATGCTGCTGTTCCAGCGCGAAGGCTGCGTCGCGCTGCGAAGACGGAGAAACGGCAGCCTGCCCCAGGCAGCAGCCGGGCAGCGCCAGAGCAGCCAGCAGAATGATCCCAGCCGCGCAGCGATTCACACACACGCCTCCATTCTGACGCTCAGCCACGCGCCTCGCAACGATCGATCGCCCTGCAGACGAAAAAGGCGCGGCGTGCATGCGGGCACACCGCGCCGAAGGGAGGCCCCGGCAGGTCAGAACATCAGCCGCGCGCCCAGCTCGAGCGTGCGTGGGCCATAGTCGCCCGTGACGGCTCCAAAGTTGCCGTCGTGGCTGCCCGTGTCGACATTCTGAAAGATGGTTTGGTTAAAGGTATTGAAGGACTCGAAACGCAGTTCGATTCTGGGTGTCCCGTCTTCGCGGAACGGAATCGATTTGAACAGAGAGAGGTTCCAGTTGAAGATGCCAGGTCCGACCGCGGAGTCCTTACCCGCGGTGCCGAAGCCCTGGTTGGCTCCCCCCGCCCACGGCGGCAGGGGATCTGCATAGGAGCTCGGCGAAAACCACTGCTTCACCGTCTTGGGATAGGTCACCTTCGACACCAGGTCCGGACGATTGTTGAAGCAGCAGCCGATGCCGACCACATCGCTGCCTGTGTACGCGATAGAGAGGGGGACGCCGCTCTCGGCGTAGGTGATGCCGGAGATCGTCCAGCCGCCAATGGTGTCGCGCGCCAGCATGCTGCCGTGCTGGCCAAAGGGCAGGTTGTAGACGTAATTGGCGTTGAAGATATGGCGCCGATCGAAGCCCGTGTCCGATCCGCGGTCGTAGCGTGCGTTGAAGGGGTCGGAAAGCTGGTTGAGATCGTTCGAGACGATGGAGATGTTATGCGACCAGGTGTAGGACAACTGTGTGGTGAGACCGTGCTTGTTCTCGAAGCGGATGCCTGCCTGGAGTGAGTTGTAGTTGAAATTGGTCTCGTTTTCTTCCTGCTGAATCTGGGAGAAGCCAGGATAGATGCGATAGAGATTGGCATTGGGGCTGATGTTCGGGCAGGGATCCGCGCCAGGGCTGGGCGGAGCCGTACCGGTACACGACGTCGCGACCTCTTCGCGTTGGGGCAGCGCGCTGAGGGGCAGCGTGTTGATGGAGCGCACATCGTCCTGGTCCCACCCGTCGGAGCCGACGTATTGCACAACGGCAACCACCGAGGGTGCCAGCTCGTGCTGGATGCCGAAGCTATAGTCCTCGGTGCCCGGGCTCGGATAGTGGTAGTTAATGTTGGTGAGCACCGACGGGAAGGACTGCGTCGTCGTGGCTCCGGTCAGCGCGCTGGTATGCGGGTCGGAGAAGTAGACATTGGTAGCTGAGGGCTGGTAGGCGAACGGCGGGTTCAGAGCGGCGTTATAAACGTCGTTGCCCTGAACCCGCTCGTAGAAGACTCCGTAGCCGCCGCGCAGCACCCACCGGCCGGCGCCGTCGATGTTGTATGCGAATCCGATGCGCGGCTGCCAGGTGTTGTAGTCGTTTTTGACGACGCCGCGCGGGAAGCCGTTCACATCCGCTTCGCGAATCCCATTGAGATAGAACGGCTGGCTCCCGGTGCCGCTGAAGGTGGAGAGATCGGCGGGGTTGAGAGTGCCATCCGGATTCAGTGGGTAGCCGGCGGAGTGGTCGTAGTCGGCGGCAACAAAGTTGGCGAACTGGTTATACCGCTCGTAGGCGTGCGGCATCCCATCGAAGCGCAGCCCCAAATTCAGCGTGAGCTTCGCGGTGATGTGCCAGTTGTCGTTGCCGTAGAAACCATAGTTATTGTTCACCCAGTGCTTTCCCGCGAGGTACTGCAGCTGGGTAAAGCTGGATGCGTCCCCAAGCAGGAAATTGATGTAGGAGTCGTGCGAGAAGGCGCTGGAGTTGAAAGCCGCGCTGCCCTGCGTGTTGGCCTGCAGCTGCTGGTTCTTGTAGTCGTGCAGCCAGCTGAAGCCGAATTTGAACTGGTGCCGGCCTCGCGTCCAGGAGAAATCGTCACGGTATTCGAAAGCCTCGTAGCCGTTCTTCCATGGGTAGTAAGACTCGGTCCACGTGGTATTCAGGGGCGAGCCCTGCAGGTCGATTTCCGGCATATCGTCGCCCGCGTTGTCGGTAACCGGGAAGAAGCTGGTAGCGGTCCACGAGCTCGGCAGCTTATAGGTTCCGCCGAACCCGGCCTGCGGGGTGAGGGTGATCTTGTTGCCGCTGTACAGGAAGGCGGTCTCATTGAGCAGCGTGGCGCTGTAAGTCTGGGTTAGCTTGATGACCGCCGTGTACGACGGATTCGTCATAGCCGTCCCCACCGTGGGGTAATCATTCCCGGGGCCCCACAACGGCGGGTAGAACGACTTCGCCATCGAGTCGTGAAGATAGTGCCCCATCAGCTGGAATTTGCTGTTGATGGTGTGGTCGATGCGCACCGCTTCTTCGCGGATGTTGTCGACCGTGGGAGGGGAAGCCGTGTATTGGTCGGTGCCAAGATTGGGCTTCGGAAAAGTGCCTGAATTGACCTCGAGGACCGCATTGGGATCCATCAGGTTCGCGGGAATCACGTTGCCGGGGAAGGGTTGACCCGGAGTCAGGTGGTCGGCCGTATAGAGCGCCAGCTTGGCCGGGTCCGTCGTCACCGGCACAATCGGCGCGGCCGTGCCGTTGAACGGCGTGTACGTGAGGTCCTGGCCGGCGGTGGGGAAGTCATTCGCCGGGATGGTATTGTCAACCAGCGGCGTAGCGCCCTGAATCAGCCGCCGCCACTCCTCGTTCCAGAAGAAAAACGTGCGGTTGCGATTGGCGTTGTAGACGCCGGGGATAAACAGCGGGCCGCCGATGTTGCCGCCCGGCTCATTCAGCTGGAAGGAGGGCCGCTTGCCGCCCGCCTGTTTTACAAAGTAGTCGTTGGCGTCGTAATCGGTGTTCCGGTTGAACTCGTACAGCTCCCCATGGAAGTTGCGCGTGCCCGATTTGAGCACCAGCAGAATGGTGCCGCCGGAACCAATGCCGTAGTCGGGCGAGTAGTTGCTGTCGAGAGTCTGGAACTCGGCGATCGCTTCCTGCGAAGGCAGGTTCATGAAGCAGCCGCCGCAGCCGCGGTCGTTCTGTTCCGCCCCGTCGAGCAGATAGATGTTGTGCTCGGTGCGGGTGCCATTGAAGCTGATGCCATTGGCCGAGGTCAGGGCGTCGACGCCGCTGAAGGAAGGCAGATTGTTCGATACGCCGAGTCCGAGAGCAGCGAGTGCGGTGACATTGTTGCCGTTGGTAGAGAGTTGCTCCACCTGCTGACCGCTGATCAGGGTGCTGATCTCGCTGGTCTCGGTCTGCGTCTGCAGAGCGTTGGCCTGGACCGAGACCGTCTGCGTCGTGCTGCCCACCTTGAACTCGACGTCCTCCTCCAGCGTCTGGGCGACGTTCGCGACGATTCCCGTCTTGGTGTACTTCTGGAAGCCCGGCGCTGTCGCTGCGAGGGTGTAAGTGCCGATGCCGACGTTGCCGAAACGATAGGCGCCGACAGTGTTCGACACTTCGTTCCTCACCACGCCGGTAGCCGTATTGGTCAGGCTGATCTGCGCATTGGCAACCACGGCGCCGCTGGCGTCTGTCACCGTGCCGTTGATCGTGGCGTTCTCCTGGCCGCGGAGCGACGGCGTGAGGGCGAAGAGCACCGCTATGGCAAAGATACAGAGGGTGATACGGCCGGAGAGAGGGTGGGGAACACGTGCCTGCGGCGGCACGGAAGAGAGTGTGTGGGGGTGCACACGCATAACGCCTCCTGAGCAAACGTTTACCGGTCGAATTCTGCTTTGCTAAATCGAACTTCTCCTCAACCTTCGACTGCGGAATTCGCGGGAATCCTCACTCTGATTCGTCGCGCGGAAAACAATTACTCCCGGCTACGAATTGTTGTCAAGTCCGACGGTATTCAATAATGGATACCGTTCGCGGTAACGTTTACAATGCCCTCTTTCGCCCTGCATCTGGCGAATCCATCGGGGCGTCAGGCCGGACGCTGCCCCCCAGGCCGGTATTCATCGGCGCCATGCGAGGCCGGTCCCCGGCGGCGCGGATGCAACCACCCCCTCGCCCTCGCGCACCAGGTAAAACCGATCGCTGGCCAGGCTCTTCACGGTCTCCGCCGTCCCGTCGGGCCAAAGAATGGTCGCTGTGTCCACGCGATCGTGCTCGGCAAGGCCGAAATGGAGACGAAGGTCGTTCTGCGACAAGTAACTGCCTCCACTCAGGACTTCTCCCATCTGAACCAATTGCCCGGCGGTCACGCGCACCCGCGCATTGAGTGCAAGGCGATTGCTGCGGACGCCTTCTAACTGGAAGCTCACCCAATGCCGCTGTGGGCCGCCTTCGGGACGAAGAATCATGGGCTGGCCCGTCAGGTTCTCGATGACCGCCTCCAGGTGCCCGTCGTTGAACAGGTCGCCGATGGCCATGCCCCGGCTCACCTGGCGCAGCTGCACGGCATCGCCGGCGAGCTTGCTGATGTCGCGGAAGGTTCCGTCGCGCTGGTTGAGCAGGAGCACTTTGGGCTGGCGATAACTCGCGCGCTCCGGCAGCACATCGACCTGCGGATACACGTGGCCGTTGACGACGAAGATATCTGGCCACCCATCGTTGGAGAAATCGACGAAGGCATCGCCCCAGCCGACGTACCCGCTGGTCGCCCGCGTTACGCCGGAGAGCGCGGAAACTTCGGTGAAGCTCATGTTCCCGTCGTTGCGATAAAGAGCTGCGTATTCGTTGTCGAAATGCGAGATGAAGATCGACATGCGTCCGGTGTGAAGATAATCGCCGAGGGCGACTCCCATATTGGCCTGCGGCGCGCCGTTCGCGTTCAGCGCCACGCCGGAGTCAAATCCGTCCTCGGTGAACCGCCCCGCCCCGTTTCCCTGGTAGAGGTAGTTCGGCTGCCCATCGTTGGCCACCAGCAGATCGAGCTTGCCGTCGTTATTGAAATCGCACCACACCGCGGTGAGCCCATAACGATGCTCGGGGTCGCCCACGCCGGCCCGCGCAGACACGTCGCTGAACGTCCCGTCGCGATTGTTGTGGTACAGATTGTCCGCAGAGCCCTTCATGCCGCGCGGACCGCACTGCACCTGGATGCCGAGATAGCGGCACGTATCCTTTGAGCCGAACGCGTCCAGGTGGTTCAGGTCAACATCCACATAGTGGGCGACAAACAAATCGTCCCAGCCGTCGCGGTCGTAGTCGCCGAAGGCCGCCCCGGAAGCCCACAGCTTATCGCCGGAGAGGCCCGCCTGCCGCGTTACGTCGGTGAAGGTGCCGTCGCCGTTGTTGCGATACAGCACCACCCCGGAAAGACAGGTCACCAGCAAGTCGGGCCAGCCATCGTGGTTGTAATCGCCAACCGCAGCGCCGTTCGCCCAGCACGGCGAACCGACTCCCGCCTTCTCGGTGACGTCGGTGAAGGTACCGTCGCGATTGTTATGGAACAGCGCGCTCCGCGCTTTGATCCCCTTGCGAGCCATCTCGACCGTCTGCGAGTTGGTGAAATAGATGTCCGGCCAGCCGTCGCGGTCGTAGTCGATCAGCGCCACGCCGCCGCTCATTGACTCGACGATGAATCTCTGTTCGGGACTGGAGTGATGCTCGAAGGCGATCCCGGTGGACGCCGTAATGTCAACGAGCTGCGGATAGTCGAGCAGAGGCTGCGATTGGGCTGCCGATGCCACGATTCTCCATACAGCCAGCACAATCAGGACGGCAGTAGCCGTTAATCGGGTGAAGCGAAGCACGCCGCGCAACGTACTGCGAACGGCGATGGGATCGGCACGACGCATAGCGGGGCAGCCTGGAATTCGTTTACAGCATAGAGGAGTCGAAGCCGATTCGGTTTCGCCGCGAGAAGCGGAGCATCAGGACTGCGCTTCCTCCGGACACAAAGCGAAGGTCCTCCCAAGGGTCGAAGCCTCTCAACTCCAGCCAGCCGGTTCGATGAGGCTGGCGGCACGAGAGGTGATGGATGGTGCGAGAAAGATTCATCATCACGCTCGGGAGGGTAAGATGGTATACGTTTTCGCGGCCTCGGCCGCCTCTGGAAGGAGCCTTGCCATGAAGTTTCATCCCCCAGGATTGCTGGTTCTGGCTCTCGTGCTGGCCGGCGCGGCGATGACGGCGCAAACAGCAGGCGCGGCAGCCAATCCTCCGCAACGGCCCGAAGGACCATGTGACATCTACGCGGCCGCCGGCGATCCATGCGTCGCCGCTCACAGCACCACGCGCGCCCTGTACGCCTCGTACAACGGGCCGCTCTATCGCGTCGTGCGCCAGTCCGACGGCAAGGCGCTCGACATTGGCGTCGTCCCGCCCAGCGCATCCGACGCCGGCGGATACGCCGATGCCGCCGCGCAGGACGCATTCTGCGCCAACACGTACTGCTGGATCACCAAAATCTACGATCAGTCTCCCCAACACAACGACCTCACCCAGGCGCCGCGTGGCGGATTCAGCGGGCCGGCCATGGGCGGCTTGAACAATGTCCCGCTCGCCGACATGGCGCCGGTCACGGTGATGGGGCACAAGGTCTACGGCGCTTTCATCGAGCCAGGCATGGGCCTGCGGGACGACGATCCCAAAGGCACCGCGGTCGACGACCAGGCGGAAGGCCAGTACTGGGTCCTCAACGGCCTTCACTTCAATTCCGGCTGCTGCTTCGATTACGGCAACGCCGAGATCGACAGCCGCGACGACGACAACGGCACCATGGAAGCCACCTACTTCGGCGACGCGATGCCCTGGTATCACGGATCGGGCCGCGGCCCCTGGATCATGACCGACCAGGAAAACAATCTCGTCGGCTGCGTCACTTCCAATCCCGACAAACTCTGCGACCACCTGCCGAGCATCACGTGGCGATTCGTCACCGGCATCGCCAAGGGCGAGCCGCACCACTGGACGTCGATGGGCGGCGACGCGCAGCAGGGGCCGCTCTCGGTGATGTTCGACGGCGGCCGCGTCAATGCGACCTATGACCCCATGCGCAAGCAGGGCGCCATCCTGCTGGGCAACGGCGGCGACAACAGCAACGGCTCGCAGGGCACCTTTTACGAAGGAGCGATGACGGCGGGGGGCACGTTTCCGGCCGATGCGACGGATCAGCAGGTGCAGGCGAACATTGTGGCTGCGCACTACGGCGTCGACCCGCTGAGCGTCGCACCCGCTGCGGCGACAGCGAATCCGCCGGGACTGCAGACGTTCACGCCGGGATCATCGCAGCAGACCACCGTGACGTTCACGAATGCTGCGGGCGCGCCGGCAACGGGCCTGCGCCTCAGCCTCACCGCGCCCCGTGGATGGAAGGCGGTCGTTTCCGGTACGAATGAGGCGTCGAAGACCTTTGCCGATCCGGTGGCGCCGGGGGCGAGCGTGAGCGCGACCTTCAACGTCACCTCGGGAACGGCGGCTTTCAACGGCGATCTGGTCAGCGAGGCGCGATGGACCGATCAGGCCACCGGCAGGAGTCAAACCGATCGCACGCCGGAGAAAGTCCGCAACGCCGCCCCGGTGAAGATCAACGAATTCCGCATCAGCTCCGGCCCGCCGAACAACGCGACCGACTCCTTCATCGAGCTGTACAACGCCGGCGCGAGCAGCGTCGACCTTTCCAACTGGACGCTCACCGAGCACCCCACGCAGCAGGCCATCTTTTCGAGCGTGAAGATTCCAGCCGGAACGAAACTCGCGGCCCACGCCTTCTATCTGCTCGGACTTGCAAACTCCGGACTAGCCGCTGCGGCACACGCGGGCGACACGAGCCTCTATGTCAGGAGCATCACCGGGATGTCCACCGGCGACACCATCAGCATCGGGACCGGCGCCAACGCCGAGACGCACAAAATCGCCGGCGTCGGGAGCGCCGCCCACAGCAACACCACACTGTGGCAGCCGCTGCCCGATGGTCCGATGATCACAATTCCGGCAGGCGCGACCAACGTGCCGGTGACCAGCGCAGCTGGTTTCACGGTCGGCGAGAAAATCGCGCTCGGCTATGGCGCTACCGACCCGACCGTCCCAGGCAGGCCCGAAAAATATGAGGTGGCCACGGTCACCGCAGTCGGCAAGCCGGGCGCGCAGGAGTACCTCGAGGCCGATGCGCCTGCCGGCTCGACCAATCTTCAGGTGTCGTCGGTCGCCGATATCTCGGCCGGCGACAAGATTCGGCTGGACATCGACAGCAGGGATCACGGGATTGAGACGGTGACGGTCACGCGTGTGGGCACGCCGTCGTTGCGCACGAATCTCGTGGCCGAGGCGAGCGCTGGCGCCACCACCATCCGGGTGCGCGACGGGCGCGGCTTTGCGGCGGGGAACAAGATCACCATCGGCACGCCGGCCAACCGGCAGACGGTGAGCGTCACCACGGTCGGCGCACCCAGCCGGGACGGCATCAGCATCGACTTCACGCCGGCTCTCGATCACGCCCACATCGCGGACGAGACGGTTGTGCAGCTTGGCACCGGCATCGACCTGGCTGCGCCGCTGCAGTTCAGCCACGCGGCCAACCTGCCCTTCAGCTATCGTGGAACGGGGATCAGCTTCCAGCCGGCGACAGCCTTCCCCCACTCGAGCGATGAGCCGGTGCAGCCGCTCGGCACGGGCATCACGCTCGACAGCGCCCTGACTAAAGACCACGCGATCGATGCCGTGGTCCGCGATGCAGCCGACACGACGGCGGGCTACCAGGGAACGCCGCAGCCCAACCAGTGGTTCGGCGGGCCTGAATTGGCCGCGCGTGCTCCCTTCTTCAACTTCACCATCACCCGCAGAGAGGGCAGCATCGTGCTGCGCGACGCGGCCGGCCTCGTGGTCGACAGCATCAACTACGGCGGCCTCGTCGACCCATGGGCTGCTGAAGGATACCAGGCCGCCTCCGGCAAGGAACACAATGGCTGCTACGTCACCGCGCCCGGCTGGGCTGGATCTGTCTGGCCGCCCGCCGCCACCGGTCCTGCGTTTGACACCAGCGCAGGCCGCTTCCCCGACGGCGCCGACACCGGCAGCAACTGCACCGATTTCCTCACCTCGCCTGCCACCATGCTGGGCGCACCGTCCGCCGCCGGCGACACTCATCTCAAGGTAGCCAGCGTGAATGACTTTGCCGCCGGCCAGACGATCGGCATCGATACGGGCGCAAACCGTGAGACGGCGCAGATCGCATCGGTCGGCACCGCAGGTGCCGCAACAATGAGCAGCGCCGCCGACTCCGGCGCCACCGTGATCCCCGTGTCCAGCACCACCGGCTTCGATGACGGCGAAACCATCTCCATCGGCAGCGGTGCCGGCGCTCAGACGGCAGTGATCGCCTCGATCAGACGATTCGGCGCCTCCGCAATCGTTCTGTCGTCGCCGCTGACCGCGGCGCTCCCGGCCGGCACTCAGGTCTCCGGAACCGGAATCTCGCTCACCGCTCCCCTGGCGCGGCCCCACGCCGCCGAAGCGCCAGTCACCGGCGACGTTGCCACGCCGGGCGCGCCCAACCATTACCAGAGAAAGGCTGACTGAGGAGCGGTCGGCGTCGACCTGGAGAACGAGAGATCGCTGATGGATGAAAGATACCCTGTCATCCTTGCTGAGCGAGCTTTCCGCATCATCGCCTCCCGCCGCTGGGTTCACGACAAATCCCCAGTCAACAACAGCTCTGTCATCGCTGAGCGAAGCATCCGAATTCGTTGCGCCGGCTTTTGGGCGCAACAATCAATTCAGACGCGAGTCGAAGGACCTGCATTGCCTGTCCCCAGCGCTCGGATCAAAGAAATGAGCTGCCATCGCTGAGCGAGCCTTCCGAAATCGTTGCGTCCCGTTGTTGGGACGCAACAACAATTTCAGCCGCGAGCCGAATGGACCTGCATTGCCTCGTTCCGCGTTATCGGCCTGAACTCGGGCCGGAGATTCCCTCCAGCGTAGCGGCCTCGGCCCAGAGCCTCTTTTCCGTCAGCGGATTCTGCTTGTCCGCAGCGGCTCCCTGCGCGCCTTTCTCGAACAACGTCGCAGCGTCGGTCTTGTCTCCGCGCTGCCAGTCCGCCATCGAGAGCACCAGAAAATCGGCAGGCTCGGCTCCCTGGTCCATGCGCGTGGCCTGTTCGAGAGCGGCTGCGGCCGCGTCCCAGTTGCCATTGCGATACTCGGCCAGGCCGAGCGTGGTCTCCATGGCAGGATTCGCCGGCGGCGTTTTCATCGACGCACGGGCCAGTTGCAGAGCCTCCGCGGGACGGCGTCGGCTCGGGTCGGGATCAGTAACCAGCAGCCACGCCAGATTGTTCATGGAACGCAGCGTCCGCGGATGGTCGGGACCAAGCACGCGCTCGCGCACCGCCAGCACATGGCGGCGCAGAGCCTCGGCTTCCGCGTACTTGCCCAAATGTGCTTCGGCGTCGGCCAGATTTCCCTCCGCCAAAATCGTGTCGGGATGTTCCGGCCCGAGAGTGCGCCGCTCGATCGCGACGGTCTGGCTAAACAGCGCCTCCGCCTGCGCGGCTTTACCCTCATCGTCGTAGAGGTCGCCCAGATCGTTCATGGCGCCGAGCGTGTTGGGGTGTTCCGGGCCGAGCACGCGGCGCTGGATGTCGATCACCTGGGTCAGGATCGCTTCGGCCTGCGCGTCCTTGCCCTCGCCGTGGAGAACATTCGAAAGGTTGATCATGGTGCGCAGCGTGCCGGGGTGGTCGAGGCCGAGCGTGCGGCGCCGCACCGCGGCCACCTGGCTCAGCAGCGGTTCGGCCTGCGTGAACTTGTTCTCAACCGCGTACACCACGCCGAGCGTATTCATGGCGGCCAGGGTGGTCGGGTTCTCGGCTCCCAGCATCCGCCGATCCACGTCGACGAGCTGGTTGTCGAGGCTCTCCGCCTCGGCGTACTTCCCCTGGTCCCACAGCACGACCGCCAGTTGGTTCATGGTGGCCAGCGTGTCCGGCGAGTCGCGGCCGAGAACGCGCCGTTCGATGGCGAGCGTCTCTTTGCTCAGCGATTCCGCCTCGCCATACTGGCCCTGCAACTCCGCCAGATAGGCCAGCAGATTCTCGGCCTGCAGCGTCTTCCGATTCTCTGCGCCCAGGCTGCTGCGATCGAGCGCCACCGCCCGCTCCAGTTGCGCTCGCGCCTGCGGATACTGCCCGAGGTCCATGTAAGCGCGGCCCATGGTGGCGCGAATGCCCGCTTCCACGGCCGGCTGCTGGTCAAACTTGCCCGCGATGCGTGCCGCCGCGCGATCGAGAGCCGTGCGCACGGTAAGGTCCGGATTGGGCGTCGTATGCGGTCCCGCCTGCCCGGATGCGCTCGCCTGCGCCAGCAGATCGTTCTGCAGAAAATCGTTGATCGCTTCCGCCGAGGCTTCCGCGCGCCGCGCCCGCACCGCCTCCCGCGTGCTCACCAGGATCCCCAGCACCAGCACCACAAACACCGCGGCCACGCCCCCAACCAGCGCTTTGTTGCGGCGCGCAAATTTCTCCAGCTGATAAGCCGCCGAGGGTGGCCGCGCCACAATGGGCTCGTCGTGCAGGAACCGCCGCACGTCGCCGGCCATCTCCGCCGCCGTCGCGTAGCGCCGCGTCTTGTCCTTTTCCAGCGCCTTCGTGACGATGGTTTCCACATCGCCGCGGAAGGTGCGGCTCACCTCGCTCAGCCGCGCCGGCTCCTGATCGCGAATCGCCTGCGCCGCTTCGTGAATCGTCTTGCCGATCGCATACGGTCCCTTGCCCGCCAGCATTTGGTACAAAATCACGCCCAGCGAATACACATCGGTGCGCGTATCGATCTCCCCCGGATCGCCGGATACCTGCTCGGGGCTCATGTACGCCAGCGTCCCGATAATCTCGCCCGCATGGGTGCGGCCCGTGGCCTGGGCGTCGGAATCCGTGAGCCGCACGATGCCGAAGTCGAGGATGCGCGGCTGCCCGCTCTCATCCACCAGAATGTTGCTGGGCTTCAGGTCGCGGTGAATGATGCCGCGCTGGTGCGCGTGCTGCACCGCATCGCAGATCTTCGCGAAAACCTCCAGCCGTTGCCGCGTCCCGAGGTGCCGCTCGCTCGCATACTCCAGCAGGTTTTCTCCGCGAACCAGTTCCATCGCGATGTACGGCTGCCGCCCCAGCGGAGTGTCCGCCGTGCCTGCGTCATGGATCTGCGCGATGCCGGGATGCTGCAGCCGGCCCAGCGCCTGCGCTTCGTTCTCGAAGCGCCGCAGCATCTCGCTGTCCGCATAGCCCGCGCGGATTACCTTCAGCGCGACCGTCCGGTGCGGAAGCTCCTGCTCCGCCTCGTACACCGCGCCCATCCCCCCTTCGCCGAGCAGGCGCAGGATGCGGTAGCGGCCGATGAATGCCGGCAGCGGCCGCGCATCCGCCGCGAGGGAACTTCCCTCCGGGAGTCTGGCCGTCGCAGCAGTCTCCGCTTGTGCGCCGAGAGTTGTCGCGTCGTAGTCGGGCACCACCGATCCTTCCTGCGCAAAGATTTTCCGGGGGGAGAATTGGAGGATGATGATAGGAACTTCCGCGAACCGGCGTCAACCGGTCGCCCACGCGGGCAGCGCGTCCGTGGAAATTTGGCTCCTCGCGGCGCGAAAACGGCCGTCCGCTTGTTCCGCCCGTGAAATCGCCCCGCGGTTTCGGCGTCTCTTGGCGTAAGACAGTCGACCGCCCGGCGCGATACTGTGTGCACGCTTCAGCACCGCCATGAATTCCCGCCCTGGAATGCTTGACGCCCTGCGCCGGACTTTACGACAAGTCATGGATCAGCGGCATAAAACGCCCGATGATCACACCTTGACGGAGGTGGAGCGATCTCTGCTGCGGGCGATTGCCGAGTTCGAGGCGCGGGAGAGTGACAGCCGAGAGTGGTCCAACTCCCGCTGACGCCCGCGCCGGTTCCAGCGCGCCGGTTCCCTCAACACAATCCTCGCAACGCGCTTCCAGTTACAAGCCATCGTCGCTGCATTAGGTCTCTTCTCCCGGCTCCACGCAAGCTTCCCGGGCTCCGCCCTCGCACCGCGTCGCCTCCAGCAGCGACGGAAAGCTCTCCGCCGGCACCGCCGGGCTGAACAGGTACCCCTGGAAAGCGTGACAGCCGAGAATCTCGAGATTGGCCCGCTGTTCCTCGGTTTCCACGCCTTCAGCCAGCAGCGACAGGTGCATCGCCCGGCTCAGCGACACGATCGCCTGGGCGATCGCATTGCTCGTCGCGTCCGCCAGCATGTCGCGCACAAAGGCCCGGTCGATTTTCAGCTGGTCCAGGGGCAGCCGCTTCAGATACGCCAGCGAGGAATACCCTGTCCCAAAATCGTCCAGCGAAAACTGCACCCCGTGCTCCTTCAGCTGCATCATGATCCCAATCGTCTCGTCCAGATTGTCCACCAGCATGCTTTCGGTAATCTCCAGCTTGAGCCTCTTCGGATCGGACCGGGCCCGCTCGACCGCCGTCAGCACCTGCTTCACAAAATCGGCCTGGTGGAACTGCCGCGCGCTCACGTTCACCGCCACCGTCAGGCGCGCCGTCGCAGGGTTCCCTGCCCACGCCGCGATCTGCGCGCACGCCGCCTCCAGCACCTGCCGGCCCAGCGGAATGATCAGCCCCGTCTCCTCCGCCAGCGCAATAAACGACGCCGGCGCCAGAATACCCCGGCTCGGATGATTCCACCGCAGCAGCGCCTCAGCGCCCAGCACCTCCCCGTGCTTCACCTGCGGCTGATACCACAGCACGAATTCCCCATTGCGGATTCCCCGGCGCACCTCGCTCTCCAGCTCCGCCCGCGCGTTCACCGCCGACTGCAGCTCGGGCTCGAAGAAGCGAATTGCCGCGCGCCCATCCACCTTCGCCTGATACATCGCGATATCCGCCTGCTGCAGAATCTCGGTCGTGCTCTCGTTCCCCTGGCCGAAGACCGTGATCCCGATGCTCGCCGTGCTCAGGCACGCCCGCCCCGCCAGCGTATAGGGCTCGCTCAGCCGCACCAGTATCTTTTCCGCCACCGCCTTGGCCTGCGAAGCCGCCTCCTCCGCATGCCGGCTCAGATCCTCGAGAATCACCACAAACTCGTCGCCCCCCACCCGCGCCGCCGTATCCACCGCGCGAACGCAGCCGCTCAGCCGCCGCGCCGCCTCCTTCAGCAGCAGATCGCCCACATTGTGGCCCAGCGTGTCGTTCAGTGTCTTGAAGTTGTCCAGATCGATGAACAGCAGCGCCCGCTGCCGTCCGTTGCGCTGGCTCGCCGTCACCGTTTGCCGCAGCCGCTCCAGCAGCAGTCTCCGATTCGCCAGCTCCGTCAGCGGATCGTAGAATGCCAGGCGGCGTATCTCATCCTCCGCCAGCTTCGCGTCGGAGATATTCCGCGTAATGATCAGCACGCAGAGCGTCCCTTCCAGCTCCATCATCGAGGCCGACAACAGTCCCCACAGCGTCTCTCCGTTCTTCTTGCGGAAGCGCGCTTCAAAGTTGCGGCAGGCTCCATCCCGGTGCAGCGTCTCCACCATCCTCCGCCGGTCCTCCGCGTCGACCCACAGGTTCAGCTCCGCCGAGGTGCGCCCCACCAGCTCTTCCCGCGTGTACCCGGTCCCTTCCAGAAAGGTCTTGTTGCAGTCCACACACATCCCGTCGCTCATCCGCGTCAGGCTGATCCCGTCGAGCGACGTCTGGAAGGCCATCCGGTAGCGCTCCTCGCTCACCCGCAGCGCCTCCAAAGCCCCTGCCAGCCGCTCCTCCGCCTCTTTCCGCGCATTGATGTCCTGCACCAGCGTGAGAAAACAAACCGGCCGCCCCGCCGCATCGTGCTGGACAGAGATCGTCAGCAACACCCACGTCAGGCTGCCGTCCTTGCGCAGATACCGCTTTTCGAAGCTGACGGTTTGCAACTCGCCGCTCAGCAGCCGCCCCTGCGCCTTTCCCCCCGCGCCCCGATCCTCCGGCGGCGTAATCGCCTGGAAGCTCAGGCCCACCAGCTCTTCCCGCGTGTACCCCACATTCCGCGCAAACGACTCGTTGCACTCCAGAATCCGTCCGTCCAGCGACGTATGCAGAATGCCCACCGCCGCCTGCTCGAACGACGCCCGATAGAGCGCCTCGTTTCCCCACAGCGGCCTCTCTGCCGCCGGCCGCGCTCTTCCATTCATGGGTCGCGGCGCCGCACTCGCTTCCCCAGGCGGGGAGAACGCCCCCTCAGCGCACTGACGGTCCTCTGCGATCGATCCCACTGCGGTCTTCCCCAAAACTGAGCCCACTTCGGCCGATATCCCGCCCCCTCGCGCCACGGCAGGCCGGGCGGGAATTCCCCGGCTCCTGACCAGCGCCGGCGAGTCATGCTTCCTGAATCCCTCTATCGGCACGAATCGGTCGAGCGTTGAGAGCGCCGCATGCCGGATCACGCGGGGGCACGCAAACGCGTGCGCCGCACACTCGTCTCTCGCCGCCTCGATACCGATCGGCTGCCTCAGAACAACAGGAGCCAGTCCAACATTCGCACAGGGGGCAGGGCCGTGTTGACCATCGATTACGGCGCTGACCGCGTCACTCTCTCCGGACCGCCTCCAACAGCAGCCGGCAACTCACCCCCGGCTGCTCCCCTCGTCAGGGAAGAAGCTTTCGAACGGTAAACACCGTGGCTCGGCCGATTGCTTTGCGGGTTTTGGCACGCAAACCGATGGGCAGGCGATTGGTTTCCGGTGTCTGGGTGAATATCCCCATGGCCAGCGCCTTACGGTAATAGTCCAGCAGCTGATTCGTTGCATTCCTCCAGGTTCGTCCCGACGCATGGGCCCTGGCCTGGCTTCCCATCGCTTCTCTCTTCTCTTTCGAACCCAGCAGTTCTCTGATGCGGTCCATCGCCTCGTTGTCACTGTCGGCCAAATATCCGCTGACCCCATCCTGAATCATCTCCGGGATGCCTCCCGCACGCGCAGCGACAACAGGCAAGCCGGAACACATCGCTTCGAGTACGACCAGGCCCAGCGTTTCCGTGCGGGATGGCATGACAAAGATGTCGCTCGAGGCATAGGCGCTGGCTAGCTCTTTTCCATGCAGAAAACCCGCAAAGCATACGGGCATCCCTGCGAAATGCCTTTCCAGACTCTGCCGCTGCGGACCGTCCCCTGCCAGTGCGAGCCGCACATTCGGGAAGGCCTCCAGCCAGGACCGCAGGCTCTCAAGATTCTTTTCTGCCGAGAGCCTGCCGGCATAGAGCAGGAGCGGGCTTGCAGGATGCCCTTCTGTCAGGCGGTTGCGCATCTCCGCCGATCGGCCGCTCGGGCAAAACCGGTCAGCGTCCACACCCCCCGGCCACAGTTCTACCTGCTCAATTCCGTGCTCCTGCAGCTGCCTCACCATCAGTGTGGAGGTGCACAGGTTGATCGTCGCCCTCCTGTGGCGAACGCGAAGAATCTTCCACACCCAGGGCTCGAGAAAGCCCAGACCGTAGTAATGCAGATACTTGGGCAAGTCGGTGTGGTACGAAACCACAACCGGCAAATGCAGCGCCCCGCCCAGCTTCCCGCCGCCATAGTAGAGCCCCGCTATGCCCAGCAAAGCGGGATCGGCGACATGCAAAATGTCGGGCTTGAACTCCAGAAGATCCCTGCGCATCGAAGCGCGCGGAAGCGCGAGATGGAGCTCCGGATACAGCGGGAAGGCCACGCTGTTCATGCCGACTACGCGGCAATTCTCGAATTCCTCGATGCCGCCCGCCGGCGAAAAGATCAGAACTTCGTGCCCGAGTTCTCGAAGTTGATGGATCGTCTGGCAGAGTGTGGTGACAATACCATCGGTTTTGGGCAGAAATGTCTCAGTGAAGAAAGCAATTCTCATCTGTCGGTTTCTGAGCCATGAATCAACCGAGAGTAACACCACCGCGTGAGACCCTGCCGCCGGTTCGGCTTCACCACCGCGCTGCGAGCTCTCGGGGGGGCCCGGCTTGCCTCTTTTCAACCTGCGCTCCCGAAAAATGACTGGCTGTTCATCGTGGCGCCATCTTCGAAACCGATATAAATAAAGTCTGCAGCTGGCTCACATTCCTGGCGGCCTTCTGATAACGTTCCAGTGAACCCGATTCGGCGTAAACGCCTGTTTCAGGTCCCGGACGTAACAGGACATCAGGAACGACGCCGCTCTGCATCGAAAAATTTGGGCCGCATGATTCTGTTTCTCTCGATTCATGCCTCTGTGAGATCGCGATGTCGAAGGGGAATCTGCCTGAAGAATCGCCTGTTCCCGGAGTCGCCAGGGAAAGAGGAGGAAAGTGGGAGAAAGCAGGGTCTTTTACTCTTGGCGGCATGCCGAGGTCACGAAGCAGTTTCGGTCGGGCATTTCGCTCCACAGTCATACCAACCAGTCCCGGGAGACCCTGAAATTCCTGGCGGTGCTCGGCAACCGTTACCCCTGGATGCGCCGTGTCATGCGGCGCCAGGAGCTGCGCGCTGAGGCCAATCATGGAATGCGCGTGGATTACGCCCGGAGTTACTGGACGCCGCCAGCCGCGCCCAATCTCGCTTTCGATCTCGAGAGCGGACAAATTGAGAAGCTCGGCCTTGCCCCCATCGTCTCTCTCACCGACCACGACAGCATTCAGGCCTCGCTGCTGCTCCGAACCGCCCGAACCGAAAACGGCAGCCCGGTCTCCGTGGAGTGGACCGTTCCGTATGGAACCCAGGCCTTCCACCTCGGCGTCCATAATCTGCCCCGCGTCAGGAGCTGCGAATGGATGCAGATCCTTGCTTCCTATACGGCTCATCCCGGTGACCGGCAGTTGCAGGAGATCCTCGCCGCTCTCCACGCTGAACCCGAAGCCCTCGTCATCTTCAATCACCCCATGTGGGATCTCTACGGAGTTGGAAAAGATCATCACTTTCACCTGGTGAACCAGTTTCTGCAGGAAAACAGATCCTGGATCCATGCCATCGAGTTGAACGGGTTGCGCAACTGGCATGAGAACCGCGAGGCGCTGCGGCTCGCTGAGAAATGGGGCATGGTGCTCATCTCCGGCGGCGACCGTCATGGACTGGAGCCGAACGCGAATATCAACCTGACCAATGCCGATTGCTTCGATCAGTTCGCACAGGAGATCCGCAACCGCAAAGAAAGCAGAATTCTCTTCCTGCCTCAGTATTCACAGCCATGGAAGCATCGAATTCTGCGCTCTGCCATTGACGTCATTCGCACTTATCCTGATTTCCCGCCTGGATTTCAGAGATGGGATGAACGCGTTTATCATCCCGACAGCAACGGCGTTCCTCAGTCTCTCGCTGGACTGTGGCCCGACGGTTCAGCTCCCCGAGCCATCCAGTGCGGCATTGCCCTCGTGCTGCTGATGGGCAGAGGCGTCTTTTCCGGCGGCCTGCGCGCCGCCTGGAGCGAAGATCATGAGTTACGGCTCGCGCTTGACGCATGCGGGATACCTGCTCCCGAGAGCATGCCCGACTCATCCGTCCCGACCCCTGCCATCAACCTGACGCAGACCAGCCTGACACAGGGATCCAACTGAGCCTCTGTGGGATCGGCCGAATTCCAAAGCCGGCGGCCTCAGGCAATCCTGCGGATTACCCCGGTTTCGCAGTCAACCGATGCCAATCTTCCCCTCGCGAATGATTGCGAAGGGAATGCAGCGAGCAGCCGATAACTCTGGGAGCTATCCATCCAGCAGAACCCGCGTCAGGGTGTCGTGAAGGTGAGCACCGTGCTGATGGTGTATCCGCCTCCTGGCCCGGTTGCCACAATGGCATAGTAATAGGTTGTATTCGCCGCCAGGCCGCTGATGCTGGCGCTTGCGGGTTCCGCCCCGTAACCCGCCCCGGCGCTGATCCGCTGAATGGGTGTATGTGTGCCGTCCAGCACGCTGATGTTCGGGTTCGCCAAATAAGTGAAATAGTACACAGTGCCCTGATTTTCGGGATTCACCGTGCCGTTCAGCACGGCTCCGGAGCTGGTAACGCTGGTTGCGGCCAGCGTTGTTACTGCCGGCGGAATGACCCCTGTCGCGGAGAGAGTGATGCACTGCGGACTGTCGCTCGCGCTGTCGGAGAGGATGATGGAGGCTCCATACGAATTACCATCCGGCGGAGTGAAGGTGGCGGAGATATCGCACGTTGCCCCTGCGGCCAGGCTGCTTCCGCAGGTGTCATAACTGATAGCGAACACCGACGGGCTCGTTCCGCCGAGGGTCATGCTTGCGATGCTCAGGGCAACGCCACCATGGTTCGTGAGCGTTACGCCTGCATTTGGGTAGCACGTCGTGCCCGCGTTACAGGGCGCCCAGGTCATCGAAGTCGCTGACAGGGTCGCGGTGGGCGGACTGGCGATTGTATAGACCGATGTCGCTGTTGCGCTTGGTCCGTAGCTCGTCGCTGTCGCGATTGCCTGGACTGTCTCGCTCGAAGACACCGTAAACGATCCCACATATTTCGTGGATGCCGTCGATGGTGTTGTCCCGTCGGTCGTGTAATAGATGTCGGAGAATTTTGTAATCAGCATAGCTCCGATTGAGCATTTGTAAAGGACGGGCTGGTTCTTGCGGTAACCGACGTATTACTTTCTGTGCATTCACGGCCCGGCAGCTTTGGGCTATAGTTTAGGGGTTCATGCAACCCCAATCCGCTGAATTTCAAAGCGGTCCGGACCAAGGTGGACGCGCGATGGGCGTCGTTTCCGAATTGCAATCGAAGATCCTCACCCGCACCCTGAGCCCCGAGGACTACCGGGTGTATCGCGCAGGCCTCGAATGGGACCTCGTGGAACCCATCATCATCGAGAATGCGGATGACCTGAAGTCCAAAAAATTCTGGCGTGACCGGGTCACCCCCTATCACCATCAGGTCACCAATCTCATGACCTTTTGTCGGCGCCTGCCGGTGACACTGCTCGCGGATGATGTGGGTCTCGGCAAGACTATCAGCGCGGGCCTCATCATGAGCGAACTGATTTCCCGCGCTCGCCTATCAAAAATGCTCATCGTGTGTCCAAAGCTCCTTGCCCCGCAGTGGAAAGAGGAGCTAGAGACCAAGTTCGACATCTCCGCTGAAATCGCCACCGGGAAGGAACTGCTGACGGCGAATCCCGATGATATCGGAGCTGTCATCACGACCTACAACTCCGCCCGGATGTATCTCGAGGCGATTCCAAGCGATCGTTTCCAGATGCTCGTGCTCGATGAGGCCCACAAGCTGCGTAATTTATATGGCGTCGAGAAGACGCCGCAGGTTGCGAAGACCTTTCGAAAGGCGCTTGAGGAGCGCCGCTTTCGATTTGTCCTCATGTTGACCGCGACCCCGATTCAAAATCGGTTATGGGATCTGTATTCGCTTGTCGATCTCCTGACAGTCGCTCGAGGTCATGAGAATCCGTTCGGGTCCGATGGAATGTTCGCTCGTCGCTTCATCGCTGACCGGCGCGATCAGGCAAGACAGCTTAATCTCTCTGTACGCGACGAATTTCGGAATATCGTTTATGGATACATGTCCCGCGTGCGACGGGCGGACGCAAAGCTGTATTTTCCCGACCGCGTGGTGCAGATGCACCGCGTGAATCCGACAGCCGACGAGCTCGAACTGATCAAAGCGATCGCTGTTCCCATTCAGAAGCTCAACAGGCTAGCCCAGATTTCCATCCTGCAGGCGCTCACGAGCAGTCCAGAGGCTTTGTCGGCGCAGCTTAAGAATATGGCCCGCAACCGCACGGTCCCCGAAGAGCTCGCGATAACGGTCAGCGCAATTGTCGCGAAAATGCCGCTCAGCGCGAAGCTTAAGGGACTTGAGACGCTGATTGAGAAGCTGAAGAAGGAAAATCTCGAACGCTGGAGGCTCGTGATTTTCACCGGTCGCCGCGAAACTCAGACAACGATTCAGGCGTTCCTCGAGGAGCGAGGCCTCAAAGTTGGCATCATCAATGGTGAATCAGGAGCTCGCAATCAGGAAACACTTGCCAAGTTCAGGAAAAACCCTCCGGAATGCCGGGTAATCGTTTCTACGGAAGCTGGCTCCGAGGGTGTGAACCTGCAAGTCGCCAACGTCCTCGTGAATTATGACCTTCCTTGGAATCCGATGATCGTGGAACAACGCATTGGCCGCGTACAGCGCCTCGCGTCCGAACATGCGCACGTAAGCATCTTCAACATCATGCTCCGAGGGACGTTCGAGGAGTACATCGTGGGGAGGCTCATGGAAAAGCTCCAGATGGCCTCGCATGCAATCGGCGATATCGAAGCATTGCTGCAGGCGTCTGATATCGGCGAAGGTGAGGAGGAAGGAGCAAAGGGGTTCGAAGATCAGATTCTTGAATTGGTACTCGCTGCACTCGCGGGGAAGGACGTGACGAAGGACACACAACTTAAAGTTCAGAGCATCGAGAACGCGAAGGCGGAGCTTGCTCGTTCCGAGGAGACGATCAATTCGATGCTGGGGAGTATGGATGGAAAGGAATATGTCGGACCTCGTGCGCCCCGCTTGCCAAACATCGAGCACGCCATGGACTCGCGGGAATTTACACTCGGTGCGCTGAAGAGCCTGGGCGTCACCCTGACAGAGAAAGATTCCGGCCTCTATCGCGCGGAGGAAGAAGGAGGATGGGAATATATCCGATTTGGTGAAGCCGCAATCCCAGAGGTGCGTTCGACGTTGTATTCACCGGGTTCACCGGCTTTCCAGCGGTTGGTCAGCCGGGTAATCGCTTCAGGAGTTCACCATGTCACTGACCTCGACGTCGAACCAGCGAAGACAAGTGAGGCCGTGGCGCGAAGCTGGGTTTCGCAGTTCGGTGGTGACGCACAGAGTGTTGAGATTGAGAATGGCGTGCGTTCGTTTGGAGGTAATGCTCTCCTGCGCGTGCGCGCAACGGTAGCACACGACAGTTACGAGCGACTCGTTGAAGCAGGCTGCAGCCACGAGAATCATCACGGTAAGCCAAGCCGTTCGGCGCTCGCGCCGCTTCCAAAGACAATCGAAGAACCTCTCTTGGCAGGCCTAGACGCCGAGAAGCTGACACAGGCAGCCCAGGATGACGAGGCAATCTCTGAGTTCTGCCGTTTCTATATGGAGCGCCGCGAGCAGGAGCTCAAGTCCGCCGGCTCGGACGAGCGGAAACGAAAGAAGCTGGAGGATGATTTCACGCCCCGACTTCAAGTCTCCCTCGTTGGACTCGACGGTGAGGTACACCGCGATGTGAATGTCCGGGTCCGTTATTCCTTTGGCGGCCACGGAACGTATGAGTCGAAACTCACCGTCGCTCCACATGACGGGCAAGTCGTTCAGACGCCTGAGATGCGCACCTGCTCGAAAACTGGCCAAACAGTGCCTGTAACCTGTCTCGAAAAGTGCGCAATTACCGGGGCCGAAGCCCTCCGCCACCTACTCGTCGCATCCGAAATCAGTGAGCGGTACGCATTGCCGGAGTGTTCAATCCGGTGCAGCATGGGCGGCAAGCGAATATTGCAGGACGAAGGAGAAGCCTCGGCGGTTACGGGCAAAATCGTCGCGAAAAACCTGCTTAAGACCTCGGCATTGAGCGGACGGCGTGCGGGACCAGAGTTCTTCGCGACTTGCGAATTCACCGGCGCCGAAGTGATTGGGGACGAACTTGCAGCAAGTGAAATATCTGGGAAGCGTTACCGGGTTGACCAACAGATGCGCTCGGCTGCTTCAGGCAAGAGCGGCCACCGAACGGAATTCATAACGTGCTACGAAACTCGCGAACCAATAGCGATTTCGGAGTCAGAACAGTGCGAACTGACCGGAAGACAGGTTCGGCGTGGAATCTTGCAGACGTGCGAAGTGACGGGAAAGCGAGTGCTGCCGTCTGAGTTGGAGCGTTGCGCATTCACCGGAAAGCGGGGGTTGCGGCAGTTCTTCGTGACGAGCAGTGTCTCTCAGGCGCGGGTTTTGGAGACTTCGGCACTACGCTCCTCAAAAGGAACTTTTTGCACTCCTGCCGAATCGCAGTTTTGCGTCTGGAGCGGGCAGAAATACCATCCGGACGATCTTCGTACGTGCGCCCTTACGGGGCTTCCTATTTATTTTGAGTTCGCGACACTAACCGGGTCGCCGCGCCTCCGCCCCCTCGTGGAATTGCTTGATGGGATTAAGCGAACCACGGATGAAATCGCAGTTTGGAACTCCGCAGCAAGTGCGATCGGCACTTTGAACCGCGCCAACAAATGCAAGGTCGAAGCGGCTGTACTTTCACCGGCCAAGACTCATCTCGCGATGTGCTGCGAAGTCAAAACACTTCTCGGCTTACGCACGAATCAACTCGGCGCAATCTTTGACCTTGGGGGAAGGACCGCGGTTGGGCGAATGGCTGTTGGTAAGCGAGGAAACGGCGGTTGGCTGCAGCGGGGCGCTTAGAATTGCAGAATTTTTAGGAAAACTGTTTGAAATTGAACGAGAACGCGGGAAACTTGTGGCGCTTTGTAGTGACAATTTTCACTACAATCCGTTTTGGGGAACGGGACTTCGCAAATAGTACGAGATAACTATTTTATTTTCTTAGGTTTATGGCGCGCCCTGAGAGATTCGAACTCCCGACCTACTGATTCGTAGTCAGTCGCTCTATCCAACTGAGCTAAGGGCGCGCTCGCAGGACTCCTCTGAGGATAACAGTTCCCCAGCGGTGCGCCAAGCCGCATCCGCTCGCCCCGCGGGCCTGCGTGACCGGCCGCCGCGAGTCCCTCACGCGATCACAGCCACGTGACCGGCCGCCGCACCAGGCCGCGCCGCTTGCTCGCACCTGCCTTCTCCGGCGCCGCCGGAGCGGGCGTCTCCACCCCGCTCGTTTCCAGCTCCTCATCGGTGAGGATGAACCGCCGTATATACCGCAGCGGCTCTTCCCACAGCGCCATTTGCTCGAGGTGGTACTGCCAAATCGTGTTCGACGTCGACCGCGACGTGCGCCGCGTGAACGCCTTCCGCTTGATCGTCACCACCTTGCCGTTGCGGTCCAGCCGCGTATATTCCTGCGACGGCAGAATGAACGTGATCTCCGTGCCCTTCTTCCAGAAGTTGCTCGCGAATTCGTGCGAAAACAGCAGCGCGTAGTAGCGCCGGCCAGACTCCAGCACCTCAACCGCCTGGTTCAGATCTTTCCACTCCGCCTCGATGTGGTTCTCATACCACTTGCGAAACTCGAACCCGTGCGCGCGAGCCCGCAGGACAATCATCCGAATCAGTTCGTGGCGAGTCATAGAGCGGTGCCGGTTTCAAGGTAGCCGGATTCGCCGGCCGGAACAAGGGGAACCTCCCGGCGGCCCGTGATCATTCGGATGCACCCGGCCTGGCACGCGTGTCCTCGCCCGTCCTGGCCCCGCCGCCGCTCCTGCAGGAACTGTGAGAGAATCAGCCGACTCCCGGTTTCTTTTGAGGAGGAACCCATGCCCGGTGAAGCTGTTGGCAAAGTTATTACCGTAAAAATCGAGAAGAACGGTTCCGTTGCGACCGTCAGGCTGCGCGGCCGTCTCATCGCCGGCGTCAACGAGTACGTCTACTCCCAGGTGCGCCCCCTCATGCCGGAGATGAAGCGCATCATCCTCGATCTGGGCGAAGTCACGCAGATGGACAGCATGGGTCTCGGCGCCATGGTGCGCCTCTATGTTTCAGGCAAATCCGCGGGCTCAAGCGTCGAGCTCATGCATCTGGGCAAGCGACTCCGCGAAGTCCTCGGGATCACCCACCTCCTCGACGTCTTCACCATCATCGGCGAACGCGGCGTCAAGCTCTGAGAACCGGGTCTCTCCCTCTTCGCAGCCGAGAGTCCTCCCCGGGAAGAAAATACGATGTCATCCCGAGCGTAGCACCACGCAACGATCGACTTTGCGAGCGCACTGAAGCGCGGAGTCGAAGAGCCTGGCCTGAGCGTAGTCGAAGGCACCTGCATTTCCCTGTATTCCCCGAGCGTTTTCAACGCTGGCGAAGTCGGCTATATCTCGCCACACCCGCCGCTCTCAAGCTTCATGGATCGCAGCAATCGGATCGATCCGCATAGCGCGCAGCGCCGGCAGCGACGACGCTGCCCCCGCCACCGCGGCCAGCAGCATCACCACCGTACCCAGCGTCAGCGGGTCCGCCGGGCTCACTCCATAGAGTTGCGCGCGCAGGAAATGCGTGAGCGCCAGCGTGAGCACTACGCCCAATGCGATACCCAGCAGCCCCAGCCGCAGCCCCTGGCGCAGAATCAGCCACAGCACATCCCGGCGCGCCGCTCCCAGCGCGATGCGGATGCCGATCTCGTGCGTGCGCAGTTGCGTGCGGTAAGCCAGCACGCCGTAGATGCCCGACGCCGCCAGCAGCAGCGCCAGCACCGCAAACGCCGAGGCGAACGTCGACTCCATGATCGCGAACGTGCTCGCCACCTGGGTCGTCTCGCGCAGCGGCCGCACGTCATATACCAGCCACTGCGGATCGATGTGGTGGATCATCTCCACCACCCGCCCCGCCGCAGCTGCCGGATTGCCATGCGTCCGCACCTGCAGGATGGTCTCCGGGCCGCCGTTCTGCAGCAGCGAACTGTAGATCATTGGCTGCGGCGTCTCGCCGATGTACAGATGCGCGGAATTCCCCGCGACGCCAACCACCGTAAACGGTCTGCCAAACATGATGAGCCGCCGCCCCACCGCATCGCGCCCCGGCCAGTAGTGGGCAGCCGCGGTCTGGTCCACGATCATCACCTCGGGCGCCTGGCCATCGTCGGCATCGGTAAACGCCCGCCCTTCGACAATCGGAATCTTCATGGTCGCGAAGTACCCAGCCGAAACGTCGGCACGCGTCACCTCGCCCGACTCATGCGGCTGCGGCACATAGCCCTCCGGCCACACATCGCTGCTCTTCCGGCTCAGGCTCAGCGGCAGCCAGTCGGTCAGCGAAACCTCGCTCACGCCGGCAAGCGCCCGCGCTCGCGCCAGAATCTTCTGCTGCAACTGCCGCGTCTCGCTGCCGGAATAGCCCGTGTCCAGGCCAATCGTCGCCGTCAGCACGCGCGTCTCGTCAAAGCCCCGCCAGGCGTTCGCCTTGTTTTCGAGCGTGCGCAGAAACAGCCCCGCGCTGGTCAGCAGCGCCACCGACAGCCCCACCTGCGCCACCACCAGTCCGCTCAGCACGTGCCGGTTCCGCGACCCCGTCGCGAGATTCAGCGGCTCCTGCTTCAGCAGCTCAGCCGGAGCGACCTGCGAGGAGCGCCACGCCGGAATCGCTCCGCACAGCATCCCGCACACCACCGCGATCGCCAGGATCACCAGCCCCACCCGCACATCCACCGTGCCGCTCACCGCAATGGGCTGCGCGCTCCGTGGAACAAAGCGTCCCAGCATCCGCGACGTCCACACCGTCAGCAGCAGCGCCAGCCCCGATCCCCCCAGCGAAACCAGCAGCCCCTCCAGCACCATCTGCCGCATCAGCACGCGGCGGCCCGCGCCCAGCGATTGCCGGATGGCCAGGTCCCGCGCCCGCGCCACAAACCGCACCAGCATCAGCGTCGCCACGTTGGCGCACGTCAGCAGCAGCACCAGCGCCGCAAACGCCAGCAGGATCGGCAGCGATGCGGCAAAGTAGCCATTGCCCCCGAACGGCGAGCGCCACAGCGGATCGAGCGTGATGGTGTTCGCGCCCAGATGCTCGCCGGGATACTGCGCTACCAGCCGGCGCATGTTCGCAGCCAGGTCCTCGGTGGCCGCGCGGCGGCTCACTCCGGGCCGCAGCCGCCCCACCACGTTGAGCCACGTATTCCCGCGATCGAGCACCCCCGCGTCGTTCGCGCCGGGAGTCCTGCTCGGCGCCAGCGGCGCCCAAATTTCCTCGCGGACCGCGGGCATGCATCCCACGAATCCTTCCGGAGCCACCCCGATCACCGTGAACGGCTGATGCTGGATCTCAATGGATTTCCCCACCACGCGCGGATCGCCGCCGAAGCGCGTCTGCCACAGCGAGTAGCCCAGCACCACCAACGGCACGCCGCCCAGCTGCGCCTCTTCGTCGGGACGGAAGAAGCGCCCCAGCACCGGCCGAATGCCGAGCACATCGAAGTAGTTCGCGCTCACCTCGGCGGCGTAGATGCGCTCCGGCCGCTCGCCCTCGGTGATCGTCGCCCACTCGTGGTGGTAGCCGAGCATGCCGCTGAACGTGCGGTTGGCCTCGCGTAAATCGCGGTAATCCGGGTAAGAGAACGGCGGCGTTGGCGAGACATTCCACGTCCCGCGCATCACCGAGACCAGCCGCCCCGTATCGCGTGCGCCGGGTACCGGATTCAGCATCGTGCCTTCGATCCAGCTCATCGCGGTGCTCGTGGCGCAGATGCCCAGCGCGAGCATCAGAATCGCCGTCGCCGTGAACCAGGGGCTGCGCCCCAGTTGCCGCAGGGCATAACGCGTGTCTTGCAGGAATCCCGTCATGGCCCTGTCTCCCCGTCTGAGACTTAGCCTGGAACGAGGCGAATGTCAGTGACTCGGGTCACACCAACTACAAAGAGGCGCCCTTCCAGACGCACGCGCGGCGCTCGTCCCCGGCTTCCAATCCTCCCACGTGAGAAGCCATGTCATTCCGAGCGCAGCGAGGAATCCGCGGTTGCTTCTTCTCTTCACAGTCTTCGCACCACGCCGAGTGCCCACATCTCCGCGGTGTTCGCAGATGGGTGATACCGCAAATGCCGGATGCCCCACATCTGCCCGGTTTTCGCAGATGGGTGATACAGCAAAGGCCAAGGCCCCCGCAACCCCGCAATATCACCCAAATCGTCCCGGAGCAAACATGCTCATATCCACCGTGCTCGCCCCGTTCACCGCCAGCTCCCCCAGCGCCTCGCCAATCACCGGCGCGAACTTGAATCCGTGTCCGGAGAATCCCGCCGCCAGCAGCACGTTCGCGTACGCCGGGTGTGCGCCCACGACGAAATGCTCGTCGGGCGTCATCGTGTACAGGCACGTCGCCGCATCCACCAGCCGCCCCGCCAGCGACGGCAGCGTCGCCGCCAGCCGCTCCCGAATCCGCCTTTCATCGTCCGTGTGAATCGCGCGGTCGCACGACTCCGGCGTGCACACCTCGTCGCTCCCGTGCAGCGCCACCTTCACTCCCTCTTCATCCGCGCCCGTCAGAGGAAAGCCATACAGGACCGCCTCACCCGGCTCCGATTCGAAGAGATACACCGGCAGGCGATCAGAGCGAAATGCGTCCAGCCCGCCCTGCGGCCGAAACCAGAACACCGCCTGCCGCGTCACGCGCAGCGGCAGACCCAAATCCTTCAGAAGCCGCGGCGACCATGGTCCAGCCGCAACAATCAGCCGATCCGCCGACCAGATCCCGCTCACCGTCCTCACCGTAACGGAATCCCCGTGCGCTTCCCACGAGATCACCGCCTCGTTGCAGTGCAGCTCCGCGCCATGCTCATGCGCCACGCGCATCTGCTGCGCGATGCAGAGCTCGGGAATCAAATAGCCCGCGTCCTGCTCCAGCAGCCCCATCATGTGCGGCGCGACCGCAAACACCGGCCATCGCCGCTCAATGTCCACGGCCATCAGCACCTCATACGGCAGCTCGAATTGCCGCGCGCTCTCCGCACTGCGCGGCACCAGCTGGCCGTCGCTCGGCCCGATCACCAGGCCCCCCGTGCGATGCAGCAAGGGCGCGCCGCTGTCGCGCTCCAGCTTCTGCCACAAATCGCGCCCGCGCAGCAGCAGGTGCACGTACCGCGGGTCCTCCCAGTACGCATAGCGGTACATCCGCGAGCGCCCGTGCGACGATCCCCGCGCATGCGGCGGCGAGAACGCATCGAAGGCGATGACGCGCCGCCCGCG
>JBARMS010000249.1:0-3726 GCA_049802575.1 Acidobacteriaceae bacterium | reverse complement strand
CATCCGCAACGGCCTGCGCGGGCGCGTGCGGCTGCGCTGCGACGGCGGCCTGCGGACGGCGCGAGACATCGTGATCGCGGCGCTGCTGGGAGCGGACGAGTTTGCCTTCGGGACGGCGGTGCTGGTCGCGCTGGGCTGCGATATGGCGCGGCAGTGCCACCTCAATACCTGTCCCACGGGGATCGCGACGCAGCGTCCGGATTTGCGGGCGAAGTTCCGCGGCAAGCCGGAACAGCTGGTGCGCTTCTTTGAAGGGCTGGCGTCGGAGATTCGCGCCCAGCTCGCGCAACTGGGCCTGCCGTCGCTCGACGCGGCGATTGGGCGCACCGATCTGCTGGAGCAGGTGCGCTTCGACGGCTGTCTCGATCTCGCATCGATGCTGGCCGCTCCGCCGGATGGCGGCCAGGCGGGCATCATGCACTGGCAGGGCAAGCGCAACCTGCGGCCTGAAGATCACGCGCCGATCGACGACGCCTGGGTGGAACCGGCCGTCGCGGCCTACAAGGCGGGCGAACCGTACATCCATGACGCGCTCATTGCCAATGAGGATCGGACGTTTGGGGCGCGGCTCGCAGGCGAGCTGGCCATGCTGCAGTCGGCCGGCATGACTGCGCAGGCTCCGCTCACGTTCCGCCTGACCGGAGAAGCCGGACAATCGTTTGGGGCGTTTGCCGTGCCGGGAATGCAGCTCATCCTGAAAGGACTGGCGAACGATTTTGTGGGCAAGAGCCTTTCCGGCGGAGAGATTATCCTGCGCGGGCAGGGGCGCGCGGCCCTGCAGCCGGAACTTCACGTGATTCTCGGCAACGTGGCGCTTTATGGCGCGACGAGCGGAGCCCTGTTCGCTGCCGGGTGCGCCGGCGAACGCTTCGGCGTGCGGAATTCCGGGGCGCTGGCCGTGGTGGAGGGCGTGGGCGACCATGGCTGCGAATACATGACCGGCGGCCTGGTGGTGGTGCTGGGCGCGACGGGCACGAACTTCGGCGCCGGCATGACTGGCGGTGCGGCGTGGGTCTTCGACGAGGAGGGGCGTTTTCTCCGGGAAAAGCGCTATCACGCCGGATTCCTGCTGCCGGAAACCTGGGATGCCCTCGATGCCGCAGCCAGGCAGCGAATTTTCGGGCTCGTCGAGTTGCATGCGGAGAAGACGGCCAGCACGCGGGCCTTCCGGCTGCTCTCGAAGTGGGAGGAGCTCGCTCCGCGTTTCGTGCGGTTGACGCCGAAGCCGCAGGCATGAGGCTCCGGAAGTAACAGCAAAACTTTTCGCGCCAGGTGCGGGTTAGGGTACCTGCGGGCGCGGCAATTGTATCCTTGCTGTAACCCGCGACATCCAACGTGCGTCTCTCGTTTGTGCCCATGGTGTTTTCCACGCGAATTGCCCGCCATTCCGCGGCTGGCGCGCTGCTTGCGCTTCTTCCGGTTCTCGGCTGTGGCCGTTTCGTGCCCCACGCCCCGGTTGAATCCGTCTACGTGGTGGCGGAGAACGCCTCTCTCATCGACCGCGTCGCCCCTGTCAATAACCGCGTTGCGGAAGTTGCGAACGGCCAGCGCCTCCAGGTGCTGGAGCATGGCCGGCGCTTCCTGAAGGTGAAGACGGACCATGGCGAGGTGGGCTGGATCGAAGAGCACGAGGTGATCGACCAGAAAACCTGCGACGACTTTGCCCAGCTCGCGAAGGAGCATGCGCAGGATCCGGTGGTGGCGACCGGGACGCTGCGCGAGGAGTATTGGCTGCATGAGGCGCCGGGCCGGCAGACGGATCGCTTCTATCTTCTGCCGGCGGACGCGAAGCTGCAGTTGCTGGAGCGGGCCTCGGTGCCGAAGCCGAAATCCGCGCAGCCTGTCCCGGTGCCGCTGCAGCAAGCGGCAGACCATGGGAAACCGGCTTCTCCGCCTCCGCCCCAGCTCGAAGATTACTGGCTGGTACGCGACGGGTCCGGGCACGTGGGATGGGTTCGCTCGCGGGCTCTCGATGAAGATGTGCCGGACGCGATTGCCGGGCTCGGAGAGGGACAAAAGATTGTCGGCGCGTACGTGCTGCGCACGGTGGACGATCCTGATGCGAATGTCCCTGGCAATCAGGTTCCGGAGTATGTAGTGGTGCTCGCGCCGTGGAAGGATGGTCTTCCCTTCGATTTCGATCAGGTGCGCGTCTTCACGTGGAACGTCAGGAAGCACCGCTACGAGACGGCCTATCGCCAGCGCAATCTGGTGGGCTATCTGCCGGTGACGGTGTCGCAGCAAACCTTCGGCAAGCAGCAGGAGCCGGTCTTCTCCTACCGGGTGGCGACCGGGGATGCGGTTGCGCTCGATCCTGCCACCGGCACGGTGAAACCGGCGGACACCCTGACCGAGAGCTTCCATATGGAGGGCGTGATTGTCCGGCCCATCGGCGGGGAATCGGACCGGCGCGCGGCTGTAGCGGGTACGCCGGACAACCGGCATGCGGAGAAATCGCGCCGGCGGCGTCGCGGCTGACTGATCCCTGTGCGTCGACGGCTGCAGCGGGATCGGCATCTCAATTCATAAGACTTCTTCGCTGTCGCGGGCGCAAATTGTGGCACGAGATCGTCTGCGATGGCCGTCGGCCGCAGCGGCAGCAAGGTGCGGAATGCATCGGCTGGCGGGCGGGGTTGTTGCGCAAATGGTTCACAACCCCTTATCGTGGTTGAACACGCCCGTGGAATGCAGGGGCGCCTGGAAGATGGGTTTTGCTGCGGGTTTTTCCTGTGGTTAGCAGTTTCACCGTTCGATTTGACAGAAAGCAAAGGAGATCGGCTCATGGACAACAAGCCGGCGCAGAACATTCAGGACACATTTCTGAACACAGTTCGCAAGGACAAAACTCCGATCACGATTTATCTGGTCAGCGGCGTGAAGCTGACCGGAAAGATTCGCTCTTTCGATAAGTACTCGGTGCTGCTGGAGAACAACAGTCAGGAACAGCTGATCTTCAAGCATGCCATCTCGACGGTGGTGAGCACGCGGTCGGTGCTGCATGGCGAGCACAGGCCGCCGCATGCTGCGCAGGCGGGCCCCGTAGCGGTGACGGCGCCGCAGACGGCGCAAGAGGCTTCCGGCTCGTAGCGGGCCCAGGCAGATGCCGTTGAACGCAACGGTTGCCGGCCAGGAACGCGCGCTGCTGGTTTCAGTCGTATTCGGCGCGGGGAGAAAGACCCTTCCGGCTGCGGCGGCCCAGGCGCGCGACGCGGCGGAGACGCGTGTGTCTCCGGCAGATACAGATTCTCGCCTTGCCGAGTTCCGGGAGCTGGTGACCAGCGCCGGAGCGATGGTCGCGGGCGAGATGGCGCAGCAGCGGCCCAAAGCTGACCCCGCCACGCTGCTTGGCAGCGGCAAGGTGGAGGAGCTGTCGGCGGCGGCCGCGGCCAGCCATGTGGATCTGGCGATTTTCGACCACGATCTGAGTGCGACGCAGCTGCGGAATCTGGAAGACGCGTTGCCGTGCCGGGTGATCGACCGGACGCAACTCATCCTCGACATCTTCGCCCGCCATGCGCGAACCCGCGAGGGCCAGTTGCAGGTGGAGCTGGCGCAGCTGGAATACATGCTGCCGCGCCTGACCGGCCGCGGCAAAGCCATGTCGCAGCTGGGCGGCGGCATCGGCACGCGCGGACCCGGCGAAACGCAGCTGGAAACGGATCGCCGGCGCATTCAGCGGCGCGTGCTGCAGCTGCGCTCGGAACTGGAGGCGGTGCGGCGCACGCG
>JBARMS010000248.1:0-44432 GCA_049802575.1 Acidobacteriaceae bacterium | reverse complement strand
ACTTCCACCAGTTCGAGCCAGCTCTGCTCACCGCACGCTACGAAGAGCGTCCCCTGTTGCACCACGATCCCGCCCGGCTGACTGCCGCGCGCGCCCATCAACTCCGTCGGCAGCAGGCGATGGACGGCCAGCTTTTTGCCACCAAGCATCGTCCAGGCGCCCGGCCATGGCTGAAAGCCGCGCCAGCGGTTGTAGAGCGTCATGGCAGGCTGCGAAAGGTCCATCCGCCCGTCTTCGCGAGTCAGAATCGGCGCATGGCTCGCTCGTGTTTCATCCTGCGGTTGCGGCGTGATGGTTCCTGCATCCAGGCCGCGCAGGGTTTCGATCATCAGGTCGGCGCCCATCTCGGCAAGCAGCGGAAATACGTCAAGAGCGGTCATGTCCGGGGCCAGCGGCAGCTCGCGCTGCAGGAGAATATCCCCCGTGTCGAGGCCCTCATCGAGGCGCATCGTCGTAGCGCCGGTTGCGGCCTCGCCGTTGGCAATCGCCCACTGGATGGGCGCGGCGCCTCGGTATTTCGGCAGCATCGACCCGTGCAGGTTTAGATTACCCAGTCGAGGCAACTCCAGCATCCACTTCGGAATGATCCGGCCGTAAGCAACCACCAGAATGGCGTCGGGCTGAATCTTCTCCAGTTCGTCGCGCAATTCGGAGTTGTTCCTGATCTTTTCCGGCTGCAGGATATTCAGTCCTGCGTCGAGCGCGGTGGTCTTCACGGGCGGAGCCGCAAGCTGCTGACCGCGACCTGCGGGCCGGTCGGGCTGCGTGATCACCAGCGGCACATCGTAGCCAGCCCGCAGTACCAGTTTGAGTGCAGGCACAGCAAACATCGGCGTCCCGCAGAAGACCAGCTTCATTTCCACTCGCCGGTCTTTTGCAGCTTGCGAATTTTGCGCAGGATCAGGTCGCGCTTGAGCGAACTGAGCCGCCACGGAAACAGAATGCCGTCGAGATGATCGATCTCATGCTGGAAGGCGCGGGCCAGCAGTTCCGTCCCCTCCATCTCAAACCAGCTGCCTTCGAGGTCCTGCGCCCGCACCTTTACTTTGGCCGAGCGTGTCACCTTATCGCGAATATCCGGCAAGCTGAGGCACCCCTCTTCGGCCACCTGCTTCCCCTCGCGGTGCGTGATCTCCGGATTTACCAGCACGATTTTGTCTTCAGGGTTTTCCTTATTGCTCAAGTCAATGACCGTGAGGCGTTTGCCGACGCCGATCTGTGGTGCGGCGAGACCGATGCCTACAGCCTTGTACATCGACTCGAACATATCTTCCGCCAGCGCGCGCAGTTCGTCGTCGAACTCGACGACCTTCTCGGTGGGCCGCTGCAGGATGGGGTCCGGATATTTGATAATTTCCCGAATCATGGTCCAGTCAGGGTATCGGGATTAGGGGATCGGGTTCAAAAAAGGCAAACCGATACCCAGGCGGCTGGCTCCTAATCCCTAAAACCTAAATCTCTAATCTCGTCTTTTCTAGTAATTCTTCAACTGCTCCAGGTAACCCTCGTAGTTACGTTTCAACTCTCGCAGCGAATCACCGCCGAACTTCTCGAGCGCCAGGCGCGCAACGGTCAGGGCCACCATCGCTTCCGCAGCCACCCCTGCCGCCGGCACAACACACACATCGCTGCGCTCGTAGGCAGCTTTTGTCTCCTCGCGTGTATCGAAGCGCACGGACGGGAGGGGTCTGCGCAATGTGGAAATCGGCTTCAGATATCCACGCACGACGATATCCTCGCCGTTGCTGATGCCGCCTTCGATACCACCTGCGTTGTTGTGCTCGCGGGTAAACCGCGTAGGCTTCCCGTTCTTTGCTTCCCGTGCGTAGCCGATCGCGTCGTGGACCTCCGAGCCCAGCGACTCCGCCGCTGTGACGCCGCGCCCAATCTCGACGGCCTTCACGGCCTGCAGCGACATCACGGTTTGCGCCAGCAGGCCATCCAGCCGCTCATCCCAGTTCGCGCAGGTGCCCAGTCCCGGAGGTGCTCCGTGCACAACCACCTCAAAGACGCCGCCCACAGTATCCCCGGTCCGCAGCACAGCGTCGACTTCGCCCTTCATGTGCTGTTCCGTGTCGGGGTCAACGCAATTCAGCAGGATCTCGTCCTGATTTCGCAGCGCAGTTATCTCATCCCAGTTCGCGTCGCGTTCCAGTTCTGCCCCGCCGACCCGGATCACATGGCTGGCCACCTCGATCCCGAGTTCCCTGAGCAACTGCTTCGCCACCGCGCCTGCCGCGACACGCGCCGTCGATTCGCGCGCGGATGCTCGTTCCAGCACGTAACGGGCATCGGGAAAATCGAATTTCAGCGCGCCGGCCAGATCCGCATGGCCCGGCCTTGGCGACGCCACAGCCTTGTGTTTCGCCGGGTCGCCGGTGCTTACCGGCAACGCGTCGGTCCAATTTTTCCAGTCGCGGTTCTCGATCGTGATGGCTATCGGCGATCCGATGGTTCTGCCATGTCGCACGCCGCTCAGAAAATGCGCCGTGTCCCTCTCGATACGCATGCGACCGCCGCGCCCGTAGCCCTGCTGGCGCCGCCACAGCTCGCGATTCACGAATTCTTCGTCGACAGGCACGCCCGCGGGCATGCCGGAAAGCAGAGCCACAAGGCTCTCCCCGTGCGACTCCCCGGCCGTGGAAAAACGCAGCATATCCGTCACTTACCAGTTACGATTTTAGATGATTTCAGAAGGATTCCGTCGCGCCCCGTCCCTGCCTTGCAGCTAACCAGGCATACTGCGCCTCGCTCAACGGGACAACCGAGAGCCGGCCCTGTTTCACCAGGGGCGATGACGCAAAAATCTTCTGCGCCTTAATTTCGGTGAGGGTCCGCGGAGTCCCCGTTCGTTTGACGAACCTCAGCCGGACCACGGGGGATTTCGGGTCGCTGGCATCCACACCGGTGACCTTCGCCAGTCCTGCTGATCGCCGCTCCGTCCCGGTATGGTAGATCACCACCATTTCTCCGCGCTTCATGCCCGCCAAATATTTCACAGCGGCAGGGGCCGTCACGCCGTCCCACACCGTCTCGCCGTCACGTTCCAGGTCGTCGACGGAATAGGAGCCCGGCTCAGTCTTCAAAAGGTAGGGCATGGTTCAGTCCTTTCTTGGCTTTTTCGTCCCGTCTCCGCTCATTCTGTCTCAGTAGCTCTTGCTATGCCCCAAATGCCACCCATCGCAGTGATCGCACTGGTACGCCCTCATCCCCTCATTCCGAACTCCACTCCTCTCCCGGTATTTTTGGGCGGCATATGCCGCCTCCTCGCTGTGAAATGATTCCTTGCCTGCGCAACCCGATAGGAAGGACCCGGAGAATTCGGGAACTGGATTCTCGTCGGGGTCGCCGGTGGATTCTTCGTGCTCATTCGTGAGGCCCGGAAACGGCGGAGGCATTCTGAGATCACGATTGGCCCAAGCCCGCAAGTCGTCATCTATGCTCTCCGGGGGACGCGGTCGTGGGTAAGTACTCCTAGCCAAGTCCCGCATGTGGTCGATTCCCAGCTGTTGACTCTCAAGATTTGGCCGGAACTCGGTTTTCGCGTCGAGATTAGTCGATGTTGTCGGACCGTATGCCTCGGCAACGTTTTCGTTGCCAACAACCGGCTCCTTGCCCGAGGAGGCATTCACCCCTGTTTCATTGGCTTCGCGAACGGGAGGAGCTAGTGCCAAAGGAGGGGGAGCAGTGTCACTTTCGGATGCCGATGGTCTTGATTGCTGCCCGTCCAAATAGGCTTGGGTGTTGAGCAGGGGACGCTCCAGCGACCGGATCCAGTCCGTCATCTCCGCCCCTGAGCGCCCGGCTGTCTCGTTCCGGGCGAGCTCGGCGCGAACCGTCTGCATCTTCGCGTCCAGATCGTCCAGGTAGTGAAGCAGAATGGCCTCGGGCGTCATGGGCAGCTTCGGCGAGCCGAATTCATATTTCCCGTGATGGCTCAGAACGAGATGCTCCACCAAAACGCGCTTGGCAGGGGGAAAATCGGCGATGGCGGCGATCTTCTCCTCGATCATCCCGAGCCCGATGGTGATGTGCCCCAGCAATTGCCCTTCGATCGTGTAGTCGAAGCTCGTTCCCCAGTGCAATTCACGCAGCTTGCCGATGTCGTGCAGGACCACCCCGGTCAGCAGCAAGTCGCGATTGATGCCGGGATAATGCCGGGCACCCAAATCGCAGATGGCCATGAGGGAAAGGATGTGCTCGAGCAGTCCGCCAATCCAGGCGTGATGCAGCCCTTTGGCAGCGGGAGCTTCGCGTAGACCTGCGGCAATCTCAGGGTCGCCGAGGAACGCCTCCAGCAGCGACTTGAAATGCAGGTCGCTGAAGCCCGCAACCCATCCCTCGAGTTCCGCCCACATGGCCTCAATATCGCGCTCGCTCTGGGGAACGAAGTCGCTCAGCGCGTAGCGGCTGCTGTCTCGTTCGTCGGCCCGTCGAACCTTGTCGACTTTGATTTGCAGCTTCTCGTTAAAGCGGCACACGTGGCCCTTTACCGCAACAACATCGCCGGTCTCGAAGTCGCCCGCCCCATCGATTTCCCACATTCGCGCTTCAATTTGACCGGTGCGATCGCAGAGCGTCAGAGCGAAATAGCGGGCGCCATCCTTCGTGCTGCGCACTTGCTTTGACCCAGCCGCGAAGAAACCGGTGATGTTCTGACTCTCCCGGCCGGCAAGATCGGAGACCATTAGCTCTTTCATGCGCGTGCGGCGGGACTAGCGTTGCGTGGGAGCGGTTGTCCCAGGCGCTGGTGGCTGTGTGGTGGGAGTTGTCGTCGGGGCAGGAGTCGCACTCGGGCTTGTGCCGGAAGCGGGAGCGCCGTTTTGCTGCTGCTGTTTCTTCTCCTCGTCGGACAGGCGCCGCTTCGGACCCGCCTTCGCCGGATTCGCCTTCTTCGACGGCTTGGTGGTGTCCCCCTTCAGCCCCAGCGCCGCATCCTCACGGCTCTCCTTCGCTTTTGCCTCCGGCGTCTGCGTTTGCGGAGGAGGCACAAACTTTTCGCGCTTTCCTTCAGCCTTCAACTCCGCCTGCTTCTGCTTCGACTGCTTCAGGCGGTCCGTGAAGCGCGTCTTCGCCGGTTTTGGTTCAGAGGACGTGCCCGGAGTTGCGGCCGCGTTGCCCGCCTCCGGAGACATGCCGGGTTGGTTGATTGCCACCTGGTCCTGTGCGGATGGCGCGCTGCCGGCGCCTGCATCCACCTGACGCGTATCGCCGGCTGGCAGCGTCTCACGCGGCGCCTGGCCAAACCGGATCTTCTCCTTCTTGCCGGGCTTCTGCGTGCCGGTGTTGGCCGCAACCTGGGTCGGAGATTTCGCGTTGCTCGAAGTGCCGCTCTGGTTGTTTACCTGATCGAGCGTGGGTACGCCCGCAGGGGGAGCCGACGCGGCGGCCTGAACCTGAGCAGCCTTATGCCCACGCGCGGGGCGACCGCTGTAGCGAGCTCGCTGGACGTGCTTCTTTTTCTTCGGGGAAGGCGGAACATAAGCACCCTGTATGAATTTCAGCTCGTTTGGGCTCGCTCCCGAGTCGACATAGCCGGGCCGGATGTCAATATAGGCCTGATCGCGCAGCGTCGTGAGATAGCCGCGCATGGCCGGCTCCATCTTCGACATCCCGATCTCTTCCTGAATTTGGTTCTGCACGCTGCTCAGCGGTGCAAGACCAGCCTTCGGGTGATCCGTCACCTGCAGGATCAGCCATCCCTGTCGTGTGCGGATCGGGGCGGTGAACTGACCGGGCTGCAGATCGAAGGTCGCATCCTCCATCACTTTAGGCAGGTCGCCGCGCTTGTAGGAGCCCAGCCGCCCGCCGTCCTGCGCCGTGGGACCGCTGGAGTCGGTCTTCGCCAGCGCAGCGAAATCGGCGCCGCCCTTCAGCTTCGCCTCGACAGCGTCCGCCTTTTTTTCGGCGTCCGCCACCTGGGCGGCGTTGTCAGGATCGGGCGTCGCCACGAGGATCTCATTCAGCTTGACTTCTTCGGGCTGCTCGAACTCCTGGTGGTGGGAGTTGTAGTAGTTCTGAATTTCCGACTGCGAAATCGAGATGTGCGGGCCGACTTCCTGGCTGATAACCTGCTGCGTGATGATGTTCTCGCGAATCTGCTCTTTGAAATCTTCGTAGGAGATCCCCTGGGCTTCGACGGCCTTTTGCAGGTCCTCCATCGAATCCAGATGATTTTGCTTGCGGATCTCGTCCTCGCGCTTCACCAGTTCGGTTTCGCCGGTGATGCCCAGTTCCTTGCCTTTGGAGAGCAGAAGCTGGCGGTCGATCAGGGAGCGCAGCAAATCCCTCCTCTGCTCGAAAATCTCCTGTTGCGTCCAGTTCTGTTGCCGCGCCTCCTGTTCCATCTCCTGTTCGGCGCGCTCGTAGTCTGATTTGCTGATGACCTGGTCATTGACCTGCGCGATCCGCTCCTCCACCACGCTTCCGGCGTAAGCGGATGTCTGAGGCGCGTTGGAGAAAGTGCCCTGGGTCTGCGCAACAGCAGGAGCAACGGAGAGAGCCAAACCGGCGAGCAGCGTGGCAGGGAGTGGCGGAACACGAAGCATCATAGGGGTCAGACGTCTCTGGCGCGCCCACGGTACTGAACGGCTAGCCAAAAAATCCGGCTGTCTCGTCGCATTTTCTCGTGTGCTGGCGCTTAGCGTATTGTACAGCGCGAGATGAGCAGCGTGTGGCCTGTTAACCACCTTCAAAAAGTCTCATCCGTTTCCAGCATCGAGGATCGCATCCCCATCTGTTTTGCTGAAGTTGCCAGCCCGCGCCGGAGCAGCCGCTTACCGGCATACCGCATCGAGGCGCTTCGAGAAATCCTCCTGCTTCGGCAGGGACATGTGCTTCGCCGCCGCGGCGGCTTCCAGGGTGTCCGGCCCGAGAAGCAGTTTGGGATCCGCGTCGTATTTGTAAAACGGATCCAGCTCCGCCTGCTCCAGCGTCACGAAGGAGAATCCCCGCCGCTTGTAGAGACCGAGCAGCCGGGGCAGCATGCGCGCGTCAAACGCTCCGATGTGCATCAGCAACACATACGGAATGTCGTGACCGTAGAGCTGCTTTGAAAGTCCGCGCTCCAACCGGATGTTCTCATCGGCGGCGCGCAGATAGCTGGTCTCCAGCCATGCGATCTCCTTCACGTCCCTTTTGTCGCTGCACCGCGCGTACGGCTCATTCCACTCGTAATCGGCAAAGCTCATGGTGACGCCGGCGATCTTATATCCATGCTGCGCCAGCCAGGCGCGTACACCCATCTGCTTCTCCGGAGTATCGCCTTCTGCGAGAAATGGAAAGCGGAACCAATGCCAGTCGCCGTCCTTCATCTGCAGCTGGATCAGTTGCTCGTTGTGTGCGATGTCCTGCTCAAACGCGCCGAGGGAATTCTGGTTCAGGTTCATATGCGACCAGGTGTGATTGCCGAGCGGATTGCCCGCGGCGACCCACGCGCCCAGCACCCCAATGGTGTCGGGCTGCTCCTGCACGCGAATGCCATTCACGAAGCCGTAGGTGGGAGGAACCTGAGCGTTGTGCAATGCGCGGATTACCCGATTCGCGACATCCATGCGGGTCTCGCCCTTCGGCAACGGGCCATGCGCGGGCAGATCGTCAAACGTGACGGCAATCTGCTGCGCGGCCGCCGGAATCGCGAGGCCCATCGTGGCGCCCAAAATCAATGACCAAAAAACCGTGCGAAACAACTGGCCCCAACCAATCCTCATGATCACTCCGTAATGGGTCTCTGCTTCTCCAGATCGAGGATGCGCAACTCCTCGCCTGTGAGATGGTCGCATTCCGGGGAACACAAGAGAAAATTTTTGCCCGCTGGAAGGGATGCCTCAGGCGGTGAAATCCCCGCCCAAAGCCATCGGCATCGCGCGCAGGCGCATTCCGGTCGCTGCAAAGATCGCATTGCCCACTGCCGGCGCCGCGGCCACGATGCCGGTTTCTCCCGCCCCGGCCGACGGCAGGTCTTTGCGGTTGATCAGGACCACCTCGATCTCCGGAACGTCGCGGAAGCGGGGCACCCGATAGTCGGCGAAATGGGCGTTGAGAATCTGGCCGTTTGCAAACAGAATCTGCTCGAACAGCGCACCGCCAATGGCCTGCACCATGGCGCCCATGAGCTGGTTGCGCAAACCATCGGGATTGACAATGGCGCCCGATTCCCATGCCTGCACCAATCGCCGGATGCGGATCTTTTTCGACGCGTCGATTTCCACTTCCGCGCAGGCCGCGGTGTAGCCGCCCTTTTCCGTGCCACCGGCGATACCAAATCCCCGCTCCGGCGTTGAAGGCGTTTTGCCCCAACCGAACTTGTCGGCGGCAGCCGTGAAGACGGCCTGCAGGCGGTCATTCGCAAGGTTCTTCATCCGAAATTCCAGCGGGTCCAACCCCGCCGCATGGGCCAGCTCATCCATCGCGCATTCGCGCGCGAAGTGGTTTGCTGTCGCGGCCAGTCCGCGGTACGAGCCCTGCACCAGCGGCGGTGACGCCACCTCAATGAACGGGGTCGACTTGCTGGCGACTCGATACGGCGTTTCCAGGGCGGAAGGCCCCGAGTTGTAATTGCGGTGCTCCCAGGCAACGAGCGTTCCGTCCCGCTGGGCCCCGGCGCGGATTGTCATAACTCCCGCGGGCCGGAAGTAGGCCCAGGTGAATTCTTCCTCGCGGGTCCAGATCAACTTGACCGGCCGCCTCGCGGCCCTGGCGAGCCGGGCCGCTTCGACGGCGCATTCGCCCGTGTGCTTGCCACCATAGCCGCTGCCCATATCGGGCATAATGACCCGCACCTGATCCTCGTTCAGCCGAAAAGCTCTGGCCAGGTCGCTGCGCACGCCGAACGGGCGTTGCGTGCCGGTCCACACCGTTAGCTTGATGGGGCTGACGACGTCCGACCCGGTATTGCCTGTTGGCGCCCACTCTGCCACGGCGGCTCGGGGTTCCAGCGGCGCATGGGCTATATACGCCACCGTGTATTCCTGCTCCAGCTTCACTTCGGCGTTTGCCAGCGCCTGTTCCAGGTTCGCCGATGCCGCCTGTGCGCCGCTCTTCCGAAGCGATTCGAACAGCTGTGCGTTCCCAATCTGCTGCGGCACGTCCCACTTCGCCTGAATCTTCGCGAGCCCTTGCTCCGCGGTCCACAAATCGTCCGCGACCACGCCGATAAAATCTCCATCCCGGACCACCTGCACTCCCGGAATCTTCTCGGCAGCCGAGGTATCTGCGGAAAGTAGCGTCGCATTGAATCCCGCAGATCGCAGCACTTTGCCAAACACCATGCCCGGGCGTGTGATGTCCGATGGGTATTCATGCTTTCCGGTGACAAACGCCCGCCCATCCGCCTTGGGCACTGCCGTTCCGGCGATCTTCCAGTCCGTCGCGGGCGTGAGCGGTGGATCGCCGCTGACCGTCCGCGTCAGCTTCTCGCCCTTCGTGATCACACCGTAGGCGAGCCATTCTCCGGTTTTGGGATTCTTCACCTGGCCATGCTCGGCAACCAGCGTCGTGGAATCGGCGTTCCAGCGCTGCGCCGCGGCTTCGACGAGCAGGTCGCGCGCCGCTGCCGCCATGCTGCGGAGTTGAGGACCCATGGTCGGCGTTGACCGGCTCCCGAATGTCCCCATATCCCAGGGCGTCAGCCCGGTATCGCCCATGGTCATCGAAATCGACTCAAATGCAACCCGCAGTTCCTCCGCCACCGACTGAGCCAGCGAGGTGCGAATGTTCTGTCCCACCTCCACCTTCCCGGTGAGCACCGTGACTTTGCCGTCAACATCGATGTGGATCCAGGCGCTCACCTCCTGCGGCAGCGCGTGGCCGCCCCATCCCCGGCCGGACTCCTGGGCGGATCCGCTTAGACACACCAGCAAACCGCCTCCACAGAGGCGCAGAAAATCCCTGCGGTCCAGCTCGAACATGCGGATGCGATCGCGCATCTCGTGCAGCGCGGCTTCTGCCGGCAGACCGGGATCCGATGCGGTCTCAGACATAATCCGGACCTTTCTTTACCAGCGCAGTGGAGGCGCGGCGGATGGCAGCTGCAATCCGCGGGTAGGTGCCGCAGCGGCAGATGTTTCCGTTCATCGCGTCGAGAATTTGCTCATCCGTGGGGTTGACATGCTCATCGAGAAGCGCAGTGGCGGCCATCAACATTCCGGAGGTGCAGTAACCGCACTGCATGGCGTCTTCATCGAGGAAAGCCTGCTGAACCGGACTGAGGGCGCCGTGCTGCTCCAGGCCCTCGACCGTCGTGATGGGCATACCCACCGCGGCCGAGACAGGCGTCAGGCACGAACGCGTCGCGCGCCCCTCGAGCAGCACCGTGCAGGCGCCGCACTGCCCCTCCCCGCAACCGTATTTTGTGCCCGTTAAATGCAGTCGGTCGCGCAGCACCCACAACAACGGCTCATCGGCCGCTGCCCGCACCCGAATCACGGAGCCGTTAACCTGCAGAATTACTTCCGCCATCGCCAAATCGCCCCGATGAGCAGGATAACCCGTTATTCACACGCTTCGCTTTTAGAGGCGGAACCCTAAATTTCCTTGCACAAGCCATTTTCAGGCTGCATATTGTTTGACGTGGACCAGCCACAGCCTGGCTCGATTCTCGGGCATTACAAGATCGTCAGCCGCCTTGGCGCCGGGGGCATGGGAGTGGTGTACGAGGCCGAGGATCTGAAGCTCGGCAGGCATGTCGCGGTCAAAGTCCTTTCGGGGACGGCTGACGCTGATACGCTGGACCGCTTCTGGCGGGAGGCCCGCGCCGCATCGGCCCTGAACCATCCCGGAATCTGCACGGTGTACGAAATCAATGAAGCTGAGGCTCAGCCGTTTCTGGTGATGGAGTTGCTGGACGGCCAGAGCCTCGATCGCCTGTATGCCGATCAGCCCGTTCCACTCGGGCAGCTCATGGACCTGGGAATCCAGATTGCCGATGCGCTGGATGCCGCCCACCGCAAAGGCATCCTTCATCGCGATGTGAAGCCGGCGAATATCTTTGTTACCGAGTCCGGGCAAATCAAGATTCTCGACTTCGGATTGGCCCGCATCGAAGAGTGCACTTCACCTGACACCGCCGCCACGGGATTGGCAGACAAACACCTGCTCACCACCCCAGGTTCGGCGTTGGGCACCATCGCGTACATGTCGCCGGAACAGGCCCGCGGCGAAGCAGTCGACGCGCGAGGCGACGTATTCTCGCTGGGAGTTGTTCTGTACGAGATGGCGACGGGCAGGCACCCGTTTGAAGGAACCACGACGGCCATTGTCTTTGACAAGCTGCTGAACTACATACCGCCGGCGCCGGACCTTATCAACCATGATCTGCCGCCGGAGTTCGAAAACATCATCAGCAGGGCGCTGGAAAAGGACCGCGAACTGCGCTATCAGTCCGCCGCCGACCTGCGCGCCGACCTTCTCCGGCTGCGGCGCAAATCCTCCGGGGCGGGAATCATGGTCGGCACAGCTGCTCTTTCTGCGGCGGGGTCCTATGCTGGCATGACACGCGCCGGAACCTCAGCGGCGCCGCAGTCGGCGTCCTCCGATGCCGTGGACCTCCAGTCACCGCCAGCTCGAACCTCACAGAGTGGCAGCGGACCGGATGCATCCGCCGATCCCGTGCCGCTGACCAATCCAGCCACCGGAGCGGGCACACCGCTCGGTGCGCTGCGGGAATCGGCATCAACGACAACGACTCACACGCCGCGGAATCTGCTGCGGCAGACCTGGGTCCAGCGGACTTTGCTGATTCTGATAGTGGTCGTACTCCTGTTTGGTTTCTGGAGAACGTTCGCTCGCATGCGCAGGGCCGCTCAACCTAAGACAGTAGCCGCGGCTGCATCTCCCGGCGGCACCGCCAAAACCGCACAGCCCATTCCACCCGCCGAGCAGCCCACCACCGCACCCAACGTGTCTGCAGCGGCTCCGCCACCCAGAATCCTCAGGGAAGCCACGGAGCCCCAACCGACCACTGCATCGGCAAGAAACAGGCGACCCGCACCCAGCCCACCCGAAGCCGCCGCTCCTGCTCGGAAACCCGCCGCGACAATCCAGTTCATGCAGCCAGCGCCGGTGCTTTCCATTCCGGCGTATCCGCCGCCTTCATCCTCAGCAGCTGCCGCGCCAGGGGCGGCCGCCACTGCAACGCCGATGGCCTCATCCCATACTGCCATGGCGCCCTCGCCCGCGCATCCTGCAGCCACCGCACCACCGGTGGCAGGGATCGTTTATTCAGCGCGGCACATGCACTCGTTCCCGTTTCTGAGTGGGCGATCCTGCGACGGTGATCTTCAGGTGACGCCGACGCAGCTCATCTTCTCGTCCGATGTCCATCCCGTGACGCTCACCCGCCAGGCGGTGACGGCAATCGATGGGAACACAGTGGTCATGAGCGGCGGCAAGAAATGGCGGTTCGAGATCGACGGCATGACGAATGGCCAGGTTCACGATTTGCTGGTCAAGTGGTTCAATGGGGGCGTGCACTAGACTTCATCGCCGGGTCAGGCCGGCAATCATTTCCCCCCATTCCGGCCATTGCCGGGCTAGTGCCGCGCGCTCACCGGATGCATAGTCGGCATACTCGAAACCCGGACTCACCGTGCATCCCAGCAACGCGATCTCGCCGCCCGATCTGAGCCGCGAACCCTGCCAAACCCCTTGCGGCACGACCGTCTGCACGAGCTCGCCGGCCAGGACATCGCTGCCGAGAATGACTCGCCGCCCAGTTCCATCCGGATAGAGCTGCAGCATCTCCACCGGATCGCCGAGGTAAAAGTGGAATATCTCATCGGAGGCGAGGCGATGCATCTCGGAGAAGTTGTCCGGTTCCAGAAGGTAGTAGATCGCCGTCCCGGCAGCACGGCCGGTCTCGCGCGTCGACACATACCGTCCAGGTAAGTCGTCGGGCGGGATTCTCTCGTCAGAACGCCAGGTCTGTCGATACCAGCCGCCTTCCCGAGGATGCGGTTCAAGGCGCAACAGCTTCTTGAGTTCGGCAGCAGGAATCGTGTCACGCATCAGGCCATGCTACCCGCCTTTCCCGTGCATCCGGGAACTTTCCCATCCGCACCGCTGTCTATCCGGACAAGCACTTGCGAGACAACCCTCTCGCCGGTGCGGGCTCCTCGCGCTCGTCAGACTTTGCTTCGCAGTCCTCGCTCTCTCGCGGTAATTCAAATTTCGGCACCTGGAGAGAGCCCATGTTCGAAGATAGCCTTGTCGAATCCGCAGGACGCATTCGCACGCGCAGCCGCCGATATGCGGCAGGATCATTCGCTCTTCAGGCGGCGCTGCTGAGCGTCGTCGTGATTCTCCCCTACATCTATCCGGCCGCACTGCCGCGCAAGTTGGTGGCCGTGCCGCTGATCGATCCGCCCACAGCACCGCTCCAGCAGGTCCTGCAATCGCACGCCGCCGTTCCGCTTGCGCACCCCGAGATACTGGATTCTGTGCTCACGATGCCGCGGCGCATCCCCACCGCTATCTCGCATGTGGTCGACAGCGGTCCTCCCAGTTTCGTCGCCGGGAGCGAAATGGAAGGGGGATCCGGCAGTGGCCCCCCGGGAGCGCTCTTCAATAGCGCCACCCCCGCTTCCCAGCCGCAAGTCCGCCTGGAGAAACCCGCTGGCCCGATCCGGGTCTCCTCCAGGATCGCCGCGGGCCAGCTCGTTGTGCCCATTCGGCCCGTTTATCCGCCGATTGCCCTGGCTGCCCGGATACAGGGCACGGTGGTCATTGAAGCGACAATTGCGCCCGAGGGAAACGTCGAGAACCTGCGCGTTCTTAGGGGGCCACCCCTGCTGGTGAACGCATCGGTCGCAGCCGTCCGTGCAGCGCGCTATCGCCCGTGGATTCTCGACGGCCAGCCCGTCGAAGTGGAAACCACGATCAGCGTGGTGTTCCGTCTCGACGGGAATTGACCTTGTCGCACCGAGCGCTTGCCGGGCGCCGCCCCCGAAGCGCCCAGCTCCTCTCCACTGAATCGTGGCTCAGCGTGACAACGATCACCCTCTGGTTCTCATCCGTACAGTACGATGAGAACTGTGAATCTCGTCGTCTACTCGGCCCCCTGGTGTCGCGACTGCCGCGAAGCAAAACGTTTTCTCGATTCGCATCACATCTCCTACACCCTCATCGACATCGACGAGCATCCGGAAGCGGCCGAAGAAGTTTTCGTGCACACCGGAAAATACGCCATTCCACAGTTCGTCATTGACGGCGAATGGGTCCAGCCCTACATCCCAGGCCGAGGCTTTCGTTACGCCGAAATGAAAGCACGCCTGGGCATCGAAAACCCAGCCTTGTCTCCCACGCGCGGGCGATAACGTTTCGGGGTGAGTGCCAGTCTCATCCGGCGGGGAACCAATCCCATTTCTCCTGCGTAATGCTGATCGTAGCCGTTGAAGGAGTCATGCAGTGAATCAAACGCGCACCAGACGCAAACGGCGCTGGTTGCTTTGGGCGAGCATCGTCGTCGTCATCCTCCTGCTCGCCGGCGTTGGAGTGGCCGTGGTTCATGGCAGTGACCCCAAAATTCCAGCTGCCCGTCTGGCTAAAGCCACGCGCGGTGATATCGCGAAATCGGTCGTTGCCACCGGACCCATTCAGCCGATCACCAAAGTCGAGCTGAAATCCAAGGCCAGCGGCCTCGTCGAAAAACTCTATGTGGACATCAACCAGATGGTTCACAAAGGCCAGGTGCTGGCCCAGCTCGATCAGCAGGAGATTCTGGCGCAGGTGGCCGCGCAACGCGCCCAACTGGCCGCCGCCCAGGCGAATGTCACCACTTCCAGTGCCAACATTGCCGAGGATAAGGTGAACGCGGCTGCGCCCGACCTGCCTATGTACAAGGAAACCTATGAGCGCAACCTGCAGATGCTGAAAGAGGGCATCGTCTCCCAGCAAACGCTGGATAATGCCGAGCGCGATTATCTCGCCGCGAAAAACAAGCGCGACGGCGCCACTGCCCAGATCGGCGTCGACGACGCAAAACTGAAGCAGGCCGAGGCGCAGGTGCAGCAGGCGCAGGCCGGCCTCGATCAGCTCAACGAACAGCTCAGCTATACGACCCTGGTGGCGCCCATTGACGGCATGGTGCTCTCTCGCGACGTTGAAGTCGGGGATGCCGTCAGCTCGATCCTCGTGCTCGGCTCGACCGCTACGCTGGTGATGACCATCGGCGACATCCATCAGGTCTACGTCGACGGCAAGGTCGATGAGGCGGATATCGGGAACGTCTATCTTGGACAGGCGGCTCGCATCCACGTCGAGTCATTTCCGAACAAGGTCTTCTACGGCAAGGTGACCAAAATCGCTCCGCTTGGCGTGGAGAAGGATAACGTGACCACGTTTGAAGTCCGTGTTTCGATTGACAATCCCGGGGGCGAGCTCAAGGCCAATATGACGGCCAACGCGGAGATCATCGTCACCGAGCATCACAACGCGCTCAGCGTGCCCGAGCAGGCCATGACCTGGGACAACAACAAGAACGCCTCCGTCTACGTGCCCGATCCCAAAGCGAAGGATGGCCAGAAAAAGGTTCCCGTCGTGGCGGGTATCTCGAACGGCAACCGCACTGAGATTCTTTCCGGGCTCAAAGAGGGAGACGCCGTCGTGCTCCAGCAGTAAGGGACACGCGTAAGATATTTCCGATTCCGAGGGAGGACCCACGATGCTGCGCCAAACCGCACTGCTTGCCGTCGCCTTGACGGCTCTGGTACCCGTTGCGCTCGCTGCCGACGGCACATTCGACAAGACGCTTCACGTGAACGGGCAGGTGATGCTCAACGTCGGCACCGGCTCCGGCTACATTCACGTGTCACCGGGCTCTGGCAATGAAGTTCATATTGTCGGGCACGTCCATGCCAGCGACTGGGGATTCGGGGGATCGGCGGAGGATCGCGTTCACGCCGTGGTCGACCGCCCGCCCATCGAGCAAACGGGCAACATCGTTGCGATCGGCAAGCATGCCGACTGGATACACAATGTTGCGATCGACTATGACATTACGACGCCGAAGGGCACGCAGCTCGAGGCCAGCTCCGGCTCCGGCGATCTGCGCCTGACCGATATCGGGGGTCCGCTCAAGGCGAGCACCGGCTCGGGATCGATCCAGGCCAGCGGCGCCACCGGTATCGTGGACCTCGGCACCGGCTCGGGTGACATTCGCGCCGACCTGCACGCCGCCGATGACGTGAAGGCGCACACGGGAAGCGGCAGCATTCATCTGCAGGGCGTTGACGGCTCTTTGTATGCGCATACCGGGTCCGGCGATATTGAGATCGGAGGGCAACCCACATCGGGTTGGAAGGTAGAGACGGGTTCCGGCTCTGTGACCCTCAATACAGGGAGCGCGCATTTCTCGCTGGACGCCAGCACCGGCTCCGGCTCAGTCCATAGTGATCCGCCGCTGACGACGCATGGCAGCCTCGACCGCCATCACGTACAGGGCGACATTAACGGAGGCGGTCCGACGGTTCGTGTTTCGACGGGGTCCGGCGACGTACGCATTCACTGACCGAGCAGTACAGGTCCCCCTGAAGAATCGGGATGACGAGGAGCTCGCCTCCGGGTAGGCTCCGCCAGCCGCACATCCGCGAACACGAATCCGTCGCGCTCCACGACTTCGCCGCTCTCCACCGGAATAGCTTCGCGAAACATCGGCCCCGCATAGACAAACGTGTGGAACTCGCCGTTTTCGCCGCAGGGGTCGATGCCGTCGGGGAGGTCACGCAGAAAATCCGCGTCAAACTCCCGCCCCGCAAACTCCGCGGACAGCTTCTTCGGATCGATGCACACGATGCGTCCTCGCACGCCGTTCGCCACCATTTCGGCGGCAAGCCTCCGCGTCTCCATCGCCCACAGCGGAAACACCGGCGTCAGGCCGGTTCCACGCAGGCGCTCCTCGCGATAGCGCCGCACATCTTCGAGAAACAAATCGCCAAATGCGATCGCTTCAATCCGGCTCTCCAGCGCCGCGTCGCAGGCTGCCCGCATCGCGCATTCATATTGCTCGTTGGAACATGGCCACGGCAGCGGCACGACACGAAGAGGCAGGCCTGCCGCTCGTGCCTGCGCCTCGACGAGTGCGCGCCGCGTGCTGTGCATCGCTACGCGGTCGAAGGCTTCATTGAAAGTGGTGAGCAGCCCGGCGACCTCATACTCGCCGCGCCTCCGCAGACAGTGCAGCGCCCATGCGCTGTCTTTGCCGCTGCTCCAGGAAAGAAGTAGCTTTCGCCTCACCTCAGTAGCCTAACCGAAGGGGGCGGACAGGAAAATCCAGCGTCAGCTGGCCGCTCGCCTCGGCGCGCTCGCCGGCCGGTTGACGTCCCCGGGAGGAACCAGGGTCGGGCCCGCCGCTTCCGTTCCGGTGCGCCGCGCCTTCTCACGAACCTGCAATTTCATCTGCAGCAACAGGTTTGCCGATTCAAGATCCTGGATGCGCCGACTGGCCAACAAGATCGCGATCGCTATTCCGGCAACGACGCCGATCCAGCACCCCGCCAGCAGACCCACACCAAAGCGAATCCAGGAATGCAACACCAACAGCGCCATACTCGTACCCTCATTCGTTGGACCGGCCAAAGCCGAACCGCTTGGACTTATGACTGGAGCCGACGCTATCGGGACCAAGAATCCCGCAGCGGGGCGTCCACCAACTCGCCCAGGGCCGGTTCTCAGCCCTGGACGGGAGGAACGATCCCGAGATTACGATGCGTTTCGAGGACAAAATGATCCGTCATACCGGCAAGATAATCGGCAATAACGCGGGGAGCGCCCTCGCTATCCGCTGCTGTGGCGTAATTTGACGGAAGCAGGTTCGGCTGGTTCATCCAAACGCGGAACAAATCGTCGATTACGTGAGTGGCCTGCGCGTGCCCGGTCTTCAGATCCTCACAGAGATAGAGGTTTTCGTACAGAAACTCCTTAGCCTCCACCCGCAACTGTTCCATTGCAGGCGAAAACCCGGCGAGCCGCTCCGACGCGCGCCGACTGCCCGCCAGATCATCGATTCCCTGCTCCCGCAGCCGGCGCCCGACCTCTGCCACCAAATCGTCGGCCAGGGCATTCAGCATGAGCTTGAGACTTTCCTGGAACAGCAGCTTTTCCTGCGCCCCCGGGTGCTCGCGCTCCAATCTCGCATAATGGCGTTCGAAAAGAGTTACTCCGGAGCGAATCTGCCGCAGGGTGAGAATCTCGGCCTCCACCCCGTCATCCAGATCGGCTGTCAGGTAGGCAATCTCGTCGGCCAAATCGATGAGCTGGGCCTCCAGCGGAGGACGGAGATCAAGAAAGTAGTCCCGCAGCTCGGGATGCTCGGACGCCTGGTAATCCCGCGAGTGTTTGATGATCCCTTCCCGCACCGCCAGGGTCAGATTCAGGCCGCGAAACTCCAGATGCCGATTCTCAAAATGCTCCACGATGCGCAGGGCGTGCAGGTTGTGATCGAAGCGAAGACCGTACTTCCGCAGCTGGTCGTCCAGAGCGCGCTCCCCTGCGTGGCCAAACGGCGGATGCCCGATATCGTGCGCCAGAGCCAGCGCCTCGGTCAGGTCTTCATTGAGCCCCAGAGCCCGTGCAACAGTCCGGGCAATCTGGGCCACTTCCATGGTGTGGGTCAGGCGGCTGCGGAAATGATCCGATCCGCGGTGGGTAAAGACCTGCGTCTTCCCCGCCAGCCTTCGAAACGCACGCGAATGAATGATGCGCCCGCAGTCGCGCTGGAAAGCCGACCGGTAGGGATGTTCCGGCTCGGCAAACGCGCGCCGCGTCAGCTGGCCATGCTGCGGCACCGCACAGGCCGCCGGCAATGCCGTAGTCCCTGGCATTTTGGCAGTGTACTGCCGGATTCCTATTCCGGCTTGTTCGGCTGGAGGGTCCCGGACTCCTTTGCCAGGCGCACGCGCACGCTGTCCAGCTTCTTCTGCACTTTACTCAGGTCACCCATATCCATGTCTGCCTGCGCAGTGTGCGCGTATTCGTTCAGGGAAAGCTCCCATTGCGCAGCCGCCAGCTTCAGCCGCCCCGTTTTTTCGTAAACGTCGCCAAGGTGGTCGTGCACCGTCGGGTCGCTTGCGCCCCGCGAGATCGCCCGCTGCAGATTATCTTCGGCCGGTCCATACTGGCCCATCCGGAAGTACACCCAACCCAGCGAGTCCAGGTAGGCGTAGTTCGTCGGCTCCAGCTGCACGGCTTTGCGGATCATGGCGAGCGCTTCGTCGAGCTTTACTCCGCGATCGGCAAGCATAAATCCATAGTTGTTCAGCGTCAGCGCATTATTCGGATCGGCGGCCAGTACCTGCTCGAAATCCGCCTCGGCCTCATCGTAGCGCTTCGCGCGATCCAGCATCATGGCGCGCTCGAAGACAACCATGGTCTGGTCGTCTTTCTTCGTTGCCTGCTTGTCGGCCGCAGCCAGCGTGTCAGACGCATCCTTCCACTTCCGCAAATCCACATAGATCTGCGCGAGCTGGAAGTAACTCTCCATCGATTTTGGGTCGCTGTCGAGAACGCTCTTTGCCATCGCGATGCCCTGATCCGCCTTACCCGTATCTGCCAGCTGCCTCGCCAGGGTCAGTTTCAGATCGTCGTTTTTCGGCATCGCGTCGATGGCTTGCTGCGCCGTGCCTACCGCCTTGTCATAGTCGTGGTTTTCGCGATAGGCCTCCACTTCCTGGTCGTACGCATAAACCTCGAAATCGCCGCCCAGCGGGATCATCTTCTGGTACGCGCCAATCTCCTGGTCGACCTTGCTCTCTTCCTTGTAGATCTCGGCAAGGTTATCGAGGATCAGCTTGTAGTTCTGTTTTTCCTCGTTGGAGTACTGGCCGCTCGGGTGTTCCGTTGCCGCTGCCAGCTCTTCGAAAATCTTCGCGGCATCGTCCAGATGTCCGGCGACGTACTCGATCCGGGCCTCGTCGAACTGATACTTCAGCGAATCCGCGTCCAGCTCGCGCGCCTTCTTGATCGCGTTCAGAGCGTCATCGAGCTTGCCGTCCTGCTCGTCGATCTCGGCGATCTGCGACCACGCCTCCGGATCGGTCGGATCGCTCGCGGCAATGTCCTTCCACGCCGACAGCGCGGAGCCGGCGTCGCCGTTTGCTGTGAGATCCGCAGCCAGAGCGCGCTCGACGTCCAGATTGTCAGGCTCCAGCTCCAGCGCCTTCTTATAGGCCGCGATCGCGTCTGTCGGCTTCTTCATCTGGTCGTAGGTCAGGCCCAGCTGATATTCCGTGCGCGACGTCTGATCGTCCTCAGGCAGCGAACTCAGCACAGTGACCGCCTTCTCCATGTCGCCTTGATCGGTGTAGAACCGGTTGGCGATCAGCGCTGTCTCTTCCGATCCCGGATCCAGCTTCCGGGCTGCGGCCAACTCATTCTCAGCCTGGCTGTTCTGATGGTCAGCGGCATAGAGCCGAGCCAGCATGAGATGGTCGTCGGCGCTGTTCGGCGAGAGCTGCACGATCTTCTGGTACTCCCCGATCGCAAGCTTCAGCATCTGGCCCGAAACATCCTGCTGCTGCGTGCCATCACCCAATGAGCGCAAATACACTTCAGCCAGAAGACGGTGCGCGTCCAGATCATTGGGGTCCTTTTTCACCTGCGCTTGCGCAGCCTCAATGGCCTCGCGGATGTGACCCGTCCGGAAATACAACTCGGCCAGATGGCTGTTCAGGTATTTCGACGTGGGATCGTCGTTGAGGGCCATCTTGTACTCTTCGATCGCTCGCGAAGAGTACTCGCTGCGTCCGTAGGTGGTCGCCATCTCCTCGTATTCATGCGCCAGCATGTAGTGGAAGTAGGCGTTCCCCGAATCCGAAGTCGACCCGCTCGGCGTCGGATTTGGAGTTTGCTTCGCGTCCGAAGTTTGCGCCGCAGGCGCCTTTGGAACTGAAGTCGGAGAAGTTGCCGGCTGCGGGCTCTGTCCCTGGGCCGCAAATCCAGCACTGACCATGAGGATGGCAAAGATACAAAGCGACGAGAGGCGCGAGGAGGCAATGGTCATGAAGTGAGGTAATCCTGTTCCGGACCCTCTCGCCAGACCGCTCAACTGACTGGGGAAGGCCCATGCAGCTGGTCCCGCGCGTCCGAGGGAAGCCGTAACTCCTAGGACGATTGTAACCCGTGTTGGGATGCAGCCTTGCGTCTGCCCGGCGACCGATCCGTGGCCAAAAACGGGTCCTATTCCCGCTTGCGGCTCAAATCAAGGAGCGCGAACAAAATCACGCCAGCCAGCGCATTGATAGCTGCCGTGACCAGCTCATGCACCCAATGCCAGCCAAACGGCTGCCCCAGCATGTGCCGCTCCAGCAGGTAAAGCACTGCCGTCTGGCCCAGTGCCGACCCGAAGATTACCAGCAGGCGGGTCCCATTGTTTTCGGTATCGACTCGGACGCCCAGCGAAGCCGCCATATACCCGACTACCGCTTTGGAAATCCCGAAGATTCCCAGCGGATGGTGCGTCAAAGCATCCTGGGCGACACCGATCATGGCCCCGGCGAGGGTCGCGCTGATAGGCTCGCGCTTCGAGATCGCATAATAAATCGTGACCAGCAGCGGCAGATCGATGAGGGCGAAGAACCCAAAGTGCAGGGAGAGGAACGACTGGAGCCCAAGCGCCACCAGCGGCGTCAGGAGATAAACCAGCACTGGGTAGGACTTCGACCCCACTTCGTGCCGCGACGAGGCAAGCAACGCCACCCTCAGGTCCTCCCCTGTGGCGTGGCGGAGGTCTGAGACCCGGAGGGTTGACTGGACTGCGGCGCGGTGGCCGGCGGCGGAGAGGGTTGCGCCGGGCTGGTCTTGGCCGGGGCAGACGGGCTGTTCGCAGTGCCCGGTCCGGTCGCGGGCTTTTGGACGGGATTCGCGGACTGGCCGCTCGCGGTCTTTTTCTCCGCAGGTGCGGCTTCGTTCGTCGCCGAAGGTTGGCTCGACGGCTGGTCGCTGGTTCCCTCCGGCGCAGCATGCACCGCTGCCGCGGACTTCCTGGGAGTGGCCCCGGAAGTCGCGCCCGGCGTGTGCCCCGTCCCATTCCCGATGTTTCCGCGGCTGGGCGCAGCTGTTTGATCCCCGCTGGATTGCGGCGCGATATTCGCAACTCTCTGACCTGGAACCATTTCTTCCGCGCGAGGCACCGATGACGACGAGAAATGGTCGGCGTGCAGCGGTGGCGGAGGCTTCGGGGGCGGCGTCGGCAGCCCGGTATCCGGAGTGGCAGCCGCTGCCGTTCCCGGTTGCGCACCGTTCTGGCCGGCCGCACTGGGCTTGGGAGGCGGAGCGTTCGGATCCGCGCGGGACGGCAGCCGCTCAGCCAAAATGTTCGACGCCCTTTGCTGGGCATCATTCAGATCCTGCTGCATTTCCGCAGGGATCTGGTCGCCGGTATTCGTGATGATCAGCACCTCTTCCAGCCTGGCCAGATTCGCGGAAGGCTTGACCAGGACGTTCACCAGAGTGCCGTCCGGATCGGCCACGACTCGATCGACCGTCCCCACCGCAAGCCCCCGCGGGTAGATAGAATCGCCGCCGCTCGTCACCACCGGCTCGCCGGGCTTTATGCGCTCATCCGGCGAGATATTGACGATTTCCGGCTGGCCCCAGCTGTCGCCGCGCAACACGCCCTGGATACGCGTTTGCTGCAAAATCACACCCGCCCCGCTGGCTGGGTCCGAAATTTCAAGCACCTGGCTGGTGTGATCGAAAACATCGCGCGTCTTGCCCACGATACCGTCCGGGGTGATGACAGGTAAATCCGGAGCGAGACCGTCACTCGACCCCTTATCGATCAGCAGGACACGCGACTGTTCCGTGCCCGCCGTGCCAATCACCTGAGCTACGACCGTCTTGTAAATGTACTTCTGCTGAAATCCGAGCAGGCCCTGCAGGCGCAGATCCTGGCGCGCATCTTCGGCCAGGCTCGCCTCTTCCAGCCGCAACTGGTCCAGTTGCGATTGCAGGTTCCTGTTCTGCTGTCGAACGTGAACCAGATCGAGATAATTCGCCCACACGCCTCGAATGCCGTGGCCTGTTGCGTGCAGCAGCCGCTCGGGCGGTCCAACGATGCCCACGACCCAGGCGCGAATGAGCCGCACGCCTGCCCGGTCGCCGGCGGTCTGCCCGGGCCGGCGCACCTGCACGGCCAACCCAATCACCTGCGCCAGAAGCACGAATACCAGCACAAGGACGTTACGGTAGCGACTAAGAAACGATTCCATGAATCAGAGCCTGTCCGGCCGGGCGGCTCGGGACATCAGTCGATCTTGATCTTCCTCAGCAGGCGGAAGTCGCTCAGCATTTTGCCCGTGCCCAGAACCACGCTGGCCAGCGGATCGTCGGCAATGGAAACCGGCAGCCCGGTTTCCTCGCGGATTCTCTTGTCGAGATTCTTGATCAGCGCGCCGCCGCCGGTCAGCACAATGCCGCGGTCGCTGATGTCTGCGCTCAGCTCCGGCGGGGTCCGCTCCAGCGCCACCCGGATGCCGTTCAGGATCGTAGCAATGGACTCGCCCAGCGCCTCGCGAATCTCGCTGTCGTCGATGGTGATGGTCTTGGGCACGCCCTCGATCAGGTTGCGCCCCTTGATTTCCATCGTTAGCGGCCTATCCAGCGGGTAGGCGGACCCGATCTCGATCTTGATCTGTTCCGCGGTGCGCTCCCCGATCAGCAGGTTATATTTCCGCTTCAGGTAGTTCATGATGGCTTCGTCCATCTGGTTCCCGGCCATGCGCAGCGACCGCGAATAGACGATGCCTGAGAGGGAAATGACCGCGATGTCCGTGGTCCCGCCGCCGATATCCACCACCATGTTGCCGCTCGGCTCGGTAATCGGCAGCCCCGCTCCGATCGCGGCGACCATCGCCTGCTCTACCAGGAAGACTTCGCTCGCTTTGGCGCGGTAGGCCGAGTCCTCGACCGCGCGCTTCTCTACCTGCGTGATCTCTGAAGGCACGCCAATCACGATGCGCGGATGCACCAGCATCTTGCGGTTGTGCGCCTTCTGGATGAAGTAATTCAGCATCTTTTCGGTGACTTTAAAGTCCGCGATGACGCCGTCCTTCATCGGCTTGATGGCCACGATGTTGCCGGGCGTGCGCCCCAGCATCTCCTTGGCCTCTTTGCCAACCGCTTCCACCTCGCCCGTGTTCTTGTTGAGGGCGACAATGGAGGGCTCGTTGACCACGATGCCCTTATTCGCGGCAAAAACCAGCGTGTTGGCGGTGCCCAGATCGATCGCCAAATCGTTGGAGAAAACGCTGAAGAGCGACCGCAGGCCATGCGAGCGCGAAGAACGCGGCTGAAATCCATTCTGTGACATGGAGGAAAATTACAAATCCGAGAGGAACTCGTCCCTTATTGTACGGCCTGTTGCCTCATCCGGCACGCCAATTCCTGTCTTCTGGTAACCATCCTGGACATGAACCGGCGTCATGCCTGGCGCCCGGCTTCCGGCCCGCACCCGCGTCCTTTGTGTCTGATCTCAGTTCTCAGTGCACTGCACCCGGTTCTTCCGTTATCCTGAACTGTTTTCTCCTCAGGAGCGCGCTTACGTGGCAAAGACCTACCTCAATCTGATCGGCGGCGAGTTCGTCGCCGCCCGCACAGGAAAGACCTTCCAGAACATCAACCCAGCCCGGCACGACGACATCGTCGGAGAGTTTCAGGCTTCCGGCCGTGAAGACGTCGAGAGCGCGGTCGCTGCCGCCGCCAAAGCCTGGAAAACCTGGCGCCTCACGCCCGCCCCAAAGCGCGCGGAAATCCTCTACCGCGCCGGTCAAATCCTCATGGAGCGCAAGGAACAATACGCCCGCGACATGACCCGCGAAATGGGAAAGGTGCTTGCTGAAACCCGCGGCGACGTGCAGGAGGCCATTGACACCGCGTTTTATATGGCCGGTGAAGGCCGCCGGATGTTCGGCCAGACCACGCCTTCCGAGCTCGGCAATAAATTCGCGATGTCCGTCCGCTTGCCCGTGGGAGTCTGCGGGATGATCACTCCGTGGAATTTTCCCATGGCCATCCCTTCCTGGAAACTTCTGCCGGCGATCGTTTGCGGGAATACCTGCGTCATCAAACCTGCCAATGACACGCCGCTCTCCACGCTCAACCTCGTCCAGGCTCTGGTCGATGGCGGCCTTCCGCCGGGGGTCGTGAATGTCGTGACCGGCTCCGGCTCGCAGGTCGGGGTGCCGCTCGTCGAGCATCCCGGCGTGCAGGCCATCTCGTTCACCGGCTCATCGGAGGTCGGCCGCACGGTCGGACAATCCTCTGCCGGACTCTTCAAGCCATGCTCCCTTGAGATGGGCGGCAAGAATGCCATGATCGTCCTCGAGGACGCTAATCTCGACCTCGCACTCGACGGCGCACTGTGGGGAGCTTTCGGCACCACCGGCCAACGCTGCACCGCGACCAGCCGCATCATCGTCCATCGCGATGTGGCAGAGCAGTTCACCGGCAAACTCGTCGAGCGGGCCGAAGCTCTCAAGGTTGGCGATGGTCTCGACGAATCCGTGCAGATGGGCCCCCAGGTCAATCGCCAACAGATCGAAACCTCGACGAGATTCTGTGAGATCGCCCGGAAGGAGGGAGCGAAACTGCGCACCGGCGGTCACGCGCTCGCGGATAGCGCTCACGCCAATGGACACTTCTTCGCGCCCACCATATTCGCCGACGTCAGGCCGGCCATGCGCATCGCCCAGGAAGAAGTCTTCGGACCCGTGGTCAGCGTGCTCGAGTGCTCAAGCTTCGACGAGGCGATCGCAATCTCGAATGGCATTCCGTATGGCCTTTCGACCGCGATTTATACCCGCGACGTCAACAAGGCCTTCCGCGCCATGCGCGATCTGGAGGCCGGGATCACGTACATCAACGCGCCGACTATAGGCGCAGAAGTTCATCTTCCCTTCGGAGGGGTGAAGCAAACCGGCAACGGCCATCGCGAAGGAGGCACTGGTGCGCTCGATTTCTACACCACATGGAAATCCGTCTATGTCGATTACTCCGATAAGCTCCAGCGCGCGCAGATCGACACCGGCGAGTAATTGGAGCGATTCAAGCGCTCCCCAGGAGGCGGAGGACGGGGCGGAACTTTTTTGCGCGAGCCTCCGCGCGTTGGCACAATGAAGCTCAACTGTTTTAGCATGAACCTTCGGGCTCAACTGTATCGGCACTTTGGTTTTCCTCCGCAATCGCGGAGATTCTCTGCCGGGCAGCCTGAGTTGTTGACGAGTTCCCTGGGAACACAGTCGATAGATTAGTCAGACATGATTACTGTTCAAGACCTGACCAAGCGTTACGCGCGCACCACCGCCGTCGATCACATTTCCTTTACCGTATCCAAAGGCCAAATCGTAGGATTTTTGGGCCCCAACGGCGCCGGCAAAACCACCACCATGCGCATGCTGACGTGCTTCTTCCCGCCCACCGCGGGAACCGCCAGCGTTGCCGGATTCGATGTCCTCAACGACCCCCTCGCAGTGCGCCGTCATATCGGCTATCTGCCGGAAACGCCGCCGCTGTACCTCGAGATGGAGACGATCGAATATCTCCGTTTCGTCGGCCGCCTGAAGGGCTTGTCCGGAGCGGAACTGGAAAAGCGCGTGGCCTTCGTGCTCGACCGGTGTGCCATTGGCGAGGTGAAGAACAAGCTCCTGGGCAAGCTTTCCAAGGGCTACCGTCAGCGCGTCGGCCTCGCACAGGCGATCATCCACAATCCCGATGTGCTCATCCTCGATGAGCCCACCTCCGGCCTCGATCCCAAACAGATCAACGAAACCCGCGAACTGATCCGCTCTCTTGCCGGCGACCACACCATCATTCTCAGCACCCACATCCTGCCCGAGGTGGAGCAGACCTGCGAGCAGGTCATCATCATCAACAAAGGCCGGCTCGCCGCAACCGACTCGGTCGCCAATCTGCAGGCACGCGCGCGCGGTGCCGAGAGCGTAATCCTGGAAATCGGCTCGCGCAGCGGGGACTTCGCTGCTTCCGCCGCGCAGGAGCGTCTCGAACAGATCGCCGGGGTCAGTCGCGTGGTTCGCAAAGAGGAATTCACCAAAGGCGCGGTCTTCGAGGTCGAGGCGAGCAAAGGGCAGCTGGTTCGCGGGGATCTTGCCCGCATCGTCGTCAATGCAGGCTGGGATCTCAATGAGCTACGCCCCGCCGCCATGAGCCTCGAAGAAATCTTCCTGCAGCTCACCGGCAGCCCTGCGGCGGGCGAGGTTGTCTCCTCGGAGCCGGCCGATCTGCCGCCGCCTGCGCCGGGCGCCGTCGAGCCCGAATCAACTTCACCCGAGGCGAATGCATGAGAAATATGTGGATCATCTGCCGCCGCGAACTGAACAGCTACTTCGCCTCGCCCATCGCATGGCTGCTGCTCACCATGTACAGCCTCATCTTTGGCTATTTCTTCTGGAACCTGGTCGGCTATTTCATCAACAACGCGATGGAAATGCAGATGATGGGCCAGAACTCGCCCGTCAACATCAACGAACAGATCATCCGGCCCCTGCTCGCGAACAATGCCTTCCTCGAAATCCTGTTCATCCCGCTGATCACCATGCGCCTCTTTGCGGAAGAGAAGCGCAATGGCACCATCGAGCTGCTGGCGACCTCTCCGGTGCGCGACAGCGAGATCATCATCGGCAAATGGCTCGCCGCTCTGCTTCTTTACTGCTGGCTGCTGCTCTACACCGGACTTAATTTCGCCTTCCTCTTCCGCTACGGCCATCCCGACATCAAGACCATGGGCGTCGCCTATCTTGGCCTCGTTCTGCAGGGCGCGGCGCTGCTGGCCATCGGCACGTTCCTCTCCACGCTCACCAGAAATCAGATCATCGCCGGCGCCACCACCTTCGCCGCGTGCCTGCTGCTCTGGGTGTTTTCCTGGGTGAGCAGCTATAACTCAGCCTCGTGGGGCACGGTTCTGTCGTATCTTTCCGTTCTTTCTCACTCCGAATCCTTCGGTCGCGGCGTGCTCAGTCTCAAGGACAATGTCTACTACCTCAGCATCATTTTCCTTGGTCTCTTTCTCACCACGCGCTCGCTGGAATCGCTGCGCTGGAGGTCTTAGTCAGGAATGGCAAGTCAATGGCTGAAGGCGAGACAAACCAAATACGCGGCCTACGCGACCCTTTACACGCTGGTCGTCCTCGCAATTTTGGTCCTCGCTAATTTTCTCGCGAATCGTTACAACAAGACCTACGACGCAACCGCGAACAAGCGTTACAGTCTCTCCCAGGAGACGAAAAAGATCGTCGACGGCCTGAAAGAGCCCGCGACCATTACCTATTTCAACCAAAGCACGCACTTCGGGGAAGGACGCGACCTCCTCGACGAATATGCTGCGCTCTCTCATAAGATTCACGTTGCTTATATCGATCCTGACAAAGATCCCGAAGTCGCTCGCGCGGACGGCATCAGCAGTGTTCCAACCGTCACCGTCGAAGCTGACGGCCACACCGAGAAAGCGACGGACGTTACGGAAGAGGGCATCACCGGCGCCTTCATACGCGACGTCAAGGGCAACACCCGCACCGTCTGCTTTGTTACTGGCAGCGGCGAGCATCAACTGGACGACACCAGCCGCGACGGCCTTTCCCAGCTCAAGACTGTGCTCGATCGCGACAGCTACCAGACCCAGTCGATCGATCTCGTGACCCAGGCCAGCGTGCCGTCGTCCTGCACGGCGATCGTCATCGCCGGACCCACGCACGATTACGAGCAGCCGGAAGTGAATGCGATCCAGTCCGACGTCGAGAACGGCGGACGCGCTTTCTTCATGCTCGATCCGCCGCTGCAAATGGGGCCCAGCAACATTACCGCCAACGACGCTCTGACCTCCGTCCTCGCAGGCTGGGGTGTCACCGTGGAGAAGGACCTCGTCCTCGACCTCAATCCCGTCGGTCAGATCGCGGGGCTCGGTCCGCAGGAGCCACTGGTAACGACCTACGACGCTTCGCAGCCCATTGTGGCCAACATGCGGGGGGTGGCGACGGCCTTCCCCATTACCCGCTCCCTCACCATCGGCAGTGGGAATAAAGCGACGGCCAACGCTCTCTTCAGCTCGTCCGGCTCCAGTCTCGCGACCACCAATCTCAGCTCGCCGCGCGTCGACCCCAGAGACCCCAACAATAAGAAGGGCCCGCTCGTCCTAGCCGCCGCCGGCACCTACGATACCGGCAAGCCGAATGAACAGGGACGATTCGTCGTTGTCGGCAGCTCCATCTGGGCCAGCAATCGCTTCCTCGGCTTTAATGGCAACGCTGACCTTGCGGGCAACGCGATCAACTGGCTCTGCTCCGATGAGGATCTAATCTCCATCCGCCCCAAAGCTCCCGATGAGCGCAACCTCACCATGACGGAAGCGCAGCTCAGCATGCTGAAGATCATCAGCCAGTTCGTGCTGCCGCTCATCGTCATCATTGTCGGCATTCTGGTCTGGTGGAAGAGGAGGTAGGCGCTTCTCCTCTTTCCGGCCAACCCACAAGCGCAAAGATCCTATGAAACTCCGCGGACTCATCGCTGCAGTTGTTGTGCTCGCTGCGCTGGGCGGGCTGCTCTGGTGGTCGCAGCGCCACCAGCCCAATCCAACACCCGCATCGCCTGCGCTGCCCGCCATTCTAAAAATCGATGCGAAGGACGTAACCGGCATTACCCTTCAGCAAAAGGGACAGCCTCCCATTGTCCTCGTTCCTTCCGGTTCCACGGCCTGGAAGATCACTGAGCCCGCTTCGTATCGAGCCAATGCAGAGAGCACCGAGCAAATCCTCTCTGCGCTGGGCAATCTGGTTCCACAGCGGGTGGTGGACGAAAAACCGGCCAACCTGGCAACCTACGGTCTCAGCGATCCAGACGTAACCGTCGCTATCGCCGAGAAGAACAATCAGTCCATCCATCTCCTCCTTGGCGACAAGACGCCGACCGCCGACAACATCTACGCAATGGTCTCTGGCAATCCGCGCGTCTATACGGTCGAGCAGTGGGTCGACAGCACCTTCGCCAAAAGCCTCAACGATCTGCGCGACAAACATCTCATTCCGGTCAGGACGCAGGACGTCAACCAGGTGGAAATTCTGCGCAAGGATCAGGACCTTGCCTTCAGTCGCATTCCTGGCGGCTGGCAAATTCAAAAACCGGCAGCTTACCGTACGAACAATTACGAAGTCGACGACCTGGTGAGCCAGCTCACCTCGGCCACCTGGGATCCGGCAGCCGGCAATACCGATGCCGCAGCTGCTTTTGATCATGGCACGCTGGTAGCTACCGCCAAAGTGACTGCTGATTCCGGCACGCAGGCGCAGACCGATACGCTTGAAGTCCGCAAAACGAAAGACGGGAGTGATTACGCGAAAGCGACCGCGGTCCCGGGCGTCTGGAAGGTCGAATCATCGCTGGCGACGGCTCTCGATCGCGATTCCGATGCCTATCGCAACAAGCAGCTTCTTGGCTTCGGCTACACTGACCCGCTGAACATCGTGTACCGCGCCGGTTCGACCGACGTCAGCCTCGTTCACTCTGGCAACGACTGGTACTCTAACGGGAAGACGATGGACTCCACCAGCGTCGAGGCTGTAGTCACCGCCCTGCGTGATCTGGCGGCTTCCAACTTTGTGGATTCCGGTTTCAGCCGCCCCGACATCGATCTCACGGTCGTTTCCGGGGGCGGACACACGATCGAGAAAGTCCATTTCCAAAAAACTGCTGAAGGCGCGATCGCTAAACGCGACGATGATCCTGGACTTTACGTCCTCGATGCGAACGCCATGAACGCTCTCGAGACCGCGATCGCCGAGGTCAAACCAGCGGCTCCCACGACGAAGAAGAAGTAAACAGAGATATCTGGAATCCGGTGCGCCATGTGCGGACTTCCTGCGCCATTCCATCCTCTTCCGCAGCCAGAGGGCGGGCTGGGCCACGCTTGGTATCGCCCCTTCGCTTCGGCAAGCGCCCGTTACACTATTCCCTGATGACCACTGAAAATCCGCGCGCCGCGCTGCTCGATCTCCTTGCCCGCACATCTTTCCGCCTGGGTAATTTCACGCTGTCTTCAGGCGCGAAGAGCGATTACTACATCGATTGCCGCACTACCACGCTGCATGCCGAAGGCGCCCGTCTCACTGGCCTCGCCATTCTCGATGTACTCTGCGAGCACAATCTGGAGCCTGCCGCCGTCGGCGGACTCACCATGGGTGCCGACCCGATCGCCTCCGCTGTCTCCATCGCCAGCGCCTGGCGTGCGCTGCGCAGCCCCGGCGCACCCCTGATTCATGGCTTCCTCGTACGCAAAGCCGAGAAGGCTCACGGTACCGGACGTCGGATCGAAGGCTTTCTGGAAAAAGCAGCGCCCGTTCTCATCGTCGACGATGTCTGCACCACGGGCGCCTCCACGATCACAGCCATCGAAGCGGCGCGCGAAGCGGGGATGAAGGTCATCGCCGCGATTTGCCTCGTGGAACGAGAAGAAGCCGGCGGCCGCCCTGCTCTGGAGGCCGCCTGCCAGGGCGCACCCTTCATTCGCCTGTACACGGCCAACGATGTTCGCGCCGCGCATATTCGCCAGGCAGGAACCGCCGGACACTGAGATTGCCCAGGCGGCCGAAGCTGCGAGTCACCGGCGTGCGCCTCCGTTGGCGGAAATTCAGGAATTCTCGCAGTCCAATGGCCGCAACCATCGCATGCATCGCCGGAACTCCGGAAGATTCGCCCCTGCGAATCTTCCGGTGGGTTCCGCGAGATGCCGCCCCTTCTGTGTTTTGAAGCTATTTCCCCGTGTAGCCTTTGGGACTGCCGATTCCCGTGCAGACATCCCACCCGGTGGTGGGAGACCACCCTTCATACGGCCCGCATTCGGCGGACGTAATGTCGTTGAAGTCCGTAGTTGGATCGCCGTACAGGGTTGTGAGTTCGGCTGAAGTGCTGGCCCTGAAAGCACCCGCACGGTTGACGATTCCGGCGAAGGTCGGCGTCGCCGCGCTCGTGCCGCCCACGATCCACCAGCCCGTGTCGTCCGGCAGTTCCTCGTTGATGTAGAACTCGATGCTGCTCCATACCCAAAGTCCGGTGATCGGATCGGAGTTCATGGAGATATCGGGCACTCCGCGGTTTTTCCCCCCAACGATCGTGCTGATGGAACTTTGATAGGCGGGGATCTTCTCGTAAAGGCTTACGCCGCCCCCGCTCAAAGGCCAGGACCATTCGCTCATGAACGCTCCCGTTGCGGGGTTGCGGCGAACCGTCGTGCCGCCGGCGCAAATCACATTGGGCGATGTACACGGGTATTCGGTGCCCGGATCATCTCCTGCTGCCGCGACATAGACGACCCCCGTTGTGGTGAAATCGGTGTCGTAGCTGGTTTCCGTGGAGAATTCCGGCATGCCCCAGCTCATCGAGACTTCTCCGGTTCCCGTCGAGCCCGTCGGACACGTCGTCGTCTTCCCGCACTGCACCAGATTGCTGGCGATCACGACCGAGGCGAACAAGTCGTATGAGGAATTGGAATTCGCCTCCACCAGGTACAGGAGTGCGCCGGGCGCCATAGCGTGAGCCCACTCGGTATCGAGGGCGGTTTCCAGGCCCCAGCCGCCCGTCTCATCGATCGGGGGCGGAAAGCCACTCTCGTACACGACCTTGAATCTCGACGGGGTGAAGGCGATGCCCATCTGATCGGAGAAGTAGGCCAAATCCGGTCCCGCAAAGGGATCGTCATAGGCATCCACAATCGCGATGGTCTTCGTGCCGCCCGTTGGATTGGTGCTTACCGTCTGCGGATTGCATCCAGTGGTCACGGTGACCAGACTGTACAGGCAGGCCAGGGACGCGGGCGTCTCGTAGTAATACCCGGTAAACGGCGGCTCTACGACATTCGGGCGCGGCGGACTCACCTGCGAGGGCTTCCACCCAGCCGGCAGCATGATTTCAAGGTTGGTGTGCGCCGTCCGGGTCTTCGGCGTCGTACCCTCGACTGCCGGAGGAATGCTGGAGGATGGCCGAATGATCGTGGCCGGCCGGTACTTGATCAAATGATTGACGACCTGCGGGGTGGTCGTATTGGGGTTTGTCGGCGGATTTCCCAAAGTGTCAGTCTCTTGTGCGTGAGCAACTCCGATCATGGGCACAGAGGCGGACAACAACAGCACGAGGGCCCAGCGCTGCGTGGTCATGTCGTTCGCTCCGTTTGTCTGAATTTGGGGGAGCCCGATCATACCCCGCTGCCTGTGAAAAAGAAAAGAGGCAAACCCGGCGGCAAACACAAAGGGCGCATGCATTTGCTGCACGCGCCCTGCCCTGTTACTCGCGGATTATTGAGCGGGAGACGACTTGTTATTCATCTCGCCAACTCATGATGAGTTACTGTGCGGAGGGAGCCGTTGCTCCTGCTGCTGGCGGCTGGCTCACGCTGCCCGTCGTTGTGGGCGCCTGGTTGGGCGCGCCCGAGTTGCTCAGCAGTTGGACTTCAACGCGACGGTTCTTCGCGCGTCCCGCTGCCGTATTTTCAGGAGCGACCTGCACGTCCTTGCCCAGGCCGACCAGGTAGAACTTGTGCGCCGGAACGTTGTACTTCGACGCCAGGTACTGCACCACCGCCATCGCGCGCTTGTCGCTCAGCTGGTAGTTATACTCTTTCGACCCAACGTTATCCGTTCCGCCGGTCACTTCCAGGATGAAGCTCTTCGTCGAGGCGAGCTGGCCGCCGAACAGGTCCAGCTGATCCTTATCTGACTTCGTCAGGACGGCCCGGTTGAACCCAAACGTCACCGACACGTCCCCCACCTGCTGGTAGTTGTCCAGATTGGCAATCACGCCGGCGAGCGAGTCCGCGCGATTCACGGCATCCTGGCCGGCCTGCTGCGCCTGGTTCGCCGACTGGGTGGCATTCTGTGCCGACTGCTGGGCCTGATTCGCGGAATTCTGAGCTTGCTGGATCCCCGACTGGGCTCGCTGATCCGTGTCCTGGATCGCCCGGTTATTGGCCGCCGTTGCGTCGTCCAGCTCATTCGTCTTCTGGATCACCGGCTCGGTCTGGCTGCGTACGTACTTCTTCGTTGTGCAACCGGTAGTGAGGATCAGAGCAAGGGCCGCGACGGCCGTTGCAGCTCCATATCCTGATATGCGCGTCATGGGTTCAGCTCCGTTTCGACCTTCTGCTGTGGGGATACTGTGCGCCGTAAACCATGCAGCGCACGATTCATCAACGCTTAGGATGATTGCATCTGGGAGACCAATCACCCGATATCAATAAAATGTTGCTGGAGCTTGGGTTAGAGTAAGGATGGCACTTCCGGCCCCCCGCGGACCACGTATTTTTTACCCGATTCGGATCAGGACGGCAAATCTAGCCATTCGCCCCCCTCCAGGCGTCTTCTGCAGGCCCCACCTCGGTCCTTTTTGCTTTGGATGGGATTCCAGCATACCGGCGAACTCGAATCGCGTTCTGAGGAATGTCCGGCGTGGCCTTTCCGCAATTGGAATGGACCCTCCGACCCCTAAAATGACATTCTCGGCGTCAGCAGCAGACCATCGTTGTTCGAGTGCAATTGCGAGGTTGCGATTTGCATGCAGCCACCGAACACGAGAGAGACCCTACTGTGAATCGGAAACCTCACGATTCCCAGCTCAGTGGGTGCTCCAGCCGACATTCTTCCAGCCCACCAACGCCAGCACCAGCGTCCCCACCAGCACGGCTTCCACCAGCGCGACGCAAGCCGGCCAGCGGCCGACGCTCCAGACATAACTCGGGGCCACGCCCGCAATCGTGCCGCCGACGTAATAGGAGGAGAGATACAGTCCGGCCGCGGAGACGCGCCCGCCTGCCGGAGCAGCCATTCGCAGGAAGCTCGTCGACGTGGACTGCGCGATAAATACGCCGGTACAGACGAGTCCCAGCCCTGGCACGATCACAATCCACAGTGTGTGGCTCAGCGTCAGCGCCTCGCCCGCCGCGGCGATGGCGATCGCGACAGCGATACCGCGGCGCATTCCAATCCGCGTCACCAGAAATCCCCCGAACGGTGTGACCACCAGACCGACAAGATAAATCGCGAAAAGATAGCTGAGCGCCACCGTCGAAAGCCGGAACGGCGCATCCACCAGGTAGAACGTGCTGTACGTGAACGTCGCCACCAACGTGAAGAGCGTCCCGAACCCAACCCCAAACGTTGCCAGCAGCCGCGGATTGCGCAGGTGCCGCAACGCGATCAGCAGTGCCGCCAATCCAGTGACGCCGCCCTCGGCTTCCTCGTGCTCGACGCGGGGACGCCTGCGGCCATGGGGCAGCCAGCGTCCGATGAGGCCAGCGCCCAGCAGCGTCAACCCGCCTAGCACGATAAAGCTCCATCGCCAGCCGAACGCGTCGGCGACAAGGCCCGAAGTCAGCCGCCCCAGAAATCCGCCGAGCGCCGTACCACTAACGTAGAGACTCATCACCAGCGCGATCGATTTTCGGTCCCACTCCTCGCCGATGTACGTAATCACGGTGGCGAAAATGCCAGGCAGCGCCACTCCCTGCAGAAATCTCCAGAAGATCAGCGCATGCAGCCCCGGCGACGTCGCCGCCAGCATCGTCGGTAATGCCGAGGCAATAGCCGAGGCGACAATCACTCGCTTGCGGCTCATCCGTTCGGTCAACGCGCCGAAAATGGGAGCGGCCAGGGCCACTCCCAATGTCGACGCGCTCACCGTCATCCCCACCGCGGCTTTCGAAGCGTGAAAGACCGCCGTCAGCATGGGGAGAAGAGGCTGCGTGCAGTAGAGCGTCAGGAACGCGAACACCGCGCACAGCACGATCGCTGCCACCGCCCGCACGGGCCGCAAACCTGCATGAGGCGGAGGGCCGGAGAACTCGCCAGAAGTCACCACACCAATGGCAGGATTGGCTGCAGCGACCTTGGGTATTGGCGGCAAAATGTCCACTGTACAGACTAACCGGCGCGCCCAGGTTCCACCGTAGGAGCGGGGACAAACAAGCGGGGCTCCGCATCTTCAGGCGGGACTCATCGATGGCGAGAACGCGGGCACCGGAGGAGAAATATCTCTCTACGGCGGCTCGACCGTCACTCCGGCAGCATCACCGCCAGGAACACGATGCCCGTGACAGCAAACATTCGGCCGGCTGTGTCCTGGCCGTTCCATGTCTTCGACTGCCACATCAGGAACCACTCGCCGCCAATACCGAGAAACGCGACCAGCCACAGGAGGAGGCTCGCTGCGAGTCCGACCACCGCGGTGTTCTTCGCGCGACTGAAGACATCGGCCGGTTTGCGCAAGGCGCGAATCAGCTGCCCTGCTCCGACCCAGCAAAGCAGCATCGTCATTGCTTCCCACGCGATGATGGCGCCGTAGAATACCTGCTGCGCCCAGGTGGCGTGCACCGCCCGGCTCATCGCGTGGTTATCCGGTTCCGTGGTGTCCATCAGCAGCACATGGCGGACGAACTGCCAGTTCGATCCGTAGTCGCTCAGGTTGTTAAAGACCACAAGCGTCAAATGAAACGCGACTGCAGCCACCAGCAGCGCCTTCACGAGCCGAACCGTCACTGCTTTCCGCCCTGGCTCTGGAAGTACGCGACCAGCGCCGCGACAGTCGCAGCATTATAGGTTGGGTTAGCAGGCATCGTCGCTTCGGGATTCACGCGGTTCGGCTGCACGACATACTTGCCAAACGCCGTGGCGTTCCCCTGCGCAATCATCGCCAGTTGCGGCCACTGGAACGGAGATTTGCTGCCGCCGATGTTCTCTGCCTGGTGACAGCGCAGACAGTTCTGGACAGCGATCCTGTATCCCTGCGTCGCGGCGGGACCCGCCGAAGCAGCCGGCTTCAGAGGTGCGAGCGCTGCAGCCTGGTCGTAGAACCGAAGCTGTGTAATCCCGATGGGGATCTGCGGTTCATCGGCGTGCCCCAGAATTTTATAGTCCGGCTTAAAGAAGGCGTGAGAGATGAAAAAAGGCGCAAACGGAATGCCATCGGGTCCTTTGGGCCACTGCGCCGGCAACTGGCCGTTCATCTTCAGCACCAGGAATGGATGGTGCTCGGCCCGATAGGCAGCCGTGTAGTGTCCCTCGTAACCGTCAGTGCAAATCGCGGCGACGAGCGGCTGATTTCCGGCGGTGAACCCCAGCGCGGCAACCAGCGCGTCGAGCGGCACCCCGCTCAGCTGCGCAGGCCCATCAAGGTTCGGATCGTCTTTGACGGTGTAGGCCACCTGCTGCAGGTGCGCAAGATCGTCGTAGCGCACAAACCGGCTCACTCCCACGGGGATGCCCGGCACCACCCCGGAAATTTCAAGATCCTGCGGTGACGATCGCTGCATTTGAAGCGTGATCTTCGCAGGGGCAGCCGATCCGGTCGCCGCCCGAAAGCCGCCAGTCAACAAAATCGATCCGAGAGCAAATCCGATGAAGGGCAATCCCATGCGCATGAGGCCCATCGTATTGCGATGCCCTTCTCTTTGTCACATCCGCATCCCTCTACAATGGCCGCATGATCTCGAAGCTCTCGCCTGTCGCCGCGCTGCTGGCCACTTACAAAGCCGACGCCACCGATCCCGTTGCGCAGACGCGGCAGGCCCTTGCGCACGCCAACGGCAATGCCAGCCACAATACCTACATCGCACGCGATCCCGACTGGTCTCTCGCCGAGGCGCGCCGGCAAATGAACCGCGCCGCCTCAGGCGAGCGGCTGCCACTCTTCGGCGTGCCGGTCTCTCTCAAAGATTGCTTCGATCTCGCGGGATTCCCGACCAGCGCCGGCTCGAAATTCTATGCCGCCCAGGGTGCGGCAAACTCCGACTCATGGGTGGCCGCCCGCCTCCGTGCGGCCGGCGCGGTGATCACGGGCAAGACGCATCTGCATCAGCTCGCCTACGGCATCACCGGCGAGAACTCCGATTACGGCGACTGCGTCCAGCCGGCCAACGCCGCGTGGCTGACGGGTGGTTCTTCCGGCGGAGCAGCGGCTTCTGTCCAGGAGGGCTCGGCGCTGGCAGCCATCGGCACCGACACAGGCGGCTCGGTCCGCGCACCCGCAGCGATGTGCGGCCTCGCCGGCTATCGCGCCTCTCTCGGTATCGGCGATTGGACTGGCGGAGCCCACCTGGCTTCCACCTTTGACACGATCGGCTGGCTCTTCCGCGACCTGCGCGATGCGCCGCTGCTGGCCGAGTCGCTTTTCGAGCTCCCGCCAGCCATGCCCGCACCGGACCACTTCAAAATTGGCGTTCTCGCCGGCCCGTTGATGGAGCAATGCCGCCCAGACGTTCGCAATGCGATGCAGTTCTGGCAGGAACATCTGCAGCGAGAGTCCGGGCGCCTCGAACCGTTCGCTCCGCCGTATTGGGGCGATGCCTGGGACATCTATGCTCCCATCCAGGCGTGGGAAGCAGCAAAGCTTCATGCCGGACATTTTCACGAATTCGATCCCGGCATCGCCACGCGCCTCGCCTGGGGAGCCTCCATCTCAGAGGAACAGATCCGCGATCTGCGCCTGCGCCACGCCGAATTTCGCAGCAACGTCGAGCGCCTCTTCGATCAGTTCGATTTTCTGCTCGCTCCGGTGACGCCGGTCAGCCGCCTCACCGCCGGAGCTGACAACAGCGAAGCCCGCTCGCTCATCCTGCGCCACACCACCCCGGCCAGCCTCGCCGGTTTGCCGGTGGTCGTTCTCCCGTCGCCCGATTGCGGAGTTCAGCTGATGGCCGCGCACCACGATGATCGACGCCTGCTCGCGTTTGCCGCCTCGCTGGGCGATCAACTCGTTTCTGCATGACAAACCTGAGCAGCAGCTCGTTCGCAGCTAAGCCCTCCGGCCGCTCCCGTGGGTAACCCGGGCACCTTGTTTCCGCTTTACAAAGATGCCATGCTCTGCGAGTCTGGTTTGCGCTGTCCCGGAGCAAACCCTTGCGTACTCAAACGATTCATTTCGCCACGTCTCTGCTGTGCTGTGCCGCCTGCGCGCTTCCCGCTGTTGCCCAAATCTCAGGCTCCAACAGTCCTGTTCCTGACAGTCCCGCTATCGAGCAGCGCGTCGACGCTATGCTCGCTAAGCTGACCCTCCAGCAGAAACTGGAGCTCATCGGCGGCCAGGACAGCATGTTCATTCGCGCCGAACCGTCAGCCGGCTTTCCGCAACTCAAAATGAGCGACGGCCCCGAGGGCGTGCGTACATGGGGACCCGATACGGCCTACGCCGGCGGCATCGCGCTTGCAGCTTCCTGGGATCCAGGTCTCGCCACCCAAATGGGAGAGTCTATCGCCAAAGACGCCCGCGCGCGCGGCGTCAATTTCCTGCTGGGACCCGGCATCAACATCTATCGCGCCCCGATGAACGGCCGCAATTTTGAATACTTCGGCGAAGATCCCTTCCTCTCCGGACAGACCGCCGCCGCTTACATTCGCGGCGTTCAGGACGAGGGCGTCATCGCCACCGTCAAGCACTTCGACGCCAACAACGAAGAATACGATCGGCACAATGTCAGCTCCGACATGGACGAGCGCACCCTGCGCGAAATCTACCTGCCCGCCTTCGAAGCAGCGGTGAAGGAGGGCCATGCCGGCGCGGTGATGAACTCCTACAACCTCCTCAACGGAGTCCACGCCACCGAGAACAAGCACCTCAATCTCGACATTCTCAAGGGCGACTGGAAATTCGATGGCATTCTCATGTCCGATTGGGACGCGACCTACTCCGCGGTGGGCGCGGCGAACAACGGGCTCGACCTGGAAATGCCTTCCGGCAAATTCATGAATCCTCAAGACCTGCTGCCTGCGATCAGGAGCGGCCAGGTCACAGAGGCAACCATCGATGAGAAGGTACGCCGCATCTTCCGCACTGCCATCCGATTTGGATTCCTCGATCGCGACCAAACCGAACCTGGCGATTCTCTGTACAGCCAGCAAGGACGCGCCGTCGCCCTCGAGGAAGCGCTCGAGAGCATCACGCTCCTGAAGAACCAGGGCAACCTGCTGCCGCTCCATGCGGACCAGGTTCACACCATCGCCGTCATTGGTCCCGATGCATGGCCGGCGGTACCCGGCGGAGGCGGCAGCTCGCACGTCGACGCGTTCGCGCCAGTGAGTTTTCTCACTGGCCTGTCCGATGCTCTGGCCGGCAAGGCGAATGTCCTGTACGCCGCCGGTCTGCCCGCCACCGATGATGTTTTCCAGCAGACCGAGTTTTACGATGCGTCCGGCAAAACGCCCGACAATCCCTGGACCGGATCGCAGATCAAAGTCGAAACGTACAACAATCCTGATTTCAGTGGATCGCCATCCGTCTCCTTCCAGCGCCGCATCGCGACATTCCGGTCGGAAGAGTGGACACCGCCCGTCCCGATGCACCGCAGCATTCGCTACACCGCGCAATTCATGCCGCATAGCACCGAGGACTACCTCTTTCTCGCCGGCGCTGGCGGTTCCGATGCCTACAAGCTGCTCGTCGACGGCAAGACAGTCATCGATCAGCCCTCGCGTGAAGGACAGGCGCCGCGTTACGCGGAGGTACCGTTAACGGCCGGCAAGCGTGCAGCCATTGAACTCGAATACTGGCCCGAAGCCGCCGATCCGCGGATCGGGCTCGGCGTCCGCGGCGTCGACGAACTCGTTTCGCCCGCAGCAAAGAAGATCGCGTCCATGGCGGATGCAGTGGTTGTCGCTGTGGGCTTCAACCCCTCTGAGGAGAGCGAGGGCTTTGACCGCTCCTTTCAGCTCCCCTTCGGTCAGGATGAGTTGATTCAGGCCGTCAGCCAGGCCAATCCGCACACCATCGTGACCATCACCGCCGGCGGCAATGTCGACATGCATCGCTGGATCGACAACGTCCCGGCGCTCCTCCACAACTGGTATCCCGGCCAGGAAGGCGGCCGCGCCATGGAGCAGATCCTCTTCGGCCAGCATTCGCCCGAAGGCCATCTGCCCGTCAGCTTCGAGCGCTCCTGGGACGAAAACCCCGTGCACGATAGCTACTATGCCGCTCCAGTGCCAAAGGGCCAGACGCCTCACGTCGAATACAAAGAAGGCGTTTTTCTCGGCTATCGCTACTACACCACCCAGGATAATCAGCCGCTCTTCCCCTTCGGCTTCGGCCTCTCGTACACGACCTTCTCGTTCTCGAATCTGGCTCTCTCTCCCCAACAAGCCTCGCCCAACAGTCCCATCACAGTCTCCTTCGATGTGACCAACACCGGCTCCCGCGAAGGCGCAACCGTGGCCCAGGTTTACGTCGGCGATCCGTCAGCGCAGGTCAAGCGCCCGGCGAAGGAGCTGAAGGGCTTTGAGAAAGTGCGCCTCGGCCCCAACGAAACGAAACACGTCACCGTCACGCTGGACCGCCGATCGCTCGCCTACTGGAGCGATCAGAAGGACAACTGGCAGGTCGACCCCGGACGCTTCATCGTTTTTGTCGGCGACTGCTCAGAGCATACCCCGCTGACCCAGGACTTCCAGGTCCAGTAAAAGAGAGGGGCAGCCCAATTTGCGGCTGCCCGATTCTCGCTTTCGCAGCGTTCGCGCTACAAATCGTTAAAGAGGCTCTGCTTGCCCATGGCCGCGATCACCTGGCTCAGCGCCGCCTGCTGCGTCTCCGCCGAACTGAGTTGCGTGGCAATCTTGCCCACATCCGCCTGGAGCAGGTTGGTCTGTACCGATGTGAGCTGCGTTTGCTCGCTCTGGGTGTAATTTTCGGCCGTTGTCAGCCGCGTAATGGAATTGTCGATCACCACTCTCTGCTGCGAGACATAGCTGAGTGCGGTGTTCAATGCTTCCGTGTCGGCCACGACTGTCGCTGAGGGAGTGCCCGAGGCAAAATCCGCGACCAGCTGATTCAGCGTCCCCAGCACATCACTGCCCGCCTGCGAAAAAATCTGGCTCCCTGGCACATTCAGCTGGATTTTCTGACCATTGGGCGTTTGGAGGTATTGCACGTCACCGTCGCCATGATACGTCGCAACCACCGGCGAAACGCCGGAATTGAGCGTGTACGGCGCCGTCCCGCCCTTCCCGCCGGAAAACACGTACCGCCCCAGATAGGTCGTATTCGCGATCGATAAAACCTCATCGCGGATTCCCGCCAGTTGATTCGAAATCGACTGCACATCACTGCTGTTGAGAGCCCCGTTGTTGGCCTGCGTCGCCAGTGAAATCGCCGACGTAAGCTGGCTGACGACCGTGCTCAGCGCGGAGTCGCTCACCTGCAGCATGCTTCCAGTGGTCGATGCCGTCTGCGAGAAGGAGTCGTCGCTTCCGATCTGTGCGCTCAGCAGCACGTTCTCGCCCACAGCGACCGGATTGTCGCTGAGGGAATTCACCTGCGACCCGCTCGCCAGCTCCTGGGTCAACGTTTGCTCCGTCAATGACGTAGCATCCAGCGAACTCACCAGGTCCGTCATGTATTGCGGGTTCACACGCATCGTCCTGCCCTCACCATCCTGCCTGCTGCTCCGGCGCCGCACACCGGCTCGCGTCCTTTCGCCAGCTGGGCACAGCCCCCGCTCATCGTCGCGCGCACACCGCCGGTAGCCTTAGCTGTACGTGGTCTCCACGCCTAAATTGAGCGCCGACACGGCCACCTGATCGAGCGCCGTGAACAGTTTCGACGCTGCCTCGTAAGACTGTTCCAGCGTTTCCAGCGATGCCGCCTCGTCGTTCAGGCTCACCCCGGATATGGCCCCAATCTGGTTCTGTAACTGCGTCAGCGCAGCCCCCTGCGCCGTGTTTTCGCTCGTCACTTCGGTGACCAGACTCCCCAGCGTCGTCACAAAATCGGAAAAATACTGCGTCGGCGTCGTTCCGTCCACGATGGCTTTACTTCCGAGGTTTGCCATGGCCGTCGCGTTTGCGTCGTCCGATGTCCCGGCTCCTGCGGCCGCTGCGGCGATCTGTGTGGGATCGGTCATGACAACCGCGATCCCTGCCGCCGAACCGGCCGGATTGGCCGCCGTCGCGCCCGCCGGCAGGCTGAAAATTGCTGCGCCAGTATTCCCATTCAGGTCCGAACCCGCTGCGTTCTGCGTATTCAGTTGCGTCGCCACGTTGTAGGCCAGCTGATCGAGAGCGCTCTCCACCTGCGGAATATCCTGGTCTCGCGCCGTCAGAACGCCTCCCAGCTCGCCTCCGCCCGCGGTTAAATCTGCCGTGATGTCACCACCCAGCGAGTCGTAGATATGCGTAACACCGCCGCTTTCCCCGGTCGTCATCGCAAACGTCTGCCCCTCTGAGACCAGCAGAGCTCCACCCGTCGTGGTCACGGTTAGCCCGTTATTCTCGGTCGTGACCGTGCGGATTCCCATCAGCTGCGAAAGACTGGTGAGATCCTGCTGCCTCTGGTCTTCCAGCGTCCCGGCATCCGCGTTCGGGCTGGTCGTCTCAATCTGCAGGTTCAGTTGCGCGACATCCTGCAAGAGCGTGTTGGCCTGAGCCACCAGGCTGATTCCCTGCTGATCGAGAGATGTTTTCTGGCTCTCGATCTGCGCTGCGGTTCCGTTGAAATCCGAAGCCAGAGAATTGGCCGCGCTCAGCACCTGCTCCCGCACCGCAGTATCGGCCGGGCTGCCTTCCAGGGACGATAACGAGGTGAAGAGATTCGTCAGATCGGCCCCAATTCCGCTCGAAGCGTCGGCGTCGGTGCCCGCCCCGGCAGCGCCGCTGAACAGCGCCTGTATTTGGTCGAGAGCGGTGAGACGCGCGCTGGAGGAGCTCTCTGCCTGCGTCTGCTGCTGCATCGCCTCATCGAGTACGAGGCTTCGCTGCGATTCTGCACCCGTCAGCGTCACGCCCATCCCGAAGTTGACGCCGCCCAGCGATACAGAATCGTTCTGCTCCCACGTCGGCGTCTCCAGCGTGTAGCCGGGCGTATTCACATTGGCCGTGTTGTTCGCAACAATGTCGAGCGCCGCCTGATCCGCATCGAGGGCCCCTGTCGCTATATCGAATGCTGCGCGAATCGTCGCCATGGTTCCTCTTACATCCGAGGTGCGCCGTAGGTGCCTGCGCTCGTGCTCGACCGCCCCAGCAGCCGCAGATTGCGTCGGGTGAGGGCAAGCAGCCGGCGCAGCGCCAACCGCTTTCCTGCCAGCGCCCGGCGTTCCTGCTCGCTCCGCGGACCCTCAGCATGGGCTGCCTCCCTGGCCAGCCGCTCGAGCCTTGCCGCGTCAGCGTGCTGCAGCGCGTCGATCGCTTCACCCATCAGTTCCAGCGCGGAGGTCTCCACCTTACTTCCCCAGCATCTGATCGATCACCTTGCCTGCCACGGCGCCCGCAGGAACGTTGTAAGTTCCCGCCGCCAGCGCCTGCTGCACAGCCGCCACCTTGTCCATCCGCACGTCGGAATCCGGCGCCGCCTGCGCCGCCAGACTGGCCGCCGGGCTCAGCGTCGCCTCATCGGTATTCCCCGCACCGGCCGGCACCGCTTCACTCTGCGGTTTCACATTCCCTGGCGGCATCACTTCCTGGCTGGAGAAGAGC
>JBARMS010000247.1:0-14008 GCA_049802575.1 Acidobacteriaceae bacterium | reverse complement strand
GAGGGTGGCGGCGGGTGCGCGGCCTGAGGAAACGGCCGCGAGGATGCCGAGTGCCGATCGCGGCACGACAGGACGCGGCGGGCCGCTGCCGGAGTTTGTGGGTGCGGACGCATGTTTGCTCGAAGTAAGCCGGAGAATTCGCCTGGTTGCGCCGCGCACGACGCCGGTGCTCATCGAAGGGCCGACGGGGAGCGGCAAGGAACTGGTGGCGAAGGCGGTGCACCGGCTGAGCCCGCGTTCCGCGCGCAAGCTGGTGGCGCTGAACTGCGCGGCGATTCCCGAGACGCTGCTGGAGGCGGAGCTTTTCGGACACACGCGCGGCGCCTTCACCGGCGCGGTGCAGGGACGGATGGGCCGCATCGAAGCGGCGCACGGGGGAACGCTCTTCCTGGATGAGATCGGCGAGATGCCGCTGGCTCTGCAGGCCAAGCTGCTGCGTTTTCTCGAAACCGGAGAACTGCAGCGGGTGGGGGAGAATGAACCGGTGAAGGTGGATGTGAGGATTGTTGCGGCAACGCACCAGCCGCTGGCCCGGCTGGCTGCGGAAGGATCCTTTCGTGCCGACCTTTATTACCGGCTGGCCGTGTTTCTGATCCACACGCCGGCGCTGGCGGGGCGATCGGCGGAGGTCGCGAGGCTCACCGAGCACTTCCTCGCGAAGATGGCGCGTGAGACTCCGGCGAAGAGGATCACGCCTGCGGCGGCGGCCAAACTGGAAACCCACGCGTGGCCGGGCAATGTGCGGGAGCTCGAACATGTGCTCGAGCGCGGCTGGATTCTGGCCGAAGATCGGCCGCAGATCGAAGCCGGCGAGATCGAATTCGACGAGCCGTTGTGAGGGGGTTCTAACCGGAAAAGGCTGAAGCGGGAGGTGCGCGTGCAGGGTGATGGCGCGGGAAACCACGCGAGGCTGGGACGATGCAGATTGCGACACCGATGGCTGAGGCGCTGGGCAGGTACCTGGACCTCTCCTCGCTGGAACTCAAGGTGACGGCCGAGAACATGGCGAATGTCGACACGCCGGGGTATCGGACGGTGGGCTTTGATTTCGCCGCCGCCATGCAGCAGTCGCTCGAAGCGCTCAGCCAGCCGGACAGCGATGCGGCTGCGGGAATCGCATCCGGAGTGGCGGCCGGCCCGGTCGGCGGATTGCTGGAACGGCCCGACGGCAACGACGTTTCGATGGACCGCGAGGGGATCAGGATGGCCGAGGCGCAACTGCAGTTCCGCACCGGCGTGGAGCTTCTGAAGCACGAGTTCACGCGGACGATGGATGCGATCCATGAGGACCAAAAGTAGCGGCAGCCGCGAGAATCAGGGGAAACAGAAAGCGATCGAAGCCAGCGGGGACGGACGGCGATGAATTTGTTCGGTGTGATGGAAGTGAGCGGATCGGCGCTGCAGGCGGAACGGATTCGGGCGGAAGTGGTGGCGGCGAATATGGCCAACGCAGAAACGACGCGCACCGCCGACGGGGGACCGTACCGGCGGCAGCATGTGGTGTTCACTTCGGAAGCGCCGCAGCAGAGTTTTGCGAGCCAGCTCATGGGCCAGGCGGGGGAAAGCGACACCGGGATTGGAGGCGTGCGCGTTTCCGCAGTGGCGGCCGATGCGGGAGAACCGCTGCGCCGCTACGATCCCGGGCACCCGGATGCGGATCAGGACGGCTATGTTTCCTATCCCGACATCAACCCGCTGACCGAGATGGTGGATCTGATGGGGGCGACGCGGGCGTATGGGCTCAACAGCTCGGCGGTGCAGGCGGAAAAGGGCATGCTTTCGGCTTCGCTGGACATTCTGAAATAGGAGGCGGCACGACGATGGGGACGCCGGCGATTGGAGCGTTGGGAGCAGAGGCGGTCGCGCCTGCGATGAGCGGTGCGGCGGCAGGAGCCGTCCGGGGCGAGGCAGAAGCGCCCTTCGGCGATTTGATGAAGAGCGCGATCAGCGGCGTCGATCAGCTGCAGCAACAGGCGGCGACCTCGGTGACGGGCATGCTGGCCGGCAGCGGCGTCGATATCCACGACGCCATGATTGCGACGCAAAAGGCGGATATGGCTTTTGAGCTGGCGCTCGCGGTGCGCAATAAGGCGGTCGCCGCCTACCAGCAGGTGATGGGAATGCAGTTTTGAAGTGTGATCCGGTATGGCGGACAAGGACAAATCGTCGGCAGCTTTGACCGTGCAACAGCGCGCGGGAGCGCTGGCGACCGACGCGATCGCGCGCTTCCGGAAACTGGACGCTGCGGGCCGCCGGCGCCTCGGGGGAACGGCGGCGCTGGTGGTGGCGATCTTCGGGGGGTTGCTGTGGTATGCGACCCGCACCGACTGGAGGACGCTCTACGCCGGGCTCGATCCGGACGATGCGCGGCAGATGGCGCAGGAGCTGACGACGGCGGGGATTCCATTCGACGTCTCGCCGGACGGATCGGCGCTGCAGGTGCCGGCCGAATCGCTCGACAAGGCGCGCCTGGCCACGACCGCCAAAGGCGGCCCAAAGAGCGGGCGGATGGGGTTCGAACTTTTCGACAAGCCGAACTGGATGGGCTCGGAGTTCGACGAGAAGGTGAATTATCAGCGGGCTCTGGAAGGCGAGCTGGAGCATACCATCGGGACGCTGGCTTCGGTTCAGTCCGCGCGCGTGCATCTGGCGCTGCCGCACGATTCGCTGTTCACGACGGAGCAGCGCGATGCGAAGGCCTCGGTGGTGCTGCGGCTGAAGCACCGCGCACTTTCCGGCGATGAGGCCGACGCGGTGGCGAATCTGGTGGCGAGCGCGGTCGACAGCCTGCGCCCGGAAAATGTGGTGCTGGTGGACGCCGAGGGCGGCGGGCTGCTGGGCAAGCCGAGCGGCGACGCGGCGCTGGCCGCGCACGAGCAGGTTCTGGCGGCCAGGCTGGTGGAGACGCTGGAGCCGGTGGCCGGGGCGGGCAATGTCCGGGCTTCGGTCAATGTCGATTACGACCGGGTTTCGGCCGATGAGACGGACGAAACCTACGACCCGGCCCAGGCGGCAACGCTCACCATGCAGCGCAGCGAGCAGACGTCGGGGCATCCCGCGGCGTCGGGCATTCCGGGCACAGCCAGCAATGCCCCCAATGCAAAGCCGCCGTTGTATCCGCCGCAGAATGATGCGGGGCCGGACATGAAGCAGGAGAGCGATACCTACGGCGTCTCGAAAAAAGTGCGGCACACGGTGGAGGCGGCGGGCCGGGTGAGGCGCCTGACGGCGGCGGTGCTGATCAACAACCGGCGGGTGGTGCGCGGCAAGCAGGTGAGCTGGGAGGCGCGTTCTCCGGACGAGATGAAGCGCCTGACCGCTCTGGCCGAATCGGCGATTGGTTTCGACGCAACACGAGGCGATCAGGTGAGCGTGGAAGAGATGGGCTTCGACGACGATGCCGGCGCGGAGACGCCCGGACTCGGGGAGCGGGTGCTGGGCGTGGCCAGCCAGTCGCTCTCGCTCATCCGGTACGGAACCATTCTCATCGCGCTGCTGGTGTTCTTCTTTTTTGTGTCCCGGCCGGCCCTGCGCTCGCTGGCCGCCGCGCCTCGCCCCTCATCGGCAGACAGCCGCGCGCAACTGGCGGCCGCACCCGCAGCCAGGGAGCTTTCCCCAGAGAATATCGCCGCCGAGCAGCAGAAGCTGCGCGCGCAGAACGTCTTTGAACAGGTCGCGGATCATGTGAAGCGTGAGCCTGCGCAGAGCACGCGCCTGCTCGAGAGCTGGATTCGCTCGGAGTAACGGAATGGCCTCACTCGCTGCCCACGGCATGACCAACGCGCACCCGCTCAATGGGGTGCAGAAGGCTGCTGTATTTCTGGTCGCAGTGGGCGACGAGATCGCCAGAAAAATCCTGCAGAATCTGGCCGAGCCGGACGTGCAGCGCGTGACGGAGGAGATCGCGGACCTGCGCAACATCGCTCCGGAGCTGTCGCTGGAGGTGGTGGAGGAATTCCACGAACTGGTGGAGACCCAGCACTACATGGTGCATGGCGGGCTGGACTATGCCACCAAGCTGCTGGTCGACACCTTCGGCAAGCAGAGGGCGGAGGACCTGCTCGCGCTGGTGCGGCGAGCGCAGGAGGCGAGCCAGAGCGATCTCTCCATGCTGCAGCGGGTCGATCCGCAGCAACTGGGGAAGTTTCTGGAGAGCGAGCATCCCCAGACCATCGCCGTCGTGCTGGCGCACCTCGATGCGCGCCGCGGGGCGATCGTGATCGAGAGCCTGAGCGAGGAACGGCGGGTCGATGCGATCCGGCGACTGGCGGCCATGCGCCAGTTTTCGCCGGAAATGGCGCAGCGCGTGGCGATGATCCTGCACCGGCGCCTGGAAAACATGGGCGACACGGGACGCCGATCCTATGCGGGGTTCAAAGCGGTGGCCGATCTGCTGAACCGCATGGAGTCCGAGCAGACGAAGAAGATTCTGGACGAGATTGAATCGGCAGATGTCGCGATGGCGCTCAGCATCCGGAACCTGATGTTCACGTTCGAGGATCTGGTGACCATTCCTCCGGCCAGCATGCGTGAGATCGTGGCCGCAGCCGATAAGCGCCAGCTGGCCCTGGCGCTGCGCGGCGCTCAGGAGGATCTGCGCGCCCACGTGTTTTCCGCGATGTCGTCGCGCGCCGCGGACATGCTGAAAGAAGACATGGAAGTGATGGGGCCGGTGAGGGGCCGGGAGGTTGCAGGAGCGCAGCACGAAATCCTGGCGCTGGCCCGCAACCTGGAAGCGGAAGGCAAAGTGATTCTGAAACTGGAGCAGGGCGACGATTTCATTGTGTGACGGGAAGAAAGCCATGCTGGGAAATGCGCAGATTCGAACCCTGCAGTATCCGGTGCTGGAAGGGCTGGGTCCGTCGTCGGGTGACCTTGCGGCCCGGGTGCGGGAACTGGAAGCGGCCGTGGCGGAGCGAGATAAGAAACTCGATCGGCAGGTGGAAGCAGCGCGGCGCGAAGCGGCGGAAAAGGGCAGGGAAGCTGGCGCAGCCGAACAGAAGCTGTGGCGGGAGCAGCGGTCGGCCCAGCTGGCGATGGCGCTGAACGAATTTCGTGCGCAGCGCGACGAGTATCTGGCGCGCGCGGAGCACGAAGTCGTGCGCCTGGCGCTGGCCATTGCCGAGCGCGTTCTGCACCGCGAGGCGCAGATGGATCCGCTGCTGCTTTCCGGCGCCGTGCGGGTCGCGCTGGGGCAACTGGCGGAATCGACCGAAGTGCGGCTTCGCGTGCCGGCCGAGCAGCGGGAGATGTGGGAGGAGATGCTGCGCCTGATGCCGGGTCTGCCGCTGCGCCCGGAGGTGGCAGCCGATGCGGAGCTGAACGAAGGAGAAGCCATCCTCGAGACGCGGCTGGGAACGGTCGATCTTGGGATACGGCCGCAGATTGCCGAGATCGAACGCGGATTCTTCGATCTGCTCGAGGTAAGGGCGAAATCCGGCGAGGCAGCACCGGCAAAGCAGGCGTGAATGGAACTGCTGGAGACGTATTTCGCACGGCTGCGGCAGCGCTCGGCGCTGCGCTGGCGCGGACGCGTGATCGAGGCGACGGGACAGACGATCGAGTCGGAGGGGCCGCCGTGTTCGGTGGGCGAGTGCTGCGAAATCCGCGATGCCGCGGGCGCGACGCATCCCGCCGAAGTCATCGGGTTGCGCGGGACCGGGGTGCTGTCGATGACCCTCGATACGGCCGACGGCATTCGCTACGGCGACCCGGTGGCCGCGCTCGGCATGACGCCGCGGATCGAAGTGGGAGAAGGCCTGATTGGGCGGGTGCTGAACGCGATGGGCCAGGCCATGGACGGAGGCCGGAGGCCCATTCTGCATACGACCGTTCCTCTCGACCGGACCGGGCCGGCCCCGCTCGAGAGAGAGCCGATTCGGGATGCGCTCGGAACCGGAATCCGGGCGATCGACGGCGTGCTGAGCATTGGCCGGGGACAGCGCGTCGGCATCTTCGGAGGGTCGGGCGTCGGCAAAAGCACACTGATCGGGATGATGACCCGCAACAGCGACGCAGAAGCGATCGTGGTGGGGCTGGTGGGCGAGCGTGGGCGCGAGGTGCGCGAATTTCTGGAAGAGAGCCTAGGGCCGGAGGGCAGAAAGCGCGCCGTCGTCGTGGTGTCGACCTCCGACCAGTCGCCGCTGCTGCGCATGCGCGCCGCGCTTGCGGCCACCAGCGTGGCGGAGTACTTCGCCGGCACCGGCAAACACGTCCTGCTGGTGCTCGATTCGCTGACCCGGTTTGCCATGGCGGCGCGCGAGGTGGGCCTGGCCGCCGGGGAGCCTCCGACAACGCGGGGTTACACGCCTTCGGTGTTTAGCCGGCTGGCGCGCCTGGCCGAGCGCGCGGGACAGTTCCGGACGGGCAGTATCACGGCGTTCTATACGGTCCTGATGGAGGGCGACGATCTGCAGGATCCGCTGGTGGATGCGGTGCGCTCCTTTCTCGACGGGCATGTGGTGCTGGCGCGGGCGCTGGCAGCCGATGGCTGGTATCCGCCGATCGACGTGAACGAATCGATCAGCCGTCTGATGCCGGCCGTGGTCAGCGACGAGCACGCGCGGGCGGCGGCGACCGTGCGGCGGATGCTTTCGGCCTGGTCGCGATCGGAAGATCTGGTGCGGATCGGGGCGTACAAGGCAGGCACGGACGAGACGCTCGATCGGGCGATCCGGTTCCGGCCGGCGATCCGGCAGTATCTGGCGCAGGAAGCGCGCCAGCGAGAAACCTTCGAACAGGCCCGAGCGCGGCTGATCCGCCTGGCCACGGAGATCGAGGGGCGGGAAACGCTGTGAAGCGGCGGCTGGAGCGGGTGGTACGCATCCGCAGACTGCTGGAGGATCTGGCGCACGCAGATCTTGGGCGGCAGATTGCGGAAGCGCGCCTGCTGGAGGAGTCCGCGGCGACCGAACGGCGGGGGGCGAACGTGGCGCGGGCGGATGCCTGGAAAAATCTGGAGAGCCAGGCGACTCCCTCCTGGCTGCTGGGGATGGCCGACGCGGATCTGCTCGCCTGGAAGAGCGGGAAGATCGAGGCGCTGGCTGTGGCGCGCCAGTCTGCCATTGAGGCGTCGCGGCAGGAATTGCTGAGCCGGCGGATCGAACGCCGTCAGCTGGAGATTCTGGACGAGGCGGCCGCTCAGGCGGACGAGCGCGAGCGGATTCGGCGGGAGCAGAAGGCAGCCGACGACTGGTTTCAGAGCCGCGCCGCTCCTGGCAAGCGAAGGTAAGAGCGGCCTCAGAGTTTGGTTGAGGCAGCGGAGGGCGGATTGCACTTCGGGCTGGAGGAGGTCGGCCTTGAGGTTTATCCCCGCTCCATTCAATTTGGCTGCCGCTCAGGGGATCGGCGGATCGCCCGGCGCTCGGGGCCATGCGATTTCTCCGCCTGGAGGCACATCCTTCAGCGCGATGATGCTGCGCCTGGCGGATGCCAGCGGATATCCAGGGCGCATCGCGGAGAACGGGAATGCGGCGACGAAGGCGCCGGGAGAACAAGACGGACCGGAGAATTGTGAGACGCGCGGCGATGCGCCGATGGCGGCCGGAGAAAGAGCAACGACAGGGAGCTCTCGGACGAGCCTGGCTTCTCCCGTGGACACCGGGGAGGAAACGGAGCGCAGCCCGGCCGCGGAGCAGAGTGCCGGCAAGCTGCCCGCGGGCCCGGCTGAGGGCAACCCCGCCGTTCATCCGGATGGAGGAAGAACGGCTGGCGATCCGGGCTTCTCCCCGGCCGACACTCCATTACCGAGCCTACGCGCGGCTGGGAATGCGGGAATGCCGGAGAAGAACGGAGCGCGGCTGAGCGCAATCGCTGCCAGTGCCACGCCGGAGGCAAGCGGGGTGAAGCCGAGAAAGGAAGAGGAGCTGAAACCTGGCACGCCTGGTGGAGGGAGCGGCGTTTTAGGAGGCAGCCCGCGCAGCCCGGAGATTCCCGCTGCAGCTCCTGCATCGCAGCCAGGTGCAACGCCGGATGCCGGGGCCCTGCAGCTGTCGATGCCGACCGCACCGACGTATGCCGGGACGACGGTACAACGCACGAAGCCGACGGCACTGCCGCAGAGCCGAACGGTGCGGCCAGCGATGCCGACGGGGCCGGCAGAGGTCGCGACGATGCAGCCGGCGGAGCCAGCATCTCCGCCACAGTTTGGGGCAATACGGCAGGCGACGCCGCCGGCACGAACGGATGCCAGGGCGACGCAGCCTTCGACGGTGAAGCCACCCGCGGATGCTTTGCCGATGCGCCCCGCGACTCCCCCGGTGCCAGCGGATGCTGAGACCGTGCGGCAGACGGGACCAGCGGCCCCGCCAGCAGCTGGCGCGCTGCGGGTGGCGACGCCGGCCGTACCGGCGCATGCGGGGATGATCGCGTCGTCGAAGTCCGCGGTGAGCGCTCCGGCGCCGGCGCTCGACACGATGCCGGCGACCCCTCAGGCAACGGTTGAATCTCACCGAGCGCCTCAGGCTCTGCAGGCCAGCGCCGGGAGCGCAATCCATCCTTCCCCGACGCAGGCCAGCGAAACACGGACGGAGATTCACGACGGAAAAGATGAATCGCCGGTGCGCGCTCCGGCACCGCAGGTGAGCGAGAGCAAGAGCGTGCCGGCTGGTCGGACGGCCGCCCATCAGGCGACGCAGGTGGCGAATCCGCTCACGGCGATTCTGGAAGCGCCGGGGACTTCCTGGGCAGCGACGGCGGTCCCTCGCTCGACGGGTCCCGTGACCGCGCCCCACGCTTCCCCGGCTCCGGCGAGTCCTGCTCCGGCAAGCGCTGCCGCAGCCTTTGAGCAGATGGACGCGGCGGGGCCGCCGCAGGTGCTCCCGAGTGCGCCGCATCGGCTCGCCGTTGGCATTCACGATTCGAGTCTCGGATGGGTAGAGATTCGGACCCATACCGCGGAAGGTCAGATTTCCGCTGTCCTGGCCACGGGATCGAATGAGGCGCGGGCGGCGGCGGCGGCGTATTTGCCGGAAGTGCGCGACTACCTCGCCGGGCAGCAGATCGCGGTGGGACACCTCTCGGCGGAAACCTACTCAGCATCCGCGGACGGACACGGAGGGCCGCGGGATGGGAGCCCTGGCGACAGCGGAACGGCGAATCAGGCAGGAGCGACCGCCGAACGATCCCAGGAGAGTTTCGCCGCGGAGAGCAGCGACGAGCCTGTGTCCTACATCAACGTGCGGGTTTGAAAAGTAACGAGTGAAAGGAATCAACTCATGCAGCTATTCGCCAATCCCATAACCACGCCGCCCTTTGCAGGCGCACAGCCAGCGGATTCCGGCACCACGACACAGTCGAGTTCGGGCGACTCGAGCACCGATTCGGCAACCATCACGGCCAACGACTTCCTGCAACTGCTGGTGACGGAAATGAAGAACCAGGATCCGACGGCCGATACCGACCCCAACGAATACATCAATCAGCTGGTGCAGGTGAACAGCCTCCAACAGCTCATCTCGATCAATCAGGATCTGAGCTGGGTTTCCCAGCCCAGCGGCGGCAGCGGATCGGGCGGCAGCGGATCGGGCGGTTCGGACGGTTCTGTCGGCGGAATTCCAACAGCGAACTCCACGGCGCCGGTCGCCTCCGCCGAGGGGAACCTGAGCGCGACCGATACCGGGCCCAGGGCTTCGCGGATCGCCACGGCCATGGCAGCGGCAGCGCAGACGCTGGCCCCCGGCTCATCCGGCAGTCCCATCGAAAACGCCATCCGTACTCTCAGAAGCCGCGCGCAGTCGGCGCGCACGAATCTCTCCAACCCGACGCACTAAAAGCGCGCGGCCAATCCACGGAGGAAGCATGTCATCCTTTTCCATTCCGCTGACTGGGCTCGAAGCATCATCGACAGCCCTGAACACGATAGCCAACAACCTTTCCAACATGAACACGACGGCCTTCAAAAGCCAGAACGTGACCTTCGCCGATCTGTTCTACCAGGAGATCGGGAGCAACGGGGCGGGCGATCCGCTGCAGGTGGGAGCGGGCACGCAGATCGGCTCGACCGAAACAGATTTCTCGCAGGGAAGCATCAACGAAACTGGCAACGCGACCGATGTGGCGTTGAACGGAAACGGATTCTTCGTGGTGCAGAATGGCGGGCAGACCGAGTACACGCGGGACGGGAGTTTCGCGCTGAGCGCGGATGGCTCGCTGACGACGCAGAGCGGGCAGCAGGTGATGGGCTATCCGGTCGTGAATGGCGCGGTGGACACAAACGCTCCGATCACTCCGATTCAGATTCCTGTGGGCGAGGTGGAGCAGCCGCAGCCGACCTCGACGATGTCGCTGACGGCGAATCTGGACGCGAGCGCGGCGGCGGGAACCGTCGTGCCGGCGCAGATGACCGTTTACGATTCGCTGGGCGTGGCGCACGTGGCGACAGTCGATTTCACGAGCAACGGCGGCGGATCGTGGGGTTACAGCATCGCGCTGCCGGGGGGGGACTCGACCGGCGGAGCCAATCAAACGGGTACGCTGCAGTTCGACGCGAACGGCAACCTCACCTCGCCGGCAAAGAATGTCTCCGGCATCACGTTCACCGGCATGAGCGACGGCGCCAATCCGCTGAGCATCACGTGGGACCTGTACGGCGCGAACAATAAGTCGACGATCACGCAGGTGGCGTCGGACTCAGAGGTGTCGGCGACCAACCAGAATGGCTTCGCGAGCGGCGAGTACAGCGGATTCACCGTCAGTTCGAGCGGAGTGGTGTCGGCGCAGTTCAATAACGGACAGACGACGCCGGTCGGACAACTGGCGCTGGCGAGCGTCACCAACGTGCAGGGGATGACGATCACGACCGGAAACAACTACCAGACGACGCTGGCGTCGGGCGCGGCGAGTATCGGCGTTGCCGGATCGGGCGGGCTGGGGACGATGGAGGACGAGGCTCTGGAGCAGTCGAATGTCGACATCTCGACGGAGTTCTCGGATCTGATCGTGGCGCAGCAGGCGTTTGAGGCAAGCTCGAAGGCGATCACCACTTTTGATACGGTCTCGCAGGAAACTATCAACATGATTCACTGAGGAGGGCGGCGCGCAGTTTGGGGAGCCAGGGCCGGGGGGCTCCCCACCCCGGAAGGGGTGATTGGCGCAAGCAAACGATTCCACTCCGATCATCCCCCGGAAAACCATGAACGTAAAAGCAACCGCGGATCCCTCGCTGCGCTTCGGGATGACACGGGAGGGGTGATAAGCCCAGAGCTGCCGCTACCGACAGCGCTCAACCAGCCGCAGACCTGAGGGAAGACGACAGAGCCTACGCGGGAGTTGAGGAGCCGGAGAGGATGCGTTCGTAGAACCGCTCGTAGAGGGGAAGGATTTTTGTGGCGCAGTAGCGGGTACGGGCGGTGAGGCGGGCAGCGTCGGCCATCTGCTCGAGACGGCTGGGGTCGCGCAGCAGTTCCACCGCGGCGGCGGCCATGCCGTCCACGTCGCCCACGGGGAAGAGCCGGCCATTGACGCCGTCTTCAATCAGCTCGGGGACGCCGCCGACACGGGTGGCGATGGACGGCACGCGGCAGGCCATGGCCTCAAGCGCGGCGAGGCCAAAGGATTCGAGCTCGCTGGGCATGAGCAGGAGATCGGCCAGCGGCAGAATTTCAGAAACGCTGCCCTGCTTGCCGAGGAAGTGCACGCGGTCAGCGATGCCGTTGCGGTGAGAGAGCCATTCGGCGGCGGAGCGGTCGGGGCCGTCGCCAATCATGAGCAGGCGCGCCGGGACCTCTTTCGCGACGCGGGAGAAAATGCGGACCACGTCGGCGGTGCGTTTGACGGGGCGGAAGTTCGAGAGGTGGACGAGAATTTTCTCCTCCGCCGCGGTGTAACGGGCGCGGCCGGTCGCGCGCTCCGCGTCGCCTAGCGGCATGTAGACATCGCAGTTGACGAAGTTGGGTATCACCTCGATGGCCCGCTCGGGATGGAATTCCTGGAGGGTTTTCTCGCGCAGGTAATTCGAGATGGCGGTGACGCCGTCGCTCTCGTCGATGCCGAAGCGGGTGATGGGGAGATAGGAGTGGTCCAGTCCCACCAGCGTGATGTCGGTTCCGTGCAGCGTGGTGATGAAGGGCAGGCGCTTCTTCTGCTTCGTCAGCATTTCGCGGGCAAGATACGCCGAAATGGAGTGGGGAATGGCGTAATGGACGTGGAGCAGATCCAGCTCGTAATAGGCGGCTACTTCGGCCATGCGCGTGGCGAGGGCCAGATCGTAGGGGGGATATTCAAAGAGCGGGTAATTCGAGACGGGCACTTCGTGGAACTGGATGTCCTGCTCGCGTCCGCGCAGCCGGAAGGGTTGCGAGTAGGCGATGAAATGCACCTGGTGACCGGCGGCGGCCAGCTCAATGCCGAGCTCGGTGGCGACGACGCCACTGCCGCCGTAGGTGGGATAGCAGGTGATTCCGATCTTCATGGCAGGTATCAGGGTACAGGCTGCAGGTTACAGGCGCTAATCAACAGATGCGCGAAGCAGGCGGAGGATGCGGCGCGAGAGAGCGGCAGATGCGGTGAGGGTCACACGGGAGCATCGGGGGCCGGCAGGCCGGAGAACGAGGCCCCGGGTTGATGCGACGCCGGAAGGGCAGTGGCGATGAGCGCGGCGAGGAGAAACGCGGCTGAGGTGATGCAGAGGGCCGAACCGAGTCCCGCGTTCTGCGAGATGCGGCCGATGGCCCAGGGAGCCACTGCGCTCAGCAGGCGTCCGATGTTGTAGACGAAGCCCATGGCGGAGCCGCGCAGCGCGGTCGGAAACAGCTCGCTGGCGATGACCGAGAAGCCGCTGAAGTATCCGGTGCCGAAGAAGCCGACGAGCGGACCGATGAGCAGGAGCGCGTTTGGATTGCGGATGAAGGCAAACAGCGGCACCAGCGCCGCGGCGACCACGAGGTACACGATGTAGGTGAGCTTGCGGCTCCAGCGATCCGCGATGTAGCCGAAGGTGATGTAGCCCAGGAATGTGCCGGCTTCCATGACGATGGTCCACTCCGAGGTCATGACGACGCCGAGGCCGCGGCCGCCCTGCGCGCGGGGCATGGAGAGGAAGCGCGGAACCCAGGTAAACAGGCCCCACCAGGCGAACAGGGACGCGGCGTTCATGGTGGCGCAGACGAGGGTGGAGCGGCCGAGCGGCCGGCGCAGGAGGCGGCCGAGCTCCAGTTGCGGAGTGCGCTCCTGACGCCAGGCATCCGGTTCATGCAGGCTGCGCTGCACCCAGAGCGCGATGAGCGCGGGAGCGACGCCGGCGAAAAAGACGGCACGCCATCCGAAGCGCGGCAGGATAACGGCGACGAGAGCGGCGCCGAGCGCGAATCCGACAGCCCAGGAACTCTGCACCAACGCGAGCGCTTTGCCGCGATGGCGAGCGGGCCAGGTCTCCGCGACGAGGGCGGCGCCTGACGCCCATTCGCCGCCCATGCCGAGACCGAGGACCACGCGGCAGAGCATGAGTTGCACCGCGGTGTGGGTGAATCCGCAGAGCGCGGTGGCGATGGAGTAGATGAGGACGCTGCCGGTGAGGGCGCGCACGCGGCCGGCGCGGTCGGCGAACCAGCCGAAGAGGATGCCGCCGGCTGCGGCGCTGACAAGGGTTGCCGACATCATCGCGCCGCTCACCGACGCGGAGAGATGCATCTCCTGCTGCACCGGCCCGAGCAAGAGCGCGTAGAGCATCACGTCCATGCTGTCGAGCATCCAGCCGAGCGAAGCGGCGACGAGCGCGCGCTTCTGCTGCGGAGAAGCTTCGACGAGCCAGCCGTAGATTCGGTTCAAGCGGAGGCCTCGGGTGCTTTACAGTGCAGGGAGACGGATCAGCAGGTCCGTTGTACCACGATAAGAGAGCAGACGATTTTGCGCGCTGGCATCGACACCGGAGGGACGTTCACGGACTGCGTCTGGATCGCAGAGGGAGAACTGCGCGTGCTCAAAGTGTTTTCGACGCCGGGCGATCCGTCGCAGGCGGTGCTCGATGCCGCGGGGCGCATCGGCGCGGCTGCGATTGCGCATGGGACCACGC
>JBARMS010000246.1:0-1621 GCA_049802575.1 Acidobacteriaceae bacterium | reverse complement strand
AGGCGCAGTCTAGCGTTGTGCGTTGCGCTCTTCAGCCCAGTGACCGCAAGCGGTGCGCCCAAGCACGGCCTCGCGCCGAACCCCGCCTAGCCTCGCCTCATTCTCCCGGCCGTTCGTAGTCATCCGCTGCGAAGCGCGCGCTCACATAGACCCAGGCCTCCTTGCCGGAAGCGAGCGTTACGGCGACGCGCTTATATGCGGATACCTCGTACCGATCGGCGCGCTCCAGCTCCGCCTCGCTGATCTCGAACACGGTTCCGGAGATGCGGCTCGAAAGGCGGCCGTTGAACTTGACGATCGGATGGTGGCTCTTGCCGCTGGTGGCGATTACCGCTGCGTCTTCGATCAGCACGAGCGTCAGCTCAAAGCCGGGCAGTGCATCGGGCTGGCCGCTCAGTTTCCGGCCGAAAGTGGAGAGCTGAACGTTGTCTTGCTGCAGTGTACCGTATGAAAAAAGTAGTGGCATGCGCGATTCCCGGAAATCCTGACACAGCGTTTCTTTTCCCTGGGATCAGAGCAGCTTTCCGTACACGCCGCTGATATCGAAATAGAAGCTCTTGCCGCCACCCTCCGGCAGCGTCACGTCGAGTTTGTCGTAGGCGCGCCTGTCCTGCGTGATCAACTCCTGGCGCGTGACCTTGCCGCCCGGCACGTGCTGCTGCAGCCACGCGTACTCAGCATCGATCCCGCTCATCTCGTTCGCGCCCGCAATGATCACCGCGCGCTCCAAGGTCGTCCCGTCTCCGCCGGAATAGTGGGCGCCGGCGGCGGCGTGGTGTGATCCAGCCGGACCAGTGCGACAGGCCGCTAGGATTGAGGCGAGCAGGATGATGCCGATCGCGCGGATCATCTTGAGACATCGGGCCAGCGCATCGCTACGGTGCCCGCGGCGTGCAGAAGAGATGCGGAAGGCCAGTTGCACGGTGCACAGCCGGGTTCACCTGGATCTGCCGTCGAAGTGGGTAAGTGGAATGGCCTCGAGATCGATGCCTTCGAGGCAGCGTACGTTCACGGCCGCCATGCGACTGCCCTTGGAATCGGTTCCATCAGCGTAGGGATGTACGCCGCAGGTGGGACAAAAGCGATGCTTGATGGCGTGCTTGTTGAATTCGTAGACGTGTGCTGCCGCTTCCGCAGTCAGCAGATGGAGGGCGTCGCGCGGCACGAACCACAGAAGCGCGCCCTTGCGCTGACACATAGAGCAGTTACACGCCATGGCACTCTTGATTTCGCCCTCGACCTCAAATGCGACCGTGCCGCAATGACAACTACCTCTGTACATCATGGCCATTCTCCTTGCCGATGGACTGCGCACGCGCACAGCCTAACTCCATCGCACCACCCTGTGTGGGGGCCAGCGGCGCACTGAGGCTCGGTGGCCGTTGCCGCGCTCGCACTCTTTGACCTAACGGGCGGCTGAAGCGCTCGACGGACGACCGCCGCAATGCAACCGTTGGCTATGCAGTAGCCGGTGGCGCGTTGGTCTCAAACTGCGGGGCGTGACCGCCGATGTGATCCCAGGGCGCACGCGAGCCGACAAAAATGTGCATTGCTATCTCGACCCCCGGGTCACCGTTGACGCACCCGAGTGTCACACCATGAACCTCCCCATGGTGAGTCC
>JBARMS010000245.1:0-27859 GCA_049802575.1 Acidobacteriaceae bacterium | reverse complement strand
GTTCCCAGGCGAGCGCCTGAGCCGGAGCCGGTGCGCGCCACGGCTGCCGCTCCCTCGATCACCGAGCGCGCGGACACGGAGATTCGCACCGTCACGGTCGCGTCCAAATCGGTCACCGGGTTTCGCCTGCCGCCTTCGACGCTGCTCCATCGCAGCGACGATCCGTCGCCGGTCCGCGAGGACCTGCTGCGCGCATCGGCGCAGGTGCTGGTGGAGAAGTGCGCGGAGTTCGACGTGACGGGGCAGGTGGTGCAGATCAATCCCGGGCCGGTGGTGACGACGTTCGAGTTCCGCCCCGATGCGGGGATCAAATACAGCCGCGTGACCGGGCTGGCCGACGACCTGTGCCTGGCGACGAAGGCGGAGAGCATCCTGATCGAGCGCATGGCGGGCAAGAGCACCGTCGGGATTCAGGTGCCGAACGAGGAGCGCGAGACGATCTGGCTGCGCGACGTGATCGAATCGGAGAACTTCGGATCGTCGCGCTCGAAGCTGACGCTGGCCATGGGCAAGGACATCAACGGGCGGATCATCGTCGCCGACCTGTCCACGATGCCGCATGTGCTGATCGCGGGCTCGACGGGCAGCGGCAAATCCGTGGCCATCAACGCGATGATCATGTCGGTGCTGTACAAGGCGACGCCGGAGCAGGTGCGGCTCATCCTTGTCGATCCCAAGCGCGTGGAGCTGGGCATGTACGAGGGCGTGCCGCACCTGTTTACGCCGATCATAACCGAGCCGAAGCTGGCGGCGAACGCGCTGCGCAACGCGGTTCGCGAAATGGAGCGGCGGCTCAAGCTGCTGGCCTCGCGCAGCGTGCGCAACATCGACCAGTACAACCGGCTGTTCGACAATCCCACGCCGACGCTGTTCGATGAGGAGCAGGAAGAGAAGCCGCTGCCGTACATCATGATCATCATCGACGAGCTGGCCGATCTGATGATGCTGGACAAGGCCAACGTGGAAGAGTCGGTGACGCGGCTGGCGCAAATGGCGCGCGCGGTCGGGATCCATCTGGTGCTGGCGACGCAGCGGCCCTCGGTGGACGTGATCACCGGGCTCATCAAGGCCAACGTGCCGACGCGCATCTCGTTCCGGCTGGCGACGAAGGTCGATTCGCGGACCATTCTCGATGCGAACGGCGCGGAATCGCTGCTGGGGCGCGGCGACATGCTCTTTCTGCCGCCGGGCACGTCGCGCCTGCATCGCGTGCACGCTCCCTTTGTGACGGAAAAAGAAATCGCGGCGGTTACCGATTTCTGGAAGAAGCAGGGCGAAGCGGAATACGTGCAGGGCTTCCTCGAGGCGCCGAAGGATCTGACCATCAACGAAAGCGGCGGGGGCGGGGACGACGGCGACGAGGCGGATGACGATCTTTTCGAGGATGCGGTGCGGCTGGTGCTGGAATTCGGCAAGGCTTCGACGTCGCTGCTGCAGCGGCGGCTGCGGATTGGCTATGGCCGGGCCGCGCATTTGATCGACATGATGGAGCGCGACGGCATTGTGGGGCCGGCGGATGGACCGAAGCCGCGCGAGATTCTCAAGCCGCCGGACTGGCTGAACGAAGTGGAACCGACGCTGCGATAGGCGCGTGTCACGAAAATTCGGAGCGCAGGATGAGCGGAAAACAACCGCGGATTCTTCGCTCACCACCCCGAACTGAAAGACGTTCGGGGCCCCATTCGCAGCGCCACAAGTCCCAGCACCACGATGACGAGGACCAGCGCGGCCCAGAGCAGGCCGGGATGCCTCTCGGTGAAGGGCCGCTGGTCGGGGCGCGGGTTGTAGCGGGCGTTCGCCTGCTCGGGCCCCAGCGCCGCCTGGGCGGCATCTTTCTCCGGGGCGAAGAGCGTGGCGTAGTCGTAGCGCGGAGCGGCGAGCGCCGGATCGCCGTAGAAGAGCGTGTAGGCTGCGCCCGCGGCTGCATCGAAGCAAAGCCGGCGTTCGATCATCTCGAGGCGCACGGACTGCCAGGCCACGGGAGCGTCGTCGCCGTTGTCGATGGCGATGGTCCAGGTTGATTCCGCGTCGCCGAAATCGGGGGACGGCGCGGCGACCGTCAGATGCTCGTCGTCGATCTTGTGCCCGTCGCGCACCTCATGGACGCGGAGGAGATTGCCCTCGGCGGTTGCCGGCTGCGGCGCTTCGTCTTCGGAGGCGGGCGGGCGCTTCGGCACGGCGGTGATCTTCACGGTGACGTCGCGGCTGAAGTTCGCCGGCGTTGCGCCGGGCACAAAGACGATGCGATCCACGGGGACGTGGGCGGGGACGGTGAACCGGACCCTGGTGGAGTGGCCGTCCTGCTGGAACTGGGCCGTCTCGGCGATGGTGACGTACTGCGTCTGGCGCTCGGGGACGCGCGCGATGGTGAGGCCGTGGACGTCCTCGGGCTTGACCGGGCCTTCGATCGAGAAATAGAGGTAGCGGAGGTCGGACTGGGGGAGATGGAGCACCATGCTGCGCCCGAGCTTCTGGCCGGTGAGATCGAAGATGGTGAACAGGCCGAGTTCCGTTCCTTCCCTGCCGCTTTCGTCCTGCGCGCCGGTCACCGCAACGGTGGCGATGAAGTCTTTCGCTGTGATGTCGAGGTCGATGTCGCTGTATTGCCCCGCGGGCATCGCTGCTTCAAACGTGGTGTGCGCGCCCTTGTGGCCGAGGTTCAACGGGGCAATCTCCTGCTGCGGTTGCTCCTGAGGCGCGGCCGCGCGGATGACGTAAGGCGTCTCGGCGTCGCCGCGGTACAGGCGCACATCCGCGAGCTCCGGCGCTGCGTGCGCATAGCTCTGGGCGTCGAGCACGACGCAGGTTTGGCCGGTCTTCACGGTTCCGGTGAGCGGGCGCTCATAGCGGAAATGCTGGGCCTGCGGCGCCACCGCGAGCGCCAGCAGCAGAAGTGCCCCGCGCAGTTTCATGCCGTCCTGCTGTCCGATCCGCGCAGATGCAGCCAGTCGCGCTGGTAGACGAAGCTCACCGCCAGCAGCAGCGCGCCGAGGCCGAGGAAGCTGAGGATGCGATAGCCCTGGCTGAGCGCGCTGACGTCCACTGTGAACACTTTGCCGATGGCGACGGCGAGCAGGACCAGCGCCTGCCAGCGGAGGAAGGCGCTGCGCCGCCAGAATCCCAGGGCGAGCAGCACCGCGCCAAAGAGCATGAAGAACGCGGAGTAGGTGAACTGCGCGTACATGCGGTAGTCATGCGCGAGGCGCCAGTCGCTCTCGACGCCCGAGCGCCACTGGAGATACCACCAGAAGCTGTGAATCTCCCACCCGACGGCGAGAAGGATGAGAGCGTTGACCGCAAGGGCTGCGCCGATGGAGAGCGTAGGCCACGCGAGAACCGCGAAATGGTCTTGGTCGTCATGAGGCGCATGCGCTGCCAGCCATGCCGCCAGGGCACAGACTGCGATGCCGACGCAGTAGGCGCCGAAGCGCTCGTTGAAGATGGGGGTGGTCGAGGCGGCGGGGTTCTGGAGTACGAGCGCCGCCAGTCCAAGCGCGAGGCAAACGACGGCCAGGGCGCGGAGCAGGCGCGAGGCGATCTGCCGCGACCCCCAGGTGAGCGCGCCGCCCTCCACAAGCCAGCCGATGGTGAGCCAGCGGCCATGGGTTTTCAGGGGAATGGCCATGGTGAGGAACGCGACGGCAACGGTGAGATGAACGGCCGCGAGCGCGGGAGAATCCTGATGCAGGACGCCGCGCTTCGGCAGGCGCAGCAGCACGAGGTAAAAGGCGGCGAAGGCCACGGCGACCCACGGCTCCGGACCGGGATCGGCCGCGTTTTCGAGCATCAGGTAGAACGCGAGGAAGCCCAGGGCGGCGTTCGCGAGTGGTTGCACGATGATGGCCAGATGATCCCACGCGGAAGGATTCTCCGCGTCGTACAGGCGCACCAGACGCGGAGCGAGCGCGAAAACGAGGAAGAAGCAGGCGATGAAGAAAGCTGTCGTTGCGAAGGCTTCGGTCGAGTAGAACTCCGTGGCCCACAGCGCGACGTAGAGCACGGTGCCGGCGAACGCGCCGGAGAGCAGCCGCGACCACGGCCGCAGCGCCACGAGCGCCAGCACCGCCAGATCGAGCAGGAGCAGGTAGGCAAAGAGGGCGACTTCGTGGTTCTCGCTGGTGGAGAGGAGCGCGGGCGTGCTGAATCCGCCGACGATGGCGTAGAGCGCCAGCAGTTCGGCGTCCTGGACCCACGCGAGGAATCCGTTGAACGCCGTTACGACGATCAGGGCCGCAAAGGCGACTGGCGAGGGTACCAGGTGGTAAACGGAGAACGCGGCCCATAGCGACAGATAGAGCACGCCACTGCCGATGGCTTTGAGCGACCAGGAGAAGGCGGCGTAGCCGTGGCTGCGGAAGCGCTCGGACCACGCGATGAGCTCGGCGCCAGCGAGGAGGCCGATCAGGACGCGGCCCAGGGGCCCGATCCAGTGATTGTCGAAGGCAAGCTTGAGGAACCAGGCGACGCCGATGAGCACGGCGAGGATGCCGATGCGGTTGAACCACTGCGAACCGATGCGGCTCTCGAGAGATGCATCGTTCTTCTGGTACATCGCGGGACCGGCAAATCGTGGAACAGCGACCGTCGGACCGGGCGGAATACCGCTTGCGGGTGCGATAGCCGGCTCCGTCCCGGGAAAACCGGCCACACTCCCTCGCAAATCAGCCGGCAATTGCGCCGGCCCTGCGGCCACGCCGGATCGTTCCGGTTGATCCGCCGCGCTCTGAATGGCGGGCTGGGAGGGGCCTCCGATCATCCCGGAATCGGCCAGCGCCTGCTCGATCCGCAGCAGGCGCGCCCGGAGTTCAGCCACTTCCCTTCGTAAATCGGATTCGGAGTCCGTGCTCATTGGTGCCCACTCTACACTGGGAGTCTCTCCGGGACCACCGCGATGCGGACACTATGCGGAGGTGTCCTGCCCATCCATATTGCGGGCAATGTCGAAAGCCGAGCCTCAACCGGTGCGCTGCGACGACGAAGAGCTGCGAGGCATGAACGGATGCCGGTATTGACTCTGTGTACAATCGTGCGCAGGATGGAAACGGGCCCCACGCCGCACCGTATTTTGATCATTGATGACGATGCCATCAGCCTTGCGGTGGCTGCCGTGCTGCTTGAGTCGGAAGGCTGCACGGTGGACCAGGCCGAAAGCGGCGAACAGGCGCTGGAGATGCTCACCGGTTCTGCTGGGTCCGATGCGCCGGACTGCATCCTCGCCGATCTGCTGATGCCATCGCTGGCCGGACCGGAGCTTGCGGCTCGTCTGCGGCCTCTCGCCCCGCGCGCGCTGTTCCTGGCGATGAGTGCCACGCCGCCGTCGGCAGTTGAAGGGTACGACCGGTTGCTCAGGAAGCCGCTGAGCCCTGAAACCTTGCGCGAGACGCTCGCGCTCATTCCGCCGAGTGCCGCAAGCGCTGCTGGGACCGTCGATATGGATGCGCCTGCGGCAGAAGGCTCCGATTCCGAGGTCCTCGACAGTTCCGTCTTCCAGCGTCTCCGCCGCGCCATGTCGCGCGACGGCCTGCTGGAAGTCATCTCCGCCTTTCTTGAAGACACCGCTGCACGCATCGCCGCCATGCGGACGGCGGAGGGCGAGCCCGTCAAGCGCCAGGCGCACACCATCAAGGGCAGCGCCGGGATGCTAGGCCTGCCCCAGGTGGCTGCCCATGCGGCCGCTATCGAGGCAGGTATTGACCATCATGGTGATCGGCAGCGTAAACTCGATGCACTTGAGGTTTCCGTGCGCAGCGCCGAGGTTATTCTCAAGCAAAGGCTGAAGATATGACCAGTCCCGCCAGGCCCATGAAATCGGCTTCTTCTCGTCCCGCTAAGTCAGCCGCGCCGGCCATCCGCATTCTGCTGGCCGACGATCATCCGGTTGTCCGGATCGGCGTCCGCAACATGCTGCAGGCGGACAAATCGTTTGAGGTGGTGGGCGAAGTCGGCGACGGCGATGAGGCCATTACGGAAACGCTGGACCTGCTGCCGGACATCCTGCTGCTCGACCTTTATATGCCGCGGCTGCCCGGCCTTGAAGCCATGCGCGCCATCATGAGCGGCTCGCCCACCGTCAAGATCGTTCTCCTCACCAGCACGATTTCGACGCAGCAGATCATCGAAGCCCTCCAGATCGGCGCGCGCGGCATCGTGCTGAAAGATGCCCTGGCCGATCACCTGACCAGCGCCATCCGCGCCGTGGTCAGCGGAGACTACTGGATCGGCGGCAAGCGCGTGGTCAACCTGGTGGGGGCGCTGCACGAACTCATGCAGAAGGTGGCAGTGCCCGACCGGAAGACGTTCGGGCTGACGCCTCGCGAGATGGAAGTGGTGGCCTGCATTGTCGAGGGGTGCTCGAATCGCGACATCGCGAAGCAGTTTGGGCTGAGCGAAGAAACCGTCAAGCGGCATCTGTCGAACATCTTCGACAAGACGGGCGTGTCGACCAGACTGGAACTAGCGATGTTTGCTATTGCCCACCACCTGGTCAACCCTGAAATGTGACGCTGCGGCACACGACCGGCGAGCGGGATCATACTACGCGCGATCTGCGGTCACTCTTGCTGCGAGTTCATGCTCCGGCGAGCATGCAATTGGGCAAAAATACGGGCTGGATCAGGTGCATCCAGCCCGTGCTCGAACGAGCACCTATCGCGCCGCAACCATGGCTTCGTGGCGCGACCTCTTCCTGATCTGCGTCCAGGCGACCGCCTGGTAAACGGCTGCCAGGCCCACCAGTACGTAGACCACACGGCTGATGGCCGAGAACGACCCGAGCAGAGTGGCTACCAGGTCGAAGTGCATACTTCCGAACAGACCCCAGTTGAGCCCGCCCACAATCAGCAAAACCGCTGCGAGAATATCGAGTGCCTTCATGACGTTTCCTCTCACTTTTGTGGAATGGAACCGGACCGCGGCTTAGGAATTGGGGGGCATCAGAACCGTATCGATGACGTGGATCACGCCATTCGACGCGTGGATGTCGGCGTGAATGACGCTGGCGTCGTTGACCATCACCTTGCCGTCCTTCGCGGTGAAGTCCACGCGCGCTCCCTCCTCCGTCTTTGCCGAGTGCAGGTGCGCAACGGCGGAAGAACCGACATCGCCGGGAACCACGTGATACAGCAGAATCGCCCGCAGCTTGTCGCGGTTCTGGGGCTGAAGGAGCGAGTCCAGCGTTCCCGGCGGTAATTTGGCGAACGCGTCGTCGGTCGGCGCGAAGACGGTGAACGGTCCTTTGCCCGCGAGCGTGCCGGCCAGCCCCGCGGCCTCAACGGCCTGCACCAGAGTCTTGAAGGAGCCCGCCGCCTGGGCCGTTTGCACAATATTCATCGGTGGAGCAGGGTCGGCCTGCGCTGCCGCGATTCCCGTCGCGCCGAATATCGCGAGCGCCAGAACCCCAACTGTCGTTTTCATTGCAATCATCCTCCGGAAGAGCGGTGTTTCCGCTCTTCACTTCTTGACAGTAGAGCAACAATATTTGATTGTCAGTCAAGAGAGCGCCGGCAGCGCACATCGTTTGATCGCAGCGAAAGAATGAGGCACGGAACTTGAGCCAGAAGAAATCCACTCCCAAAACGGCTGCAGACGACGTCGTCGCGGAGTCCATCCGCCCCTATGCCATCGCCGAAAAGCTGCGCGGCCTGCGTCTGCGCAAAAGCATGGGTCTGGCGCAGCTGGCAGCACACACCGGGCTTTCGCCCGCCATGCTTTCGCGGCTGGAAAACGGCCGTCTGGTGCCGACGCTGCCCACACTGATTCGCATTGCAACGGTTTTTAATGTCGGGCTCGATTACTTTTTCACGGATCCCCGCAAACGCCACGTCATCGCGCTGTCACGCCGGGAGGAGCGCAGGAAGTTCCCCGCCGATGCACGCGCCACACCGGTTCCGTGGCACTTCGAAAGCCTCGATTTCCGCGCCAACGAGCGCAAACTCAGCGGCTTCCTGGCCCATTTTCATTCCGTCTCCGCGGCCAAACTCACAACGCATTTTCATCCTGGCGTGGAATTGCTGTATCTGATCGAGGGGGAGCTGGAAATCTCCATCGGCGTGGAAGCCTTCCGGCTGGGTCCGGGCGATTCGATTTATTTCGATTCCCTGCAGAAGCATGCGTACCGCAGTCTCGTTCCCGGACCGTGCACGGCCGTGGTGGTCACGACGGGCTCGGTGCCATGAAAACGCCGGCCGCTGCCGGGGTGTGACTCCTGTCACAGTGAGCCTTTCCGCGCCTGAATATCGTCTAAACTGCGTAGGATCTTTTGATTTCATTCCGTCCGTTCGCAGAAGGAACACAGTCCGCATGCGCATCGAGGCCACCGAGACCCCGGAAACAGTTGCCGCTCCTATCGTTTGGAATCGCAATCATCCCTACCCCGCTACCGTGGCGGAGAATCGGCTGCTGACCGGCGCGGGTTCCGAAAAAGAGACGCGTCACATCGAGCTGGACCTGGGCGAATCCGGCATCCAGTACCTGCCGGGCGACTCGGCGGGAATCCAGCCGGTGAACACGTGCGCCGCCGTCGATGACGTAATCGGGCGGCTGCAGTTCACGGGGGACGAGCCGGTGACGGACTTCTATGGCAAGGCTACGACGTTGCGGGAGGCGCTCACCTCGTGGCTGATGATCGGCAAGCTGTCGAGCTCGACGGTGCGCCAGTGGGCGGCGCTCAGCAGCCATCCGGAGCTCGCGGATCTGGTGCAGGCCGGGAATCGCGAGAAGCTGGACGCGTACCTGTGGGGGCGGGAGTTCGTCGACCTGCTGGAACTTTCTCCGGGGAAGCTGGAGGACCCGCAGCAGCTCTTCAAGCTTTTGCCCCGTCTGGCGCCGCGGCTGTATTCCATTTCGTCGAGCCAGGCGCTGCACCCCACTGCGATTCATTTGTCGGTGCGCGTGGTGAAGTATGCAACGCATGGCCGCGAGCGGTTCGGCATTTGCTCGACGCATATTGGCGAGCGCACGCCGAAGGGTGGCACGCTGCCGCTCTTCATCCACTCCAACCAGCTCTTCCGGCTGCCGGCGCAAGCGGACGTTCCCGTCATCATGGTGGGCCCGGGCACCGGTGTCGCGCCGTTTCGCGCCTTTCTGGAACACAAGGAAGCGGGCGTGGGCCAGTGGCCGATGTGGCTCTTCTTTGGAGACCAGCGCGCGAAACAGGATTACCTGTACGAGGAAGAGCTGGTGCGCTGGAACCACGACGGCATTCTGGAGCGGCTGGACACGGCGTTCTCGCGGGACCAGGCGCACAAGATCTATGTGCAGGACCGCATCCGCGAGAATTCGGCCGAGTTGTGGCGGTGGCTTGATGAGGGCGCGTACTTCTATGTCTGCGGGGATTCGAAGCGGATGGCGCCGGATGTGGAGGCGGCGCTGCTGCAGGCGGTCGCCGAGCACAGCGGGCGCGGGGCGGAATACGCGGCGGAATTTCTGGCGGGGATGAAGAAGCAGAAGCGCTATCTGCGCGACGTGTACTGAAGAGCAGGGTTCGGCGGAAATCTGATCCGAAGACCGATTGCGATCCCCAAGCCACCGGGGTTGTGCGCCTCACTCCGGCTGAAAAACAGCCGCGGATTCTTCGCTCACCACCCCCAAACTGAGAAACGTTTGGGGCCCCGTTCGCTCTGAATGACAATCCTGGTTCGGTCGCGGATCTCAGCGCCGAACGCGAGACGCTTTCGCGGTCCCTTGTCTTCCGTCTCCATTGCCTTCCTGCCCTTTCGGACTGCGTGCAAGCGCGGACGCTTTATCATCGAAGATTAGCCTTCAGGACTCCTTATGAAAACCGGCATCATCGGCCTGCCGCAAGTCGGCAAGACCTCGCTCTTTAAAATTTTGACGCGCGTGCAGGTGGAAGACCGCGGCTACTCGCGGGAAGCGCACCTCGGCATTGCCAAAGTTCCGGACGACCGGCTCGACCGGCTGGCGGCGCTCTATAACCCGAAGAAGCTGATCCACGCGACGGTGGAATATGCCGACGTGGCCGCGGTGAGCCAGGAGGCGCTGAAGGAAACCGCTTTCCTCGCGAGCCTGCGCAACGTGGATGCGCTCATCCATGTGCTGCGCGCGTTCGAGGATGACTCGATCCCACATACTGGCTCCATCGATCCGGCGCGCGACGCGAAGAACCTTGAATTCGACCTGATGCTCTCGGACCTGACGCAGGTGGAGAAGCGACTGGAGCGTTTGGAAAAAGACCTGAAGAAGATGCGCACGCCGGATCTGGAAAAGGAGAACGCACTGCTGCTGCGGTGCAAGGCGTCGCTGGAGACGGAGCAGCCGCTGCGCGAGATGGAGATGTCCGCCGACGAGAAGAAGCTCATTCGGGGCTTCATGTTCCTTTCGCAGAAGCCGGTGCTGTACGCGGTGAATCTTTCGGAGAGCACGACGCTCGGCGACGATCTTGAAGCGGCGGCGCAGAAGTACGGGCTGACTGAGCTGGCGGCGCGGCCGAATGCGGGGCTCACGGCTTTTTGCGGCAAGGTGGAAGCCGAGCTGGCCGAGATGGACGATGAGGAAGCGCAGGAATTCCTCGGGTCGTACGGGCTGAATGAGTCGGGGCTGGTGCGGCTGATTCGCCGCAGCTACGAACTGCTGGGGCTGATCAGCTTCTTCACGGTCGGCGAAGACGAGTGCCGCGCGTGGACGGTGCCCGCCAACTCGCGTGCGCAGGAGGCCGCCGGAGCGATTCACTCGGACCTCGAGAAACACTTCATCCGCGCGGAGACGATCCACTGGGATACGCTGCTCGTCGCGGGGTCGGAAGCGGCGGCGCGCGGGCAGGGGACGTTGCGGCTTGAAGGGAAGGATTATCCGGTGCAGGACGGGGATGTGATGCATATTCGGCACAGCGGGTGAGGCAGGTGAGACGGCTGGCTAAAAACCGGGCCGCTAAGAAGCCGTCAGATCAAGAACTGTCAGCGGAAAAACTGTCTGCAAAAGCCTGTCAGTTAAAATCGGCCGGTTAATAGCCGGTCAGTTAAGAAACGGTCAGTTAAAAGGCGGGCGGCTAAAATCCGGTAAGCGGCCTTGAGCTTTTTGCCTTGAGCGCTGTGTCCTTCACTATGCTGCTGCCTCTCATGCTCGGGTCTTTGGCTGCCGTTGCTGACATCGTCGGCGGGGTGGTGCTGGTGCGCCGCAACTGGACGCAGCAGTATCTGCGCTACTCCATCGCGCTGGGCGCGGGATTCATGATGGCGGTCGCCCTCCTGGACATGCTGCCGGAGAGCTTCAAATTCTCTCCCGTGTGGGCGCCGGCGCTGGTGCTCGCCGGCTATTGCACGATTCACCTGCTCGAGCACACCATCACGCCGCATTTTCATTTCGGCGAAGAGACGCACGCGCATGAATTTCTGCACCGGCATACGGGATTCTCGGTGCTGCTGGGGCTCTCCGTGCACGCGTTCTTCGACGGAGTCGCCATTGCTTCGGGTTTCGTGCTTTCCCAGGCGCTCGGCTGGCTGATCTTCGTCGCCATCATTCTGCACAAGGTTCCGGAAGGCTTCACCATCGCGTCGGTCATGCTGGCTTCGGGGCGCTCGCGGAAAGCCGCCGTCACGTCGGCGATCATTCTGGCGGGGGCTACGATCGCGGGGGTGCTGATCATCGGATTGCTGCCGCGCTGGGTCGAGGCCGGCCTGCCGCTCTCAGCGGGCGTGGCCATCTATGTGGCCGCCACCGATCTGGTTCCGGAGGTCAATCGTGAGCCGGGGATCCGCATGGCGCTGGTTTTCTTTCTGGGTGTTGCGCTGTTTGTGCTGGTGCGCGTGCTGGCGCCGATTTAATCGAGCCCATGCCGGCTCACTTGTGAAAGAGCAAGCTGTAGAGCAGGATCAGCAGGACCACCGCGCTGATGGCGATATACAGGCGATCGCGCTCGAACGAAAATCCGATGACGCACATGGCGACGCGCACCACCGGGGTGGCGATGAGCAGCAGCAGGCCGAGCATGATGATGCTGCGCGCATCGCCGGAGGCGACGCCGTGCGCGACGCCCGCCACGCTGAGCAATTGAGCCGGTTCGCCATGGAACTGGCTGTAATTCGGCCGGGGGCCGCGATTCTGCGCGAGATACAGAATGCCGCCGGCGAGCACCACCACGGCCGCCAGCATGACGCCGATTTGCAGTACGGCGCCCACCCAGGTCTCAATGCGCTTATCGGTCCATGGCATGGCTATTTCCCCGTGAGGCTATGCACGATCATTTCAATACCGAGGGCCACGATGACGAGCGAGAAGACGATCTTCAGCGTTCGTACATGGGCCCTTACCAGCAGACGCGAACCGACCATGGATCCGACCAGGACGCCTAGCATCACCGGCAGCACCAGGGATGGCGCCATGTAGCCGCTGTGCCAGTAGAGCCCGGCGCTGGCCGCCGCCGTGACGCCGATCATGAAGTTGCTGGTGGTGGTGGAAACTTTGAAGGGAAGGCGCATCGCCTGATCCATAGCGATGACCTTCACCGCGCCCGAGCCGATGCCGAGCAGGCCGGAGAGCGCGCCTGCCATCCACATGAGGCCGAAGCCCAGGGGCACGCGCTGCGCGACGTAATGCTGATCTCCATCGGCCGTGGGCAGATCGCCCGCGAGGCGCAAGCGCATGGCCAGCGGATCGGGATTCGCGGTGATCTCTTCGTGCCTTTTGGAGAGCGAGGCATAGGCGGAGTAGAGCAGCACCAGGCCGAAGACGACGCCGATGGCCTGGGTCGGCACTTTGGTGGTGAGCCATGCGCCTACCAGCGCCCCGAGGGTCGTGGCGATCTCGAGAAACATGCCGACGCGGATATTCGAGAATCCCTCGCGGACATAGGCCGCGGCCGCGCCCGAGGAGGTGGCGATGACCGAGACCAGCGAGGCGCCGATCGCGTAATGAATGTCGACATGAAACGCGATGGTCAGCAGCGGCACGATGACCACGCCGCCGCCCAACCCGCTCAGCGCGCCCAGCAATCCCGCTCCGAGGGAACTGAGGCACAGGATGAGTGCGAACCACAGCTCGTCCATCGTCTCTTACTGTACTGTGCCGGCCGCGGCAGTAACCAGAATCGCGACTGAATCAGGCGGCAGCGTCACGGTACCGTTCTGCACGGCAACGCCCGATTCCGACTGCAGCGCAATGCGCGATCCGGCGCGAACGGCGACTTCGACGGGCTCTTGCGCGAGCGAAAAGGCCACCGTCATGCGGCCGCGCTCCATCACCAGCCACTGCTGCTCTTCGTTGCAACGAACGCGAACCTCGCTTAAATCGCCATCGGTTAGTTCGGGAGTCGATTTGCGCAGCGCGATGAGTTCCCGATACCACGCGAGCATGGCGGCGTGCTCGCCTTGCCCGCGCTCGTCCCAGTTGAGCCTGGAGCGCTGATACGTCTGCCGATCCTGCGGATCGGGAATGTCGCTGGGATCCCAGCCGAAGGCGACGAATTCCTTCCTGCGGCCCTCCGACACGAGCTTGCCCAGACCCTGCTCGTGATCGGTGAAGAACTGAAACGGGGACGAGGCGGACCATTCTTCGCCCTGAAAGATCATGGGGACAAACGGCGCCGTCATTTCCATTACGGCGGCAATCCTGGCGCGCTTCAGACCTGCGAGATGCACCAGGCGCTCGCCGTGGGCGCGATTGCCCACCTGATCGTGATTCTGGGAGTACCCGAGGAATCGCCATCCCGGCAATCCGCGCACCGGGCGGCCGTGGATGCGATCCCGATAGGGCGAGTAGCGCCCGTCATAGACGAACACGTCGCGCAGTGCCTTCGCCAAATCCGCGAGGCTGCCGAAATCCGAGTAGTATCCCTCGCGCTTGCCGGTGAGAGCCGTCACGAGGGAGTGATGGAAGTCATCGCTCCACTGTGCGTCCATGCCGTAGCCGCCGGCTTCGGGCGCGGTGACGAGGCGCGGGTCGTTCAGATCGCTTTCGGCGATAACTACATAGTAACGGCCCGTTTGCGCTTCCAGCGCGTGGACTTCGGACGCGATTTGCTCCATGAAGTTGATCGCCGAGCGGTCGTTGTACGCGTGCACCGCGTCGAGCCTCAATCCGTCGAAGTGGTAATCACGGAGCCACATGAGCGCGTTGTCGCAGAAGAAGCGCCGCACTTCGTAGCTGCCGGCGTTTTCGAGATTGACCGCGTCGCCCCACGGCGTGTGGTGCGCGCTGGTGAAGTAGGGGCCGAATTTGCCGAGGTAATTCCCTGCCGGCCCCAAGTGGTTGTAGACCACGTCGAGCAGGACGGCCAGTCCTTTCGCGTGGCAGGCATCGACAAAACGGTTGAGCGCCTGCGGACCTCCGTAGGGCTCGTGCGGAGCAAAGAGGTCGACGCCGTCGTAGCCCCAGCCGTGATTTCCGGCGAAGGAATTCACCGGCATCAGTTCCACGTGAGTGATGCCCAGCTCACGCAGCGCATCGAGCTTGTGCGCGGCCGCGTCGAGCGTGCCTTCGGGCGTGAACGTGCCGATGTGGAGTTCGTAGATGACGGCGCTCTTCAGCGGCGGAGGCTCCCATGCGGAGTCGGTCCAGGTGAAGGCCGCGGGATCGAGGACGCGCGACGGTCCGTGGACGCCGTGCGGTTGCCAGGCCGCGCGCGGATCGGGCAACGCGAGGTCCTCGTCATCCAGGAAGTATGCGTAGTCTGTGCCGGGAGCGGCGCGTACGATATCCGCTTCCCACCAGCCGCCCGCACCCCGCTCGAGTGAATACTTCTCTCCATCGACTGCGACGCGGACACGTCGCGCTTTCGGAGCCCAGACGCGAAATCGATGCATGCCTTCCCGTTCCTTCGCTGAATTGATCCCGGTGCTGCGACTTCTGGCGCGTTGATTATCGCTTCCACACTGCCGACGGATGCCTTTGATGGGCACGCGCCCGGATACCGTTCCGGCCTTCCAAATCGAAGGCCGCGTTGACCAGCGCAATATGCGAAAAGGCCTGGGGAAAATTGCCGACCTGCCGACGATGCTCCGTGTCGTACTCTTCGGCGAGGAGGCCGACATCGTTACGCAGGCGAAGGATCCGCTCGAAGAGGCGGCGTGCGTCTTTGGGGCGGCCGATGGCCCTGAGGCAGCTCACCATCCAGAAGCTGCACGCCAGAAAGGCTCCTTCGCCCGGCGGCAGCCCATCGCTGGCCTTCGCGGTCTCGTAGCGCATAACCAGGCCATCCGGCATCAGCTCGCGCTCGATCGCCTCCACGGTTCCGACGATGCGCGGATCGTCCGCGGGCAGGAAGCCGACCAGCGGCATGAGCAGCAGCGCGGCGTCCAGCTCGTGCGCTCCGTAATACTGCACAAAGCTGTTCTTGCTCCGGTTGAAGCCCATCCGGCAAATCTGATCGCGGATGCAGTCCCGCAGTTCCTTCCATCTCTCCACCTGGTCATTGTGGCGCAGAACCTCCGCGATGCGAATCGCGCGGTCGAAGGCGACCCAGGCCATCATTTTCGAATAGGTAAACTGCTTGTCGCCGCCGCGCACTTCCCAGATCCCGGCGTCGGGCAGATCCCAGATTTGTTCCAGGTGGTCCAGCAGCAGAGCGAGCGCGCGGAATTCCTCTTTGCGCCTGCGGCCGACCCCGTGCAGCGCGTGGAAGAAGGTGTCCAGCATCTCGCCGTAGATATCGAGCTGCACCTGCTTCGACGCCGCGTTGCCGATGCGCACCGGCTTCGATCCTTCGTAGCCGTCGAGCCAGTCCACTTCCCATTCCGGCAACCCACGCTCACCTTTGAGGCCATACATGATCTGGACCTTATCCGGGCTCCCGGCGAGGGCGCGGAGCAGCCAGTTCATCCACTCTTTCGCTTCTTCGTAGTAGCCGGCGTGGGTCATGGAGAGCAGTGTGAAAGTCGTGTCGCGGAGCCAGCAGTAGCGGTAATCCCAGTTCCTCGTCCCCCCAATTTGCTCCGGCAAGGATGTGGTAGGCGCGGCGACGACACCGCCGGACGGCTTGAACGTCATGGCCTTGAGCGTGATCAGCGACCGCTCGACTGCATTGCTGTAATCGCCCTCGTACTGGGAGATCTTCGTCCAGCTCTTCCAGAATCGCTCGGTTTCGCGCAGGGCGCTGAAGGCGCTGATGCGGGAGGGCGCGGCCTTGGTGGAGTCGCCATAGGTCAGCGTGAACCACGCGCGCTTGCCCTTGTGCAGCACGAACTCGGAGACGGTTTTCAGATCTTCGCCGTGGACGGGCTCCGATCCGTGCAGCATCACCACGCCCGGGCCGGCCACGGCGCGGACTCCATCGTCAATGGCCGTGACCCAGGGCACGACTTTGCCGTAGTCGAAGCGCAGGGCCAGTTCCATGCGCATATCCACGCGGCCGCGGAGGCCTTCCACGATGCGCACCACGTCGGAATTCCGCTGCCGGACGGGCATGAAATCGATGAGGCGCACGGCACCCTTTTTCGACTCGAATGTGGTCTCCAGAATCAGCGTGTGGTCGCGATAGGCGCGCTTCGATTTCCAGCCGCGGCCGGCGGGGGCGAGTTTCCAGTAGCCGTTGTCCTCGTTGCCGAGCAACGAGGCGAACCAGGCGCAGGAGGAAAAATCGGGCCAGCAGAGCCAGTCGATCGAACCTCCGCGGTCGACCAGCGCCGCCGTCTCACAATCGCCAATCAACGCGTAATCTTCGATCTTTGCGGCCATAGATCCCGAAAAATGCTGCCTCCGATGTCTGTCTCTACTGCTCGCGATAGTTTCGCATCAGCCCGCCATCCACGAGGAAGGTGGCGCCGGTTACATAAGATGCTTCGTCGGAAGCCAGGAAAGCCGCCATTCCTGCAACATCTTCCGTCGTTCCAAGGCGCCCCAGGGGGATATTCCTGAGCAGGGCGTCCAGTTCGGTCTTGTTGTTCAGCAGAGCCGTATTGATCGGTGTGGCGATGGCTCCTGGCGCGATGTTATTCACCGTAATGCCGAGCGGCCCCAGCTCGACGGTTAGATCGCGCATCAGCATGCGCAGGCCCCCTTTGCTGCAGCAGTAGGTGGCGAATCCGGGAAACGCCATGTCTTCGTGGACGGAGCTGATGTTGATGACGCGCCCGGGCCTTTTGGCATCGCGCAACCGACGCACAAAGGCCTGGGTGAGGAAGAACGGGCCTTTCAGGTTCACGGCCATCACCTTGTCATAATCCGCTTCTGGCGTATCCCAAAAGTCCGAACGCTTCTCCATGCCGGCATTGTTCACCAGGATGTCCGCGCCCCCGAACTGCGTCCAGGCTGTCTCGACGAGCTTCTGGATGTCGGTCATCTTTGTCACGTCCGCCTGCACCACGGCACCATGGCTGCCCGCCGCCTCAATAGCTTTGCGCGTGTCGTCGGCGCCGCTCTCGCTGCCCACATAATCGATGACGACCTTTGCGCCCTCGCGGCCCAGGCGGATGGCGATTCCCTGACCGATCCCGGACCCGGCTCCCGTGACAATGGCCACTTTCCCCTGCAATCGTTGCATGGCATTCCCTCGCTCTCAACGGATCTGTGTTGTCCCGGTTCCCCACGATAAGATGCACAATCTGATGCCGCCTGATGAACGCCGATCCGGCTCAGCCTCGGCGGTGGATAGCCGGGGAACCACCCCGGGCGGGTTTTCGTATCTAACCCTGTACGCGCCTGCCACCGGCCGCCCGTCACTTTGCACTTGTCGGCACCCTCGGCAGGCGGGTTATGCTAACTGTTTGCCGGAGGCTGGCAACGATCGCTCCGGTGCGCTTTCAGGGAGGATGAGGTCATGGCTATCTATTGCAGAAATTGCGGAAAGGCGCTGGCCGACGAAGCGCGCTTCTGCCCCGGTTGCGGAGCCCAGATGTATGCGGCGCCACCCCCTCCGGCGCCTTATCCTCAGACCGTCACGCGCCTGATCCGACCCCGCACCGGGCGCATGATCGCCGGCGTCTGCCAGGGGCTCTCGAATGCTTATGCCTGGGATGTGGTGTGGGTCCGCGTGATCACGGTGTTACTGACCGTCTTTGGCGGCGGCTCGGGTTTGCTTGCCTACGTGATCTTCTGGATCGTGATGCCGGAGGAGCCGATTTTGCTTCCGCCTGCCGCGCCTTATCCGCCGTCGAGCTAGATTCACTGGCGAATCCGGAACTCTTCGCGGCCTCAGTGCCGTGCGCTGCGCACCCCCGGGCGGGAACCTATACCCTGTAGCTACCGTGTTCTTCTATTCCGAAGGAGCGAAGCTGTTTTACACCATCACGGGCAAGGGCCCCGACGTGGTTCTGCTGCATCCCACGCCGGTCGATCATCGCTTTTGGAAGCCCGTCGCGGACCGGCTCGCTTCGCGGTATCGCGTGATCCTTCCCGATCTCCGCGGGCATGGGCAGTCTCAGGCTGCTCCCGAATCTCCTCCGGCGCCGATCACGGTCGAACGACTGGCGGCCGATGCGGCGCGGCTCCTCGACCATCTTGGAATCGGGAAAGCGATGTTGGGCGGCTGCTCGATTGGCGGCTACACGCTTTACGAGGTGTGGCGCACGATGCCGGCTCGCGTGCTGGGTCTCGCCTTTTGCTGCTCGAAACCTCAGGCCGATGACGACGCCGCCCGTGCGAAGCGCGTAGAGACCATTGGGAAGATCCGCGAGCGCGGTACAGCGGACTTCATCGAGTCGAACCTCGGGACGCTCATCGGTCCCACGGCTCGCCAGCGCTGGCCACAGAAGATTGGCGAGGCGCGCGAGATGATGCAGGCCGTCTCCGCTGCAGCCGTCATTGCCGTCCAGCAGGGCCTGGCAGCTCGTCCCGACTCCGTCGCAACCGCGCGCACCATTTGCGTTCCCTGCTGCGTGATCGCCGGGGGCGAAGATCCGGGCTCTACGCCTGCCGATATGCGTTTGCTCGCCGAGCAGATCCGCAACGGCGGCTATGGCGCCGAGTACACAGAGATTCCCGACGCCGGCCATTTTGCCCCTTTCGAGCAGCCCGATCTGGTTGCCCGCATCCTGCGACGATTCTTTGATTCTGTCAGCGGCTGAGCGGCTGAATCGGCAGGCTCTGCGCAACTTAAACCCCTGGTTGCGTGTCCCATACGGTAGTGGAGCGTTATAGTTTGAAGCGCCCCTAGAGGATTGGCCCGGAACAGGGCTGAGAGGACGATATGAACGACTACTCTGAACTTTTCACCACAGCGCGACGCGCCACGCGCGGCCTGGCCGCGGTGGCTCTCGACCTTTCAAAGCGCAGCGTGGCTCTTGCGCTGGCCGGTCTCATGATCCCGCTCGGACTGGGAGGCGTGACTGCGTTCGGGCAGCAAGCGCCCCCGCCTCCGCCGCCGGATCAGGCGCAGCAGGCGGATCAGGCTCCTCCGCCGCCGGCCGATGACCAGGGCCCCCCGCCGCCGGATCAGGCGCCGCCGCAGCAGTATCAAACCTTGAGCCCGGATCAGCTCAACCAGCTGGTCGCGCCCATCGCGCTCTATCCTGATTCGCTTGTGGCTCAGGTGCTGGCGGCTTCGACGTATCCAACGCAGGTAGCGGATGCGGACCGCTTCGTGCAGTCGAATCAAGGCGTCGCGCCCGCGCAACTGGCTGACATGGCGAACAGCCAGCCATGGGATCCCAGCGTGAAAGCGCTGACGGCCTTCCCGACGGTGCTGGACACTTTGAACAAGAACCTGGACTGGACGACGCAACTGGGCAACGCGTACTACAACCAGCCGTCGGACGTGATGAGCGCGGTGCAGAACGACCGCCAGCAGGCGTATGACTCCGGCAAGCTGCGCTCCACGCCGCAGGAAACCGTGACGTACAACCCCGGCGACGTGGTGATTGCGCCAGCGAATCCTGAGGTTGTGTACGTGCCCTATTACAATCCCTGGACCGTATGGGGCTGGGGCCGGCCGTGGTTTGCGTGGTATGCGCCGCCGCCGCCTCCGGGATTCTTCATGGGCGTCGGTGTCGGCTTTGGCTTCGGCTTCGGCATTGGAGTCGGCGCGTGGGGTGGATGGGGATGGGGCTGGGGCCATTGGGGATGCGGCTGGGGTCCGCGGCCGTTCATCGCCTATAACCACTTCACGTATGTCTCGCGCAGCGTGACGGTGATTAACCACGGCTATTATGGCCGGTTCGACCGCAACCCTGAAGCGCGGGCGTGGAACTATCACGCCGCCGTCGCAGCGCACTCTGCGTGGAACCACGGCTACTACCAGCACAATGGGTATAACGCCGGGGCACGCGCCGGGTACAACGCCGGGGCGCGGAACGGCTATAATGCGGGGGCTCGTGCGGGTTATAACCGCGGCGTGCAGACGAATCGGCCCGCGTATAACGGGCCAGCCCGGAACTTTAACCGGCCTGCACAGAACTACAATCGCCCGGCACAGAATTACAATCGTCCGGCTAACCGTCCGGCTCCGCAGGCTCGTCCCGCGGGCGGCGGACACGCGGCCCCGGCCTATCATGGCGGCGGTGGTGGACATCCGGCTGCCGCTCCGCGCGGCGGTGGCGAAAAGCCGCACGGACGCCGTTAACCGAGAAACGGAACGCAACAGCGTCAAAAAGGGATGGCTTACGAGCCATCCCTTTTGTTTTGCGCCATGCGCATTTTCTGTCCCGGACGGCGCTCCCGCTGTACCCTGTTAGTACCTCGCAGGGGAGGGGCTCGCCATGGAAAAGATTCATCCGGATCGCCGCGCATTTTTGAAGGGAAGCACCGCAACGGCGGCGGCCGTTCTTACCGGAGCCGCGCTGCCCTACGGCGCGCTGGCCGACACGAAGACTGACACCAGGACATGGCCGATGCCGAACAATCCCCGCACCCAGGACGCGATGCCCACGCGCAACCTGGGCAAGACCGGCTACAAAGTCGGCGTTTTCTCGCTCGGTGGGCAGGCAGCGCTCGAGAAGCCGAACAACTTCGACGCCGCTGTGCCTATCGTCAACCGTGCGCTCGATCTGGGCGTGAACTACATTGACACGTCGTCGATCTACGGCGGGCCGCTGCGCTGGAGCGAGCAGTACGTCGGGCAGGTGATGAAGACGCGCCGCAGCGAAGCCTTCCTCGCGACGAAAACCAAGGAGCGCACGCGCGAAGGCTCGATGCGCATGATCGACAAGTCGCTGCAGTTGCTGCAAACCGACCACGTCGACCTGTGGCAGCTTCACGACATCGGCACGATGAAGGACATCAACGCGATCTTCTCGCCGGGCGGCGCGATGGAAGCGCTGATCGCGATGCAGCAGCAGGGCGTGGTCCGGTATCTCGGCGTCACCGGGCACTACCGGCCCGATGCGCTCATGGAGGCGCTGAACCGCCATCCTTTCGACTGCATTTTGATGGCGCTGAACGCGGCCGACCCGCACCACTTCAGCTTCCAGGAGCAGTTGCTGCCGCTGGCGGTCGAAAAGCAGATGGGCATTATCGGCATGAAGATCCCCGGCCGCAGCCGTCTTCTCTCTTCCTTCATCCCACCGCCGCTCGAACAGCAGAAGCACTCCTGGGAAGGCATGGTGCTCGCGCCCACTCCGGGCACGCTGACCATGAAAGAGGCGATCGGCTACACGCTCTCGCGCCCGGTCTCGACGGTCATCATCGGCTGCGATTCCATCCCGCAGTTGGAGGAGAACGTCGCCATCGCCCGCAACTTCACGCCCTACAACGAGCAGCAGTTGGCCGCGCTGGCGGCGAAGGCCGAACCGGTGTCGAAGCCGTCTCTGTTTTTCCGGTTTTACGACCACGATGCGGCGGGATGAGGGGTTAGGAGTTAGGGGATCGGAAACACAGTCGCTTGACTCACGGATGTTTCCCGCTTCTTACTCGCTGGCGGCTGCAAATATCCAGAAAGCCAGTGTGCCTACCGCACAGGCTATGCCGTGCCAGCGCAGTGAGTTCCTGCGCCAGGTACCACCTGCCGCGAAGATGATCGCGATCAGCGAGAGCAGAAAACCCCACCGATAAACTCTCATCAGTCTCGGATCGTAATACGGCCATCCGCCAATCGAGAGTCAATAAACGTACGCTGCAAGCGCAAGCAGCGCGGATACCGTTGCCAGTACAAGTCCGCCAAACGAGAAGATGGCGATGAGACTCCAGCTCTTCTCTCCCCTGCTCCATCGCACCCATCCCCACACGAGGCCGCACGGCAGAGCCAGAGCAATCAATACGACATACAAAATGAAAACCGCAGTCATGGAGGGCCCTTCGCGTCACCTAAAACGGCCATTAGGGTAGAGGCAACCGCCTCCCTCGCTGTGCTTCGAGATGACACGGGGGTGGATACCTGATCTTCAGGGCAGTTTTCATTGGATTTCCAACCGGGCCGCCCTAAAACCCTATCCCCTATACCTTTCCGTTCAGCTCAGATACTCCCGGATAAACGGATCCTCCGAGTGCACAAGCTCCTTTGTCGAACCATCGAAGACGAGGTGAGCCTGGTACAGCATGAGGAAGCTGGTGTTGGGATCGATCTGATGCTCCGGCAACGGCTCCATCGCGCTTTTTTCCCGATTGAACCGGTGGCTCGCGAGCACAAATGCATCCTGCAGCCGATGCGTAATGACCAGCGACGTGGTGTGCGCCACGTCTCTCTGTTTCATCACAAGCTCGATGATCGTTGTAGACGTGATCGGGTCCAGCCCGCCGGTCGGCGAATCATAAAGAATGAGCTGCGGATTGGTCACAATGGCCCGAGCAATCGCAACGCGACGGCGCATGCCGCCTGACAGCTCCGACGGGAACTTGTCGAGAGTTTGCTCCATCTCTACAAACCGCAGCGCCTCGGTCGCGCGGCGCGTGATCTCCTCCTCGGGAACGTGTTCCTCGATGAGCCTGTAGCCCACATTGTCACGAACCGTAAGCGAGTCGAAAAGCGCGCCCTCCTGAAACACCGTGCCGATGGCGCCGCGCAACTCAAAGAGATCCTCTTCGCGCATGGCGCTGATCTCTTTTCCGAAAACAAAAATCCGGCCTGAATCCGGGCGCAGCAGCCCGTTGGTCAGCTTGAGCAAAACGCTCTTGCCGACGCCCGCCGGCCCCAGCAGGATGCGCGTCTCGCCGTGCCGGATCTGAAAGGAGATGTTTTCGAGCACCGGCTCGCGGCCGAAGCCGATCGACACGTCCTCGAAGACGACGACCGGCTCTTTCGCCGGCTCGCTCAGTGTGCTTTGCGATCGCTGGGGTGGGATCGCCGGCGCGGCTCCCGGTACCCCTGACAAGTCGAACCCGCCGCTCGCGCTCACCGGCTCACCGCCCGAAGATGCCAATCATGAAACGGCTGATCAGAAAATCCGTGGCAATGATCAGCACTGAGGAGACCACCACCGCCTGCGTCGTCGACCGGCCCACGCCCTGGGTTCCGCCGCGTGTCTTCACTCCGTAATAGCAGCCAATGGTGGAGATGATGAACCCGAAGAAGATCGGCTTCACCAGCCCCTGGAGAATATCCGGGTATTGCAGAGACTGGTACGAGGTGTGGAAGTACTGAGAACCGTCCTGCCCCAGCATGTAGACCGAAACCAGTCCGCCGCCCAGGATGCCCACTGCGTCCGACAAAATGACGAGGAAAAACAGCATCACGATCGTGGCCACGATGCGGGGCATCACGAGCTTCTTCAACGGATCGGTGCCGAGCGCGCGCATGGCGTCAATCTGCTCGGTGACGATCATCGAGCCGAGCTCGCTGGCCATGCCGGAGGCGTTGCGTCCGCTGACCATAAGCGCGGTGACCACGGGGCCGATCTCCTTGATCATGGAGAAACTGACGAGCTGGCCGGTGAAGGCCGCGGCTCCAAACTGCGTCAGGGTCGAGGCCGACTGCAGCGCGAGCACGCCGCCCAGAAAGAAGCCCGTCATGATGACGATCGGGAGCGAACCCACGCCGATGACGTCGGCCTGGGTGAATAGGTCGGCGGAGTAAAACGGCCGCCGGAACAGATTGCTCAGCGCGCGTCCTGAGAGCTGCGCATATTCCTGGACGGCCAGTACGCCCTTCTTTGCGGCCGCATCGATCGTCGCTAAAGGCATAGGTATATCTGTGCTCTACGGCGGATTGGATGCAGGGCCGGCACGCTTCGCTCCGTAAGTCGAGCGTAGCACAGCAGTCAGAGCGGCCTGCGGCGCGCTGGCGCTGTCCCGGACGTTTGGCCCGACGAGGAAACCCGTGGGGCATACGTGACGGGCGTCACAGGGCGGACAGGACAATGGCAGATAGCATCGGGTTTGACGTCGGGTTCGGCCGCAGAGTCGTTCGATCCGGTTGCACTTCGCGTCAGGACAGCCGGATTCAATGCATATCGTTCAACCCATTAGCTCCAGGCCCGTCGTGCTCGTCGCCGACGACGAGCCCGTCATCGCCGACACCCTCGCTCTCATCCTGCGGCAGAACGGATTCGATCCCATCGCGGCCTACAGCGGCGACGCGGCCCTCACCGCTGCACAGGCGAAACGACCAGACGCGCTCGTCCTCGATGTGATAATGAACGGGATGAGCGGCATCGAAGCCGCGCTCCGCATCCGCGAGTTATATCCCGGCTGCAAAACCATTCTGATTTCCGGCGACGGAGTTACGCGCGATCTGGTTGCAGAAGCCGGTGCTCTGGGGGAAACTATCGAACTGCTTGCCAAACCCTTTCCGCCGGAAGAACTGCTCGCGAAACTGCGCGCATAAGGGCGCGCTCAGGCGCCGCTGATCATGCCTCGTTGGGACGTAGCCGTTCCGGGTGCGTATGCACTCCGCCTGGGTTCGCGGGGACTTGAGCTCACGCAAACCTGATTGATTCTGCCCGGCAGCAGCGACGCGACGACCCGCGACCCCGCTTCGCAATCATCGAAATTTTTTGGAAATTCGCTGGACAAGATTTTTTTGGCGGCGTATGTTCGGTTGCTACCGGCACTCATAGTCGACTCCTCCTGGGGCGGGAACTCCGACACCCAGACGGCAGACAGGCTACAGGCCAGACCTCGCGGGGTATCGCTCCTCGTGTGCTCGCAAGGAGCGCGCGAACAGCGGAAAGGCCGCGCGATCTGTCCGGCGGCTGCAGTCCGGTTGAGCAGTCCAGTTGTGGTTGTTCCAGCGGATCCCTCTTACCGCGCCGACGCTGGATTCTTGCCGGTGCTTTGCCGTGACCATCCAGCTTTTCGAGTAACGTTTGGGCCCTGAAGTTCACTAGAACGAAGCAGAGCTCACTACGCTCCCCTGCTCGTTGTCTCTTGCAGTGCGCTGCAGCCCTCAGACCCTGCCTGACCCTTTCACGTCGTGAGAAGGAGGAATATCCATGTCCGCATTCACCTATCCCGGTGTGTACATCGAGGAACTGCCGAGCGGGGTCCACACCATCACAGGAGTTGCCACTTCCGTCGCGGCATTTGTCGGGTGGGCGGACCAGGGTCCGACCGACCAGGCCGTGCTCGTGGAGAGCTGGCTCGACTTCCAGAACCAGTTTGGCGGCCTCGATCAGCGCAGCCTGCTGGGCTACGCGGTGAATCAGTTCTTCGGCAACGGCGGCACGCAGGCGTACATCGTGCGTCTGGTGCAAGCGGCGGCCGCGACCGGCACAGCCACCGGGACAGAAGCCGGCACGGTCACCCTCGCGAGCGGCACGGGCAGCCTGCTGTTCACGGCGAAGACTGCCGGGGCGTGGTCGAACTCCTTCGGCGTTCAAATCGCAGCGGGAACGAACGCCGGCACGTACAAGATTCTCGTGGTGTATGCCCCGGCGGGCGCGCCGCTGGCGGTGATGGAAACCTTCGACGACCAGGCGTTCGCCACGCCCGCCATCACGTCAAAATTTTTCACGCTCACCGAACCGCATCCTCCAACCGCCAATCCCGCGAATGGATTTTCGCCGGTACGCGGAGGCGCGGACGGCAATGGCGTGGCGGTGCCGGCGGCGACGGCGGCCTCGGTGGAGATTCAGCAGCCCCACGGCAGCGGCAAAGGCTTCACCTTCACCGCGGCTAATCCCGGGGCGTGGGGCAATCTGGTGGCGATCAGCGCCACGCCGCAAAGCGTCGCGATGGATCCAACAGGCACGCGCTTTGGCCTGAACATCATCACGATTGGCCCGACCGGCGCAGCGACGATTGTGGAGAGCTACAACAATCTCTGCGTGACGGCGTCCGATCCGAATTACGTGCTGACGGTTTTGAATGCCGACTCGAATTACGTGACGGTGACCGCCGATGGAGTGTGCACGCAGGCGCTGAACGCCACAGCCCCGGCTGCGCTGTCGTCGTCCTCGCCCACGCCGGTGGGCGGCACTTTCCTGGCGGGCGGATTCGATGGGATCGTCCTCGATCCCACGCAGGACAGCACGTCGGCCGGCCTGTTCAAGGCGGCGCTCAACGCCTCGGGCTCTCCGGGAACGGGCGGGGTGCAGATGCTGGCGTCGGTTCCGATCTTCAACCTGCTGTGCGTACCGGGCGAGGCCGATGAAGCGACGGTGTCGGAACTGCAGGGTTTCTGCGCCGGCAACCGCGCCTTCTACATCGTCGACAGCCCGGCAGCGGCCAGCGCTTCGGCGGTGAGCAAACAGATCACCGCGATGAGCGTGACGAATCCCGGACCGGTGGGCACGGATCTCACCTCGATCAGCGGAGCCAGCTCCTCGTATGCCGCGTATTACTTCCCGTGGGTGCTTGCGCCGGATCCTCTGTCGGGAGGGCGCTCGCGGTACTTCCCGCCCTGCGGCTTCGTCGCCGGCATCTATGCGGCGACCGATGCGTCACGGGGCGTGTGGAAGGCTCCGGCGGGCATCGATGCGGCGCTCACCGGCGTGAGCGGATTGCAGTATGTACTGACCGACGCGCAGAACGGCAACCTGAATCCTTACGCCGTGAATTGCCTGCGCCAGTTCCGCGTGTACGGCGATGTGGTGTGGGGGGCGCGCACCATGCAGGGGGCCGATGCGGCCGCTTCGCAGTGGAAGTACGTGCCGATCCGGCGGATGGCGCTGTTCCTCGAATCGAGCCTGTACGACGGAACGCAGTGGGCGGTCTTCGAACCGAACGACGAGACGCTGTGGGGGCAATTGCGGATGAACGTGGGCTCGTTCCTGCAGGGTTTGTTCCTGCAGGGGGCGTTCCAGGGCACGACGCCGCAGCAGGCGTACTTCGTGAAGTGCGATTCGGAAAACAATCCCCAGTCCAGCATCGATCAGGGGATCGTCAACGTCCTGGTGGGCTTCGCGCCGCTGTATCCGGCGGAGTTCGTGGTCATCCAGATCGAACAACTGGCTGGGCAAAGCCGGTCCTGAGGGGGAACGTCATGGCGCAGTTTTCAGTGAACACAACGCGAGTGGATCCCTACAAGAATTTCAAATTCCGCCTGAAATGGGACGGGCAGTACGTGGCGGGCGCCAGCAAGATGACGGCGCTGAAGCGGACCACGGAAGTGGTGAAGCACCGGTCGGGCGGCGATCCGTCGACGTCGCACAAGTCGCCGGGCAAGACCGAGTACGAGGCGATTACGCTGGAGCGGGGCCTGACGCAGGACCTGGCGTTCCACGACTGGGCGGGGCTGGTGTGGAACTTCGGAGCGGCGCTCGGCTCCGAGGTGTCGCTGGCCAGTTTCCGGAAGGACATTTACCTGGAGTTCTACAACGAAGCCGGGCAGCTGGTGATCGCGTACAAGATTTTCCGCTGCTGGGTTTCGGAGTACCAGGCGATGCCGGATCTGGATGCGAACGCGAACGCCATCGCGATTGAGCACATCAAGCTGGAAAACGAAGGCTGGGAGCGCGACACCAGCGTGACCGAGTCGCAGGAGCCGACGCTGAGCGTTGTGAATACGTAAACCTATGCGGGCCCTGTCCAATTCCGACTTCCTGCATTTGTGGGAGCGGGGCTGCGGCATGCATCCGATCGACCAGGCATTGCTGGCGCTGGGTGCGGCGCACCCGCATTTGCCGCGCGCGTCGCTGGCCGACTGGCCGCTCGGCCGGCGCAACGC
>JBARMS010000244.1:0-1835 GCA_049802575.1 Acidobacteriaceae bacterium | reverse complement strand
GATGCCTTCTTCGAGGGTGACGGGCGGGGGCGTTCCGTCGAGCACAGCCTTCGAGAATGCGTCTCCCTGCAGCGTGTACTGGTCGACGATGGGAAACGTCTCGGTTGTGATGCCGCCGCCGAAGAGGTCGCTGCCATCGTCGACCCAGAGGCGCGTGGGACGATCGGGAGGCGCGTTGAAGGGAATCTCGATTTCGATGCGGCCGCGGGTGCCAAGGAACTGCACGCGCTGCCAGGGAACGAGCTGCGTGCTGCAGGTGAAGATGGCGTGGCCGGCAGGGAAGTCGAGAACCGCCGAGGTGAGGCGATCGGTCAGTAGTTGCGGGTCACGATCCATGAGGCCGAGCACGCGAGTGGGCTCCTGAGCAAAGCCAAAACGAGATGATTGGATGCAGTAGCAGCCGATGTCGTAGAGCGCGCCGCCACCGGTCTCCGGCCGGTTGCGAATGTTGGCCGAGTCGGTGTTGAAGTAGCTGAAGACGGCGGTGACGGCGCGCAGCGTGCCGATGCGGCCTTCGTCGATGAGTTGGCGAGTGCGCAGCCACTGCGGGTGGGATCGGATCATGAAGGCTTCGCCAATGACCACCCCGGTGCGATCGCGCACGGCCAGCAGGGAACGCGCCTCGGCCACGTCCATCGCCAGGGGCTTCTCGCACAGGACGTGCTTGCCGGCCTCGGCCGCGGCGATGGTGAGCGGAACGTGCAGCTGGTTGGGCAGCGGGTTGTAGATGACGTCGATGTTCGGGTCGGCGAGCAGTTCCTCGTAGGAGCCGTAGGCAGTCGGGATGCCCAGCGACGAAGCGGCCTTGCGCGCCTTATCCAGATCGCGCGAGGCGATGGCCGCGACCGTGGTGTACTGGCCGCGCTGCATCGCGGGAATGACTTTTCTCAGCCCAATGGCCGCCGTGGAGAGGATGCCCCAGCGAAGCTTTTCGCCCATGGTGGACCATCATACCGTCCCTCTCCAGGGCTACTGTGAAAGCGATTGCGCAGTGTGCGGGTTCCGCAGGCGCCTTCGGCACGCGCTGAATCGGTGCCCAGACGTCAGGATTTCGGCGTGAACAGCCGCCCGGGGTTGTCCTTCACCACGACGCCATCGCCGTGGCCGCCCAGGTCCACGAGAAGCTGGCGCAGCGCGCCGTTGTGGAGCGTATTGTTCGCAATCACGCAATCCGCGAGGCCGCGATAGACAATCCCCTCCGAAGGGCTCCAGATCCCCTGGCTTCCATCGTCGCGGCCGGATTGCAGCACGTTCCCGGTGCAGGTGACGCCGGTCGCGTCCTCGAGCACGATCTGTGCCGAGTCGTGCGTTCCGGCGTTGGCCAACTTGCCGCTGCGCTTCACGAAATTGCCGGTGATCGCGAACTGCGTGCAGGGGCCCTTGTTCCATCCCGAGGTTTGCGGGTTGTGGCGGAGGGCGATGCCCACGGTCCCGGCGCGGTCGAAGAAATTGCCGGTGATTTGGTAGCCGTCGCCGCCGACGACGACCATGTTCTCTTCGCCGTTCCACTCCACACGGTTGGCGGTGAAGGTGACCGAGGCGTTTTCGTCGCGGGCGGCAAAGCCGGCGCGTCGATTGCCGGAGAGCCAGTTGTCGAGGATGAAGCCGTCCCATCCGCGCAGGTTGAGGCCGTCGCCGCGGTTAGCCATCATCTCGCAGTGGCGGATGCTGAAGCACCAGGCGTGGGAGAGATGGATCCCGTCGCCGGTGAAGCGCACGACCTGGCAGCCCTCGATGCGGAATCCGTCTTCGTGCGGACCGTAGGCGGTGCGATCGGTGAAGATGCCATGGGCGTTCGAGCCGAGCTCGCGGCCGTCGAGCGCGAGGCCTTCGAC
>JBARMS010000243.1:0-5580 GCA_049802575.1 Acidobacteriaceae bacterium | reverse complement strand
GAGAAAATGGCGCCCGCAGAGGCGAAACAACAACGGCAACAACACGGCTGGACGCCTGAAAAACAGCGCACACACTCATCAAGGAGCGGAACAGATGAGTTTTTCCGCAAGCTGTTCAGTCGTGCCGAAACGCATCCCCCAAAGATCGGGCTTCAGCCCATGAGGGGTTTTCTTCGTAACTTCCGGTATGCTGGTTAACCGGGCTCTCATGAACTTGGCACGTCGATCGGGGCGGGGCCGGCTCACTTAATTCTCGGATACTGTCGGCTCTTCAGTCTCGTTAACTGAGGCCAAAGGCTCAGCGGATCTTACCCATATGAACAGCGTTCACAAGCCATGTACCCAGGAGCAGGAGAAAGAGCCAGTGGACGACCAACCAGGCTGAGAGGCCATATTGCAAGGATCGGAACTTCGCGTGCGTGTAACCATACCAGTCGAAAGCGACCGATGCGAGGGCCAGCACCCCTCCCCCGAGCAGGATTTTATCGTTGGCTGTGTGGGGAAGTTTTCCCGGCATAGAACGGCCTAATGGAAGGTAGTCAGCGATCAGCCACCACCCGATAAGTGCCAACAGCACCAGACCAACCTTGGGCAGGAAAGCAAGATGTCGCGTTGTGGTCTTGAGGGCAGGCGGGTACCCCTGATCCGCGGAGGATCGCATGAGCCGGTTGGCATGGCGCCAGTCCCGGGGGACTCCCCGGCCATAGCGGTACATTCGCGCGAGGTTGTACTCGGCGGAGCCGTCACCCTGTTCTGCGCTCTTGCGATACCAGAAGACTGCCTCCGCATCGCTTTGCGGAACCCCAGCGCCCTTTTCATAGAAAATCCCCAGCGCCGCTTCTCCATGCGCATTGCCCTGTTCTGCCGCTTTGCGATACCAGAAAAGCGATGTAGATGGATCGGGCGCAACGCCTCTGCCGTACCAATAGGCGTAACCCATCCCTGCTTCGCCGTGCGCGTTCCCGTGCTCCGCTGACTTCTGAACCCAGGCAAACATAGCCGCGTCGTCCTGAGCAACGCCCCAACCATGCAGATATAGCGAGCTAAGCTCTGCCTCAGCTTCCGCGTCACCCTTGTCAGCGCGCTGCCGACAAATTCGGGCCTTGCGAACCAGTGCTTCGCGGTGAATCAATTGCCCGATAACCCAAACCGCTGTTCCGCAGCAAACAAGCACCAGAGCCACAATACTCAACCGCTTCATCATCGCTGCCTTGTCCCACGAGTCGAGGGAGTTAACGGCAATCTATCATGGCGTCTGTAGAAGAGCTGCTCGACTAAACGCAACGAGCGAACGCTTCCTGGTAACGGGCGCATGGTCGGCAACTCAGAAGCTTCGCGCCTCCCGGCGCTTTCGCCGCCGCCGAATTTTCTGGCGAACATTTCACCCACCAACAACCGCGTCCCCCCAAGCGAACTTTCCAGACTCCCCCCAAATTCAACGCCATGAGCACCGCGGTCCCCTATCTTTCGATGACGAGCCGCCCCCCGCCATCCTCCCGACAACCCCCGCCAGAACCCCAGGCGTCTAACCCGGCGACTCTATGCGGAAATACGTCTGCCCCGGATCCCTTGCGCTCTCGCTGCTGCTGCAGGGATGCGCCGGGCCGCCGCGCGGACATCTCGCTTATCAGGCGCCCAGCAACGAGCCCGAGCTCCTCGCCGTTTACGAAGGATGGTTCGGCAGGCCGGACCACATGAACGTGGGCTACTCGTCGCACGATGCCGATGCGGTGCGCCGGCAGATCCAGCGGGCGCAGGCGATGGGCATCACCGGCTTTGTCGTGGACTGGTATGCGAACCGCGTCCCGTACATCAACAAGTCCTACGCCATCGTGCAGAAGGAAGCCGCGCAGCAGGGTTTTCAGGTGGCCGTGATGCTCGACCAGCCGCCGCAGGGAGAGGACGCGGAGCAGACCATCGCGGAGCTGACGCAATTTCGCGACAAGTATCTGGCGCCCGGCGCCGAGGGCGCGAGCGCCTATGTCACCTGGCAGGGCCGGCCTCTCATCTTCATCTTTCCGCACGGCACAACCGACTGGGGCCGGGTGCACGCGGCGCTCGCGAGCTGGAACCCGCAGCCGCTGCTCATCAAGGAGAACCTGCCCGGACCCGACGCGCCGCATGCCAGGGATTTCGACGGATTCTATGTGTGGGTCAAAGCCGGTCCTCGCGGCGGCCGGCAGTGGGGCCAGCAACATCTCCAGGATTTCTATCGAACCATGGTCCAGCAGTATCCGAACAAATTGATCGTCGGCGGCGCGTGGCCCGGCTTCGACGACAGCCGCGCCTCCTGGGGAAGAGGCCGCTTCATCGACGCCCGCTGCGGCCAGACCTTTCACGACACCTTCAACCTCTGGCGCAACTTTGTGCCTGCGGGCCAGACCATCCCCTTCATGCTGATCGAAACCTGGAACGATTACGAAGAGGGAACGGAAATCGAAACCGGCCTGCCCAGCTGCAATGGGCAACCGCCGCCGGCCTCGCTGAAAGACGAAGAGATCCGCTAGCGTCCCTGTCTCCGAAGTTCGCCCCATCAACGCGAACCGTCACGCTGAGCGAAATACGGAACTTTTCAAACAGAGCCTCGTCATTCCGAGCGAACGGGGCCCCGAACGTCTTTCCGTTCGGGGGTGGTGAGCGAAGAATCCGCGGTTGTCTTTCCCCTCAGCTTTTTACCGCTAAGACCGGCGGCGTGGCGCCGGAGGAGGCTGCTGCGCCCGCCGCGCCGGGTTATTCGGATTGAGCGGACTCATCGGATTCGCTGGGTTGAGCATGCTGTTCGGATTGGCAGGATTGTTGGGATTACGAAAGCTCGCCGGATTCATCGGGTTATTGATATTCAGCGGACTGTTCGGATTCATCGGATTGTTGAGATTCATCGGGCTGTTGGGATTCATCGGATGGTTGATGCTGGCGGCATTCCATCGGTTCCTCGCATTCCATCTTTGGTTGCGCGCGTTCCCCGGCGGTGGATCCGAGGAGTGCCTTCGCCCGAGCAGGGCCTTCGCTATCGTGATCAGGCCCACCACGAGAAGCAGCAGGATGATAATCCCTGCCGCGAAGACGATCAGCTTCGCCATGGTTCCCTCCTGACGGCAAACTGCCTGCCGCAACGATGTCAGAGGATCGTACTCCTTCGTTCCTCTCGCGGTCGCGCATGCGAGCTCGATCTTCCCGCGCTGGCTCGCTGCCAAAGGTTCCGGGTGCCCCATCCAGGGCCACGCCTGGTTCCGGCCCGCTGGCGTACGAATCCCGCCGCCACTCCATCCCGCCAGTCCCGCTTTCCTCTTTCCACCCATTCGCGCCCCGCGGTACAACGGTGCAACCCGGCTCTCAGTCGCCGAAAGGAAGCCGCAGGGGAGCGCGAATCCTGCGAGCATCCCCGATCGTCGCGTGCTATCCAATCCGCTCGCCGCATCTTCGCGATGATCCGGTCTGAGCGCCGCCTCCCAGGGATCCTGCGGTAGAAAAGGATATGCGGATGATTCGGAGAACCTTCATCAAGGGACTCATCGCCGGCGCGGGCGTCTCCCTCGTCGATCCCGGCATGCTGGCGGCGGAGTCCGCTCCGGAAACCGGCTCTGCAGCCCAGGCAAAACCGAAAAAGGTCGTCATCGGAGGAGCCGGCATCACCGGCCTGTGTTGCGGCTATGAGCTGATGAAGGCCGGCATCGATGTCACCATCCTCGAGGCTTCCGGCAGGTATGGCGGCCATGTGCTCACCGGCAGCGATGGCCTCTCTGACGGCTTGTATGCCGATTTTGGCGCGGACCACATCACCAAACCCGGCTATGAGCGCCTCTTCGCCTGTGCCGACGAGTTTCACATCCCCGCCATTCCCTATCCCAACGCCGAAGGCTCTCCGGTCCCGTACAACGTCAACGACCTGCGCATGCTCGGCGGCAAGTTCTACACCAACCGCATGCTGGCTGAGCCCGCGACGCTCACGAGTCTCGGCTTCAACAGCCGCGAGGTCGCGTTTTTGTCGAATCACCCATGGTATGAGCTGCAGGGTTTCTATCTGGGGCCCTACGTGGCGAAGATTGCCGATCCATACCACCCGTTCTCCGCCGGCCTCGACGATCTCGATAACATCCCGATTACCGCAATCTATAAGAAAGAGGGCGCCTCGCCGGCGGCCATCAACTATCTGGGCGACGAGCACACCAGCGCCCTTTACTGGATATGGAGGCTCGCCGCGATGAAGTCGCGCGGCATCCCGCTCTCGGAAGGCGAGGTCTTTCGCCTGCAGGGCGGAAACGAACAGCTGCCCGTCGCCTTCGCCCGCCGCCTCGGTTCACGCGTCCGGCTGGCCCACCCCATCACAGCCATCGAGCAAAGCGATGAAGGAGTTACGGTTCACTATCGCGAGTATGGATACGAAGAAAGCAAGACCATCACTGCCGATTATTTTGTGAACTGCATCAGTCTTACTGTGTTCAGAAACATCCCCGTTACTCCGCCGCTCTCCGCGGCGAAGCAATATGTCGTCGATAACCTGACTTACACCTCGCATCCCTTCTATGTCTTCGAGGCGAGTTCGAAGTTCTGGCTCGACGATGGCCTCAAGAGCATCAACATGGAATTCGACCACCCGGATATCGACTCTATCTGGGAGGTGCCGAGCGAGGTGGAGACGACGCGCGTCCTCCTCAAAGCCAATGGCCCCGGAGGGCTCTCGCCCCAGCGCGTGCTGGCTGCCTTTCGCCAGGTTTATCCCGGCAAGAGGGACACCATCGTGCAGGCGCTCACCCGCGACTGGACCCAGGACAAGCTGGCCCCCAGCTGCGAGATGGAGCCGTTTCCCATGGGAACTATGCATAAGTTCTGGCCCGAGATCCTGAAGCCGGAGGGAAAAATCTACTTTGCCGGAACCTATGCCGACCTTCTCAGCCGCGGCATGGAATCGTGCATTCGCTCGGCGCAGCGAGTTGCCAGGGAGATCAGTGAAGCATGAAGAGGTCCAGGATCAAAGGAGCGATCGTCGCGCTCGCGTTCAGTATTCCAGCTCTCTCCATCGCATTGGTCGTAAGCGAGGGTCAGGCCGCGCCGGGCGCCGCCGCGGAGCAGGGCAAAGCAGCGCCGCCCATCGTCAGGATCACGGCTCCTGGGAATAACACCGCGTATAACTGGAATTCCCTGGTGAGCTACAGCGTCGTGGTCACTTACCAGGGCAAGTCCACCGAGTATCAGGAAATTCCTTCGAATCAGGTACTGATCACGACCACCTATATACCCGACTTATCGAAGCAAGCCCAGGCGGCCCCTGCAGCCGAGCCCGTTCCCGACGGTCTTCTCGGCATCGTTCGCTCCAATTGCGTCGGATGCCATGAGTTCAAAGCGAAGGCCATGGGGCCGTCGTTCGCCGCCATCGCTGCACACTACCCCGATAACCCGGCCACCATCGATACTCTCTCCCGTCATATCCGTGAAGGATCGGCGGGACTGTGGGTGCATATATGGACCCGGCCCTTGCTGCACGGATTTTTCAGTTCTGGCGTTGAGGAAAGACTGCGTGCATATATCCGGCCTCGAAGTTGAGGGTCGTCACCCTCGGGCCCTGATGGAATTTGCGCTTGT